>NZ_JBYSWU010000004.1:0-232642 GCF_058781505.1 Paraburkholderia sp. FW306-2-2C-D06C | reverse complement strand
TCCCGTATCAAGTGCCATACAAGACACTTTAGTACGGGATTGACATCTTTCAATGAATTTCTAACTCAGAACACTAGCGTACATCTTCAGACGCCTCTCCAGCTCTGTGCCATTGCGTTAGCCCATGGGTTGAGCACCAGCGCTCGCGAGCTGTGCAAGCAGACGTGGGAGCTGACGACCGGTTATCAGCTTGCAAATCGTTTAAACCCGTCGGGCTCGGGTATCGGCTGTGGTTTCTATGATGAGTCTGGGACGGGCGACTCTGGCGGCATCAGTGCCGTAATGAATAAGTACCTCTTTGACACATGTTTCAACCCCCTGATCGACCGTGACAACATCTTTCTTTTCGCGGATCATTGTCTCCGCAACCTAGAGAGTAGCTTCTGGGCTGGCGGTAGCGATAGAGGGTACGTTGCTACGGTGAATGGTCTGGTTGCGGGTCTTTGCCCCGAAGAGTTGAAGAAGTATTGGTTGTCGATCAAGCCTCAAATTCAAGCATCAAACCTACCCGGAATTGATAGGCGGGTTGTTACGTTGAACTACGTGGCCACATACTCCGAGCACCTACCCAAGGTTTTCGCCGTTCTTGACGACTTTTGCAAAGTGCAGCCGGAGCAATTCGGGAGCGTGGAAGTGAACTAGCCGTAAGCTCGGGGGATCCCGTCACACTCGCTAATAAGTCGGCCAAGTCTGGGCACACCTTTCTATGACTTGGAGGGTCGACACGAACGACAAGCGAACGCTGCCGCACAATTATCAATTTCGACACGCTCCGTAGGACGTGTCCCCATCGCTAGGCCGCCGTCGGCGACCTGATCGAATATGGCTTGAAGCGCACGACCTCCTCACCGATCCAGTCATTAAGCTGCGCGAACCGCCGCTGCAACGGTTCGATTTCATTGCACCCGAATACCTCGGCGGCCGTGTCGGCTGCGCCAAAGCCACACGTGGGCAAGCTGGTATGTGCAGCGCGGCACGCCGTTACAGGTGCTGAAGGAGCTGGGGGGATGGGAAACGCTAGAGATGGTGCAAAGGTACGCGCACCTGTCGGCCGATCACCTGGCTCAGTGGGTGCAGCCGATGATGGTGCCAGCTATACCGCAGTTAGCTGCAATTTAGCTGTAGTTCGGAGGGGGAGAAAACGGGTGGATTCGTTGGAACCCTTGTCAGGGTTGGTGCGCCCGGCTGGGATCGAACCAGCAACCCCTGCCTTCGGAGGGCAGTACTCTATCCATTGAGCTACGGGCGCTTCAACACGAAAGCGCGGCAACCTGAGCGGGAGCGACGCCAAAGCGAGACCGCAAGGATACCCGGTTTCGTCCGAACCGTCCACCGGACGGCCTGCATGGCGATATTTGGCGCTTCAGAACCGCCGCCCGAGCGCCGCAAGGAGCGCCCGACGATGCGGGTAAACGCCTGCTGAACACCTCGCCGCGCCGCTCGCCGCCGCCGAAACGTTGCGTCTATAATCGTCCGTGGCTGATTCAAGAACAAGAAGTTGCCGTCACGCTGTACCGCTCACATACCCACGGAGACGAGACAAGCATGAGCGAAGCACCACACGGAGCCCCGATCAAAACCCCCAAGCAGCTCGTCGCTGCGATCATCGCGGGGTTTGCTGTACCGATCGTTATCATCGTTCTGCTGGCGGTCTACGTCGATAACTCGACCCGCACCGGCGCCGGCACAGACAGTCTCTCCGAAGCCGAGGTCAGCGCCCGCATCAAGCCGTTGGCGCAGGTCGACATTCGTGACGCCAACGCGCCGCGCGTCTACAAATCCGGCGAAGAAGTCTACAAGGCCGTTTGCTCCGCGTGTCACGCGTCGGGCACGGCAGGCGCGCCGAAATTCACCAATACCGCCGACTGGGCGCCGCGCATCACGCAAGGCTTCGACACGCTCCTGCATACGGCGCTGACCGGCAAGGGCGCGATGCCCGCGCGCGGCGGCACCAGCCCTGACGACTACAGCGACTTCGAAGTCGCCCGCGCGGTGGCGTATATGGTGAACAACTCCGGCGCGAGCTTCCCTGAACCGGCTCAACCCGCAGCGGCGGCTTCGGGTGCGGCAGCAGCGTCGGGCGCAGCCGCCGCGGCGCCGGCCGGCGCCTCGGACGCTGCGGCCGCCCAAGCCGCAGCTGCCCTGGCGGCGATGGCTAGCGTGCCGCAAGCAGCCGCGCCAGCAGCAGGCGCCACGCAAAGCGCGGACGCATCGCAAGCCGGCAAGGCGCTGTATCAGCAGGTTTGCCAGGCATGTCACGCGGCAGGCGTGTTGAACGCACCGAAATTCGGCGACAAGGACGCTTGGGCGGCGCGGCTGAAAGAACCGATGGACACCGTCTACAACTACGCGCTGCACGGCAAGGGCGCGATGCCGCCGAAGGGCGGCTCCACTGCCTCCGATACTGACGTGAAAGCCGCTGTCGATTACATGGTCAGCGCGGCGAAATAAATCGCCTTTCTGGCGTGTCCGGCAACACGAAAAATCCCTGCGCCGTGGCTACACGGGCAGGGATTTTTTACGCGTGATTCGTTTTATGCGCCGGTATGGTTATCGTCTAGTGCAACAACAATCGCCGGCCGGCTAAACGCCTCGACGAACGCCAGCGCCGGCGTACTTCGCGCGAGCGACGTGAAATGCTCGCGCAGGTCGGCCGGCGCGAGCCACGGATAGCTCAAGCCCTTTTGCAACGCTGCGAGCAAGGCCCCGTCCGCATCGGGCACGACATCCATGCGCGCGATGTGGATATGAAAACCCGTGACGTTCGCCGCGTCATCGAATCTCCAGCGATACACGCCATGGCCGACGCGCAAGGCCCCGGTCGCGAGTTCGCGCATCACCACCAGCCACGGTAAAGCGTCGATCGTGCGGTCATTGACCGTCAGCGAGTCGCACACGTAATAGGTCCGGCACTGCGCATACTGAGCGCCGAAATCGCTCACGAGCGTTTTCGCGATCGCATCGGTTCCGACGGTGCGCGCCGGAAACGCGATATTCGACGTCGCCAACGAAATGGTCAGCACCGCCTCCGGCACAAAGGCCGCGGCGATGCGTTCGGCACGCGTGTTGTCCTTCGCGTCGATGTAGGTTTCGAGCGCGCGGCGATAGTGCGCGAGGGGCGGCGTGGTCATGCAACGGTCTCCGGGTAACGTCCAGTTATCGAGCCGTGCCACTGTAGCGCCCGCGCCCTTCAAAACCGCCGATGCACCTGCCGCGCGCGGGGTTTTGCCAACGCGCGCTCGCGTTCACATTCAGGGTTTCTGCAACAGCGCCTTCAAACTTGCGAGCCGGTCTTTCGGCGACATCGGCGCTTCCTCGGGCGTCGGCGGCGGCGCATCGTCGAGCAGCATTTCGGGGATGAAGCGCGACGGCTCGCACACCACCGTTTCGCGCGCCCGCTTACGCTTCTTGCACCAGTTCAGATGCAGGCTGCGCTGCGCCCGCGTGATCGCGACGTACATCAGGCGGCGCTCTTCCTCGATGCGCGCGTCGTCGACCGGTTCGTCGTCGGCGCCGCCGCGGTGCGGCATGATGCCTTCCTCCACGCCCACCAGAAACACGTGCGGATACTCCAGCCCCTTCGATGCGTGCACCGTCGAGAGCCGCACCGCGTCCGGATCTTCTTCCTTGCCTTCGAGCATCGACATCAGCGCGACCGTCTGGATCAGGCCGAGCAGATTCTTGCCGGTGTCGGCGAGGCCGTCGGCATTGTCGTAGCCGGTTGCTTCGCCGCCGTTGCCGAGATCGGGCTCAGCCTTGGTGCCCTTGCGCTTGAGCCATTCCATGAACTCCAGCACGTTTTGCCACTTGGCCTGCGCCTGACGTTCGTCGAACGCATCGTACAGATAGGCTTCATAGTGGATCGCGTCCATCAGTTCGTCGAGCAAGGTGCCCGCGGCATCCTTCTCGGCGCGGTCGGTGAGGCGCTGCATGAAATCGCAGAACACGCGCATCGGCTCGATCTGACGCGGCGAGAGGCGCGCCTCGATGCCGCCCATATACACCGCCTCGAACAGCGACACCTTGGCCTGGCCGGCGAACGAGCCGAGCGCCTCGAGCGTCGTATTGCCGACGCCGCGGCGCGGCGTGGTGATCGCGCGGATGAACGCGGGGTCGTCGTTCGCGTTGGCGATCAGGCGCAGATAGGCGCAGATATCCTTGATCTCGGCTTTGTCGAAGAACGACTGCCCGCCGGACAGCACATACGGAATCCGTTCGCGCCGCAGCACCTGCTCGAAGATGCGCGCCTGGAAATTGCCGCGATACAGGATCGCGTAGTCGCGGAAATTCGCGCGCCGTTCGAACTTGTGCGCGGACAGGCGGAACACCACGGATTCCGCTTCGTGCTCTTCGTCGTTGCACGGCGTGACAGTGATCGTGTCGCCCATGCCGTGCTCGGACCACAACTTCTTCTCGAACAACTTCGGGTTGTTCGCGATCACATTGTTGGCGGCGGTCAGAATGCGCACCGTCGAACGGTAGTTCTGCTCCAGCTTCACCAGATGCAGCTTCGGGAAATCCTTGCCGAGCTGCGCGAGGTTTTCGAGCGTCGCGCCGCGCCAGCCGTAGATCGCCTGGTCGTCGTCGCCCACTGCCGTGAACGCCGCGCGCGGGCCGGCCAGCTGCTTCAGCAACTCGTACTGGCAGGCGTTGGTGTCCTGATATTCGTCGATCAGCAGATAGCGCAGCTTGTTCTGCCAGCGGTCGCGCACCTGCTCGTTCTTCGCGAAGAGTTCGGCGGGCAGGCGGATCAGGTCGTCGAAATCGACCGCCTGATACGCGTGCAGCGTCGCCACGTAGTTGCGATAGACGATCGCGGCCTGGTGCTCGTCCTCGTTCGCGGCGATCGCGATCGCCTCTTCGGGCATGATCAGGCCGTTTTTCCACAGCGAGATGATCGACTGGATCTTGCGGATGAAGCCCTTGTCCGTCGAACCGACCTGTTCCTGAATCATGCCGAAGCAGTCGTCCGAATCCATGATCGAGAACTGCGGCTTCAGACCGACGTGTTCGGCTTCCTGACGCAGGATCTGCACGCCGAGCGAGTGGAAGGTGCAGACCGTCAACTGATTGACGGGCACTTTGCGACCTTCCTTGCCGGGCGTGGTGAGCGTCTTGCCTTCGAGCAGCTTGCCGACGCGCTCGCGCATTTCCGCCGCGGCCTTGTTCGTGAACGTGACGGCGGCGATGTGGCGCGGCTCGAAGCCTTTGGCTTCGATCAGGTGCGCGATTTTCTGCGTGATCACGCGCGTCTTGCCGCTGCCTGCGCCGGCGAGCACGAGACACGGGCCGTCGAGATAACGGACCGCTTCATTTTGAGCGGGGTTCAGGCCTGCGGACATCGTCTGTGGATGGGTAATGCGGTTGAGGGCGCTTGGGTGCGGGTCGCCAGACCGAAAGCCCCGGGGGCATGCTTCGCAGAGCGGACGGCTGGAACGGGCGCCTCTCGTGGTGCGAAGGGCGTTCCGGCTCGCCGCGATCCGCGCGAGAGGAGCGATGTTAACACGGAAGCACACGGAAGCCCGCCGTGGCTGCCTTAACAGCCGCGACGACAGATAGCTCCGACAGACACCCGCGACGACGCTGACAGTCCGTCTTCGGGACATGCCACAATTACGTTGTTGCGCGCCGTCGCCGCGGTGGCAAAGCGGCGCGCCGTTTTTGCAGGAAGACACGCATGTCCGCATCGTTGAAGATTGGATTGATGGGTTACGGTTTTGCCGGCGCGACCTTCCACGCGCCGGTGATCGAGCACTGCGGGCGGGCGAGCGTCGCCGCGATCGCGACCAGCCAACCCGAGCACGCACTGGCCGACTATCCGCACGCGAAGGTGGTCGCCGATCTGGACGCGCTGCTCGCGCTCGACGAAATCGACTGCGTCGTGATCGCGACGCCCAACGACACGCACTTCGACCTCGCTCGCCGAACGCTCGAAGCGGGCAAGCACGTGGTGGTCGACAAGCCCGTCACGCTCACCGCCGCCGACGCGCACACGCTCGCCAACATCGCGCTCGTCCGCAGCCGGCTATTCGTGCCTTTTCACAACCGTCGCTGGGATGGCGATTTTCTGACCGTTCGCGATCTGCTCGCCAGCGGCGAGTTGGGGCGCATCACGCAATATGAATCGCATTTCGACCGGTTCCGGCCGGAGATTCGGCAGCGCTGGCGCGAGGAAGCTTCGCGAGGCGGCGGTTTGCTGTTCGATCTCGGGCCGCATCTGATCGACCAGGCGCTGGCGTTGTTCGGCACGCCGGCGGCGGTTTCGGCGACGGTCCGGGCGCATCGCGATCAGGCTAGCGCGCCGGATTATGTGCATATCCAGCTGGGCTATGGCGCGTTCGAGGTCGTGTTGCATGCAAGCGCGCTGACGGCGCTGGTCGCGCCCAGGTTTGCGATTCACGGCACGCGCGGCAGCTATGTGAAATACGGGCTCGATACGCAGGAAGATCAGTTGAAGGCCGGCTTGCGGCCGGGGGATGAGGGGTTTGGCGCCGGCAATACGGCGGGCGTATTGCGTGTGCTTGAAGGCTCGCAAGAGGTTGAACGCGAGGTTCCCACTCGCAACGGGAACTATGCCGGGTTTTATATTGCGCTCGCTGATGCCATTCAGAACGGCGTGAAGTTTCCTGTCAGCGCGCAAGATGCTGTCGATGTCATGACGGTTGTCGAGCTTGCAGCCCGGAGCTCGGATGAAGGGGTTCGGCTGGGATTTGAGCGTATTCGATAAGAAAGAAAAAACCGGCGGCGCGGGGGCACACAGACAAATGCCGCCGCCCAAAAAAACCAAAACTGACAATCCGGAAAGGAATATCCCGTTACAAAAAACCCACCCGAGCAGTCAGCGCCCGGCAAGGTGAAACCGTTCCTATTCCAGGCAACAAAACAAACTCGGGAGAATCCATGCATCGTTCCATCCGCGCGCTCACCGCATGCGCATTGCTCACCTCGCTGGCCGCCTGCGTGGTGGCCCCCCAACCCGCGCCCGCGCCGCGCCCCAATCCGCAGCAAATCGCGGACCAACGTCTCCATCAGGTCGACGGCCGCATCGATAATCTCGGCCGCCGTATCGACGCCCGCGTGAACGAGGGCTACTACCCGCCCCCGCAAGGCGCCGCGCTGCATCATCGTCTGGACGTGATCCGTCAGGAAGCCCACGACATGGCCGCACAGCACGGCGGCGGCATCTCCGGCGACGAACAACGCGTGCTGAATCAGGAACTGGACAACGCAGCCCACGCCATCGGCGAATAATCGCGCACCAAGTCGCGCACCAAGTCGGGCATCGAAACAACGGCAGCAATCGCGCGGGCATCACGTCCCGCGCTTTTTTTTTGAGGCACGCCATCCCGCCGCGCCAATCGGCATGCCGCTTGCAGGCCTTTATTTGACAAGCCCCCGGCCCTCGCGTACATTCGCCGCACGCGTCGGGAGAGCGCGCTGGCCGCATTTTTCAGCAGGCCGCGCCGCCGAAGGGGCACACCCGCAAACTCTCAGGCAAAAGGACCGACCGCGTCGAAGAACCCGCCTCACGGCCAAGGTTTTTCGCACTCTGGAGAGCGGCAGTAGCCGTCTGCGTCGTGCATATGACTCAGACTTAGGCAGGCTGCCCACCGAAGGGGCGCGCGTTTCACCGTAGCGATTCGAATCACGTCGCCCGGCAGCGCAATCTCTCAGGTATCGAGGACAGAGGGGTCATGCAACGCATCGCTCGCAGGCATCAGGCCGCGAGGCGTCGCGCCGCATGGCCTTTTTTGTTTCGCGAGATGCCCGAGGCCCCATGACCGAACTCAAACACACTCCGCTCAACGCCACCCATCGTGCGCTCAACGCCCGCATGGTCGATTTCGGCGGTTGGGACATGCCCGTCAACTACGGCTCGCAGATCGACGAACACCGCGCCGTGCGCACCGACGCCGGCATGTTCGACGTCTCGCACATGTGCGTCGTCGATTTCACCGGCGAGCGCGTGCGCGCCTTCTTCGAATACGCACTGGCGAACAACGTCGCCAAGCTGCAAACGCCGGGCCGCGCGCTCTACTCCTGCCTGCTGAACCCGAACGGCGGCGTGATCGACGATCTGATCGTCTATTACTTCGGCGAAGATCACTTCCGCGTGGTCGTCAACGCCGGCACCGCCGATAAAGACGTCGCCTGGTTCGGCCAGCTCAACGCCGAAAGCGGCTTCGGCCTGACCATCACGCCGCGCCGCGATTACGCGATCGTCGCCGTGCAAGGCCCGAATGCGCGCGAAAAAGTCTGGCAAACCGTACCGGCCGTGCGCGCCGCCACCGAAGCTCTGAAGCCCTTCAACGCCGCGCGCGTCGAAGGCACGCCGTTCGGCGAATTGACCGTCGCGCGCACCGGCTATACCGGTGAAGACGGCTTCGAAATCATCGTCCCGGCAGATCACGTCGTCGCGCTGTGGAACGCGCTGCAAGCACAAGGCGTGCGTCCGGCGGGCCTCGGCGCGCGCGACACGCTGCGCCTCGAAGCCGGCATGAACCTGTACGGCCAGGATATGGACGACAACGTCTCGCCGCTCGACGCCGGCCTCGCATGGACCGTCGATCTGACCTCGCCGCGCGACTTCGTCGGCAAGGGCAAGCTCGAAGCAGAAGGCTCGAAGGCTGCGTTCGTCGGCCTGATTCTGCTGAAGGAAAACGGCAAGGCGGCAGGCGTGCTGCGTGCGCACCAGAAAGTCGTCACGCCGCACGGCGACGGCGAAATCACCAGCGGCACCTTTTCGCCGACCATGCAGGAATCGATCGCCTTCGCACGCGTGCCGAAAGGCGTGCAGCCGGGCGACACCGTTCACGTTCAGATTCGTGACAAAGCCCTTCCCGCAGGCGTGGTAAAACTGCCGTTCGTGCGCAACGGCAAAGTGCTTGCGGTTTAAGCGGCCGCGCGTGCGTCTCCCTCAAGAAAACCCCGGGCCGCCCCAAGTTTTCCGCTCCGCAGGAAGTCCCCCGCCCCGAAGGAAGTCCCCTTGGGGGATTGGGGGATTGCCCCCTCGGGGGCCTGGCGCGAAGCGACAGGTTTGGGAGCCCTTTTATTAAATATCTACCGAATTACACCGCATAGGAGCAACCGATGAGCATCCCGGCCGATCTGAAATACACCGAATCGCACGAATGGGTCCGCACCGAGGCGGACGGCACGCTGACGGTCGGCATTACCGACCACGCGCAGGAAGCGCTCGGCGACATCGTCTTCTTCGAAGTCCAGGAATTGGGTAAGACCGTTACGGCAGGCGACACCGTCGCCGTGATCGAATCGGTGAAAGCCGCTTCCGATATCTACGCCCCGGTCTCGGGCGAAATCATCGAAGCGAACACGACCGTGGCCGACACGCCTGATTCGGTCAACAGTGCGCCGTACGAAAGCTGGCTCTTCAAGATCAAGCCCGCCGACGGCGCCACGCAAGATGGTTTGCTCGACGCCGACGCGTACTCGAAGTCGATCGGCGCCTGATCCACCTACTCGTTTAAACCGTCAGGTGCGGCCTCCGTCAGCATGGCGCGCCGCACCGCCAGGAACACCCATGAAGCTCGAACACCCGGATCGTCTGATGAACCGCACTCCTCTCTCGCTCGCCGCGCTCGAAGTGCATGACGCCTTCGCCGAACGGCACATCGGCCCGGATTCGGCCGACCAGCATGCGATGCTCGAAGCCTTGGGCTTCGCGTCGCGCGCCGCGCTGATCGACGCCGTGATCCCGAAGACGATCCGCCGCAGCGAAACGCTGCCGCTCGGCCCCTTCGCGCAGCCGAAGAGCGAGGCCGAAGCGCTCGCCGCGTTGCGTGAACTGGCGGACAAGAACCAGGTGTTCCGCTCGTACATCGGGCAGGGCTATTACAACGCGCACACGCCGACGGTGATCCTGCGTAACGTGCTGGAAAATCCGGCGTGGTACACCGCGTACACGCCGTACCAGCCGGAAATCTCTCAGGGCCGTCTGGAAGCGCTGCTGAACTTCCAGCAGATGATCGTCGACCTGACGGGTCTGGCGATCTCGAACGCATCGCTGCTCGACGAAGCCACCGCCGCCGCCGAAGCGATGACGCTGCTGCAACGCATCGGCAAGCCGAGGTCGAACGTGTTCTTTGTGGCCGACGACGTGCTGCCGCAAACCATCGAAGTGGTGAAGACCCGCGCGACGCCGGCCGGCATCGAAGTGAAAGTGGGCCCGACCGCGGACGCCGCGAACGCCAACGCGTTCGGCGTGCTGCTGCAATACCCGGGCGTGAACGGCGACGTGCGTGACTACCGCGCGCTGACCGAAGCGATCCACGCCGCGGGCGGCCATGTGGTGGTCGCCGCCGATCTGCTCGCGCTCACCGTGCTCACGCCGCCGGGCGAATGGGGCGCGGACGTGGCCGTCGGCAATACGCAGCGTTTCGGCGTGCCGGTCGGTTTCGGCGGCCCGCATGCGGCGTACCTCGCCGTGCGCGACGAATTCAAGCGTCAGATGCCGGGGCGTCTCGTCGGCGTGACTGTCGACGCGCAAGGCAATCCGGCGCTGCGTCTCGCGCTGCAAACGCGCGAACAGCATATCCGCCGCGAGAAAGCGACCTCGAACGTCTGCACCGCGCAGGCGCTGCTTGCGATCATGGCGAGCATGTACGCGGTCTATCACGGCCCGCAAGGCCTCAAGACGATCGCGCTGCGCGTGAATCGCATCGCGGCGCTGCTCGCAGCCGGCGCGAAAAAGCTCGGCTACACGCTCGTCAATGAGACGTTCTTCGACACGCTCACGTTCGAAACCGGCGCGCGCACCCAGGCGCTGCATGACGCGGCGACGGCCAGGCGCATCAATCTGCGCCGCGTGAGCGACACGCGCGTGGGCATCTCGATCGACGAAACCACCAAGCGCAGCGACCTAGCCGACCTGCTCGCCGCGTTCGCGCAAGCAGCCTTTGTCGACGAAGTCCCGCAAATCGATGCCCTCGACGCAGAACTCCCCGCACAGAGCACGGTGCCGGCAGCGCTCGAGCGCACCAGCGCCTATCTCACGCACCACGTGTTCAACCGCCACCATTCGGAAACGGAAATGCTGCGCTATCTGCGCAGCCTGTCGGACAAGGACCTCGCGCTCGATCGCTCGATGATCCCGCTCGGCTCGTGCACGATGAAGCTGAACGCGACCTCGGAAATGCTGCCGGTCACGTGGCCCGAATTCGGTCAGATTCACCCGTTTGCTCCGGCTGAGCAAACGGTCGGCTACCGCGAAATGATCGATCAGCTCGAACAGATGCTGGTCGCGGCTACCGGCTACGCGGCCGTGTCGCTGCAACCGAACGCCGGCTCGCAAGGCGAATATGCGGGCCTTCTGATCATTCACGCGTACCATGCGTCGCGCGGCGAAGGGCACCGCAACGTCTGCCTGATTCCCGCTTCGGCGCACGGCACGAACCCGGCGTCGGCGCAGATGGCCGGCATGCAGGTGGTCGTGGTCGCGTGCGACGCGCAAGGCAACGTCGATATCGAAGACCTGCGGAAGAAAGCCGCGCAACACGCCGGGAAGCTCGCGGCGATCATGATCACGTATCCGTCGACGCACGGCGTGTTCGAGCAGAACGTCCGTGAAATCTGCGAGATCGTGCATGCGCACGGCGGCCAGGTCTATGTGGACGGCGCGAACATGAACGCCATGGTCGGCCTGTGTGCGCCGGGCCAGTTCGGCGGCGACGTGTCGCATCTGAACCTGCACAAGACGTTCTGCATTCCGCACGGCGGCGGCGGACCGGGTGTCGGTCCGGTCGCAGTCGGCGCGCATCTCGCGCAATTCCTGCCGAACCAGATTTCGTCGGGCTACGAACGCACGCCGAACGGCATTGGCGCGGTATCGGGCGCACCGTACGGCTCCGCTTCGATCCTGCCGATTTCGTGGATGTACATCGCGATGATGGGCGCGAAGAACCTCACCGCCGCCACCGAAACCGCGATCCTCAACGCGAACTATGTCGCGAACAAACTCGCGCCGCATTATCCGGTGCTGTATTCGGGCCCGGGCGGACTGGTCGCGCACGAGTGCATTCTCGATCTGCGCCCGCTCAAGGAGACGAGCGGCATTACCGTCGACGACGTCGCCAAGCGCCTCGCCGACTACGGCTTCCACGCGCCGACCATGAGCTTTCCGGTGCCGGGCACGCTGATGGTCGAGCCGACCGAATCGGAATCGAAGGAAGAACTCGACCGTTTCATCGAAGCGATGATCGCGATCCGCGAGGAAATCCGCGCAGTGGAAGAAGGCCGCTCGGACCGCGAAGACAATCCGCTCAAGCATGCGCCGCATACGGCAGCGGTAGCCATCGCGAATGAATGGAAGCATGCGTATGCGCGCGAAACCGCAGCCTATCCGCTGCCCACTCTGATCGCGAAGAAGTACTGGCCGCCCGTCGGCCGTGCGGACAACGTGTACGGCGACCGCAATCTGTTCTGTTCCTGCGTGCCGGTCGCCGACTACGAGTAATCGCGGCCATGACCGCGCATTGCCCGCAGGTTGTAAGCGGGCGCTGCGCGGTTCTGTCGTTCGTGCCCGCAAACGGCTAACATCACACACCGAATCAGCCCAACGAGGAGTTTCGCATGGCGCGAAAGGTGCGATTGATGCAAAGCCGGACCGAAATAAGGCGAGCCCAGACGTGGCAGCAGACGTGCGCGCTATTGTTGGCTGGCGCGGCCGTGCTGCTGCCGCTGCGGCAGGCGCAAGCCGCGATGAATTTTTGTGCGGCGCCCGCGCTGCAAACCAGCGAGCGGACCAACGCCGATCCCGGCGTCAAAGCCCTGGTGAGCAATGTGCAGGCGCATCTGAACGACCCGCCGCGAGCGCTCGCGACACTGCATACCGAAGGCACGCTGCCGCACGAGGGCATCTACGATCAGAGTGTCGAGGCGGAGAAAGATCTCCCCCTGCTGCGCGACGCCGCGCTGGCATGGCGCGCGACCAGCGACGATCGTTATCTGAAGCTGGTCGACCGTTTGCTGTTTGCGTGGGTCACGACTTATCAGCCGAACTTCAATCCCATCGACGAAACCCATTTTGAGGGCCTGATTCTCGCCTACGACATGACCGCGAGCGCGTTGCCGGTGAAAACCCGCAACGCGTCGATGGCGTTTCTGACGAAGCTCGCCAGCGGCTACATCGCGCAGATCGACGCGCAGCCGCGCCCGCTCAAGGGCACGTATCGCAACAACTGGCAGAGTCACCGAATCAAGCTGGTTGCGATGGCCGCGTTCACGCTCGATAACCGCAAGATGATCAATGCGGCGCAGCGCCTGTTTGACGAGCATATCGGCGACAACATCGCGCCGGACGGCTCGACCGTGGATTTCGGCGAACGCGACGCACTGCATTACGTCACCTATGACCTGCAACCGCTCGTGACCGCCGCGCTCGCCGCGCGCCGCCACAACCGCAACTGGTTGCCGGAGAAGGGCACGAACGGCGCATCGCTGGAGGGCGCGCTCAACTGGCTTGCGCCGTATGCGGATGGCAGCAAGACGCATGAAGAATTCGTGCATTCGAACGTCGCGTTCGATGCCAAACGTCGCGAGGCCGGCTTGCCCGGCTATTCGGGTCAGTGGGACCCGAAGAACGCGACGGAACTGTTTCACCTGGCGGCGCGTCTCGATGGACGCTATACGCCGATCGCGCTGCAGCTCGCGCCGGCGCCGCCCGCGTGGCTCGCCGTGTGCTTACCGCTGCCGGCGCGCTAAACTCACTTTTATCAGCAGGGAGCAGTCATGGCGGTCAGCGTATTCGACCTCTTCAAAATCGGCATTGGTCCGTCCAGTTCGCATACGGTGGGACCGATGCGCGCGGCGCTGATGTTCGCTCAAGGGCTCGAACGCGACGGGCTGCTGGGCGCGACGGCATCGGTGAAGGTGGATCTGTATGGTTCGCTCGGCGCAACGGGCAAGGGCCACGGCACGGATCGCGGCGTGATGCTCGGGCTGATGGGCGATGCGCCTGACACCGTCGACCCCGACACGATCGTGCAGCGGCTCGAAGCGGTGCGGGTATCGCGCAAGCTGGCTTTGCTCGGCATGCACGACGTGCCGTTCGTGCAAAAAGATCACATTTCGTTTTATCGGCAGGCACTGCCCGAGCACCCGAACGGCCTGAAGCTGCGCGCGTTCGACGCGCAAGGGGAGACGTTGCGCGAGTCCACCTATCTGTCGGTGGGCGGCGGCTTTGTGGTGACGGCCGGCGCGCCGAACACGAAGGTGCTGAGCGCCGTCGATCAATTGCCGCACTCGTTCCGCAGCGGCAACGAGTTGCTCGCGCTGTGCCAATCGACCGGCAAGAGCATCGCGCAGCTGATGTGGGAAAACGAGCGCGTGTGGCACACCGAAGAAGAGACGCGCGCAGGCTTGCTGAAGATCTGGGACGTGATGCAGTCGTGCGTGGCGCGCGGTTGCGGCATCAACAATCCCGATGCTGACGGCAATCTGCCCGGCCCGTTCCAGGTGAAACGCCGCGCGCCGCAGCTGTATCGCGCGCTGTCGGGCAATCCGGAACTGGCGCTGCGCGATCCGCTGTCGATGATCGACTGGATCAACCTGTACGCAATCGCCGTCAACGAAGAAAACGCTGCGGGCGGGCGCGTGGTCACCGCGCCGACCAACGGCGCGGCCGGCATCATTCCGGCGGTGCTGCATTACTACACGCGCTTCATGCCGGGCTCGAACGAGCAAGGCGTGATCGACTTTCTCATGACGGCGGCGGCGATCGGCATTCTGTACAAGCTGAACGCGTCGATTTCGGGCGCGGAAGTGGGCTGCCAGGGCGAAGTGGGCGTCGCCTGTTCGATGGCGGCCGGCGCGCTCGCCGCGGTGATGGGCGGCACGCCGCAGCAGGTCGAGAACGCGGCTGAAATCGGTATGGAACACAACCTCGGGCTGACGTGCGATCCGGTCGGCGGGATGGTGCAGATTCCGTGCATCGAGCGTAATGCGATGGCGTCGGTGAAGGCGGTCAATGCGGCGCGGATGGCGTTGCGCGGCGACGGCAGCCACTACGTGTCGCTCGATTCGGTGATCAAGACGATGCGCGAGACCGGCGCGGATATGAAGACGAAGTACAAGGAAACGTCGCGCGGCGGCTTGGCGGTGAATATTGTCGAGTGTTGAGAGCGGTTGTGCGTGGTTGTGCGTGATCGCAAGTGACAGACGACGCGGGCTTCAGCCCGCGTTTTTGTTGGTGCATCTCATGTGATGCGTACGGATGACAGTTGCGCTGCGCCGTGACACCGGACGCGCTGTCGGCGTAAGCTGTGCGAGCGCTCATTGGCTGGGTTCCGGCCGATGCGGCACCATCCGACCGCACTCACGCAATGTCTGGAGGCTTCATCGCAATGTCGCTGCCGAATACGCCCGTTTCCGGTTCTCCCACCGCCCAAACCACCGGTGCGCGTCTCGTCGTCGACGCCTTGCTGACGCACGGTGTCGAACGTGTCTTTTGTGTGCCCGGCGAAAGCTTTCTCGCCGTCCTCGATTCGCTGCACGACGAAACCGATCGTATCCAGACCATCGTCTGCCGGCACGAAGCAGCGGCTGCAAACATGGCTGAAGCAGTCGGAAAACTGACCGGCCGTCCGGGCGTTGCGCTCGTCACGCGCGGACCGGGCGCGACGCATGCGTCGATCGGCGTGCACACCGCATTCCAGGATTCGACGCCGATGATTCTGCTGATCGGTCAATGCGCGCGCGAGCATCTGGATCGCGAAGCCTTTCAGGAAATCGACTACCGGCGCATGTTCGGTCAAATGGCCAAGTGGGTCGCGCAAATCGACGACCCCAGACGCATTCCCGAATATCTGAGTCATGCGTTTCACACGGCGACCTCGGGACGTCCGGGACCGGTCGTATTGTCGTTGCCGGAAGACGTGTTGAGCGATGCATGCGCTGTCGTTGCCGGCGCACCAGCCTACAAGCGTGTCGCGGCATCGCCGTCCGCGGCGCAGATCGAACAGTTGCGGCAACTGCTGGAAGGCGCGCAAAGGCCGATGGTGATCGCCGGCGGCAGCGGTTGGACGCCGGCAGCGTGCGCGGACCTGCAACGCTTCGTCGAGAACTGGCAACTGCCGATCGGCCTCGCGTTCCGCTTCCAGGACACGCTCGACAACGAACATCCGAACTACGCCGGCGACGTCGGCCTCGGCATCAATCCGGCGCTTGCGCAACGCATCCGCGATGCGGATCTGTTGCTCACACTGGGTCCTCGCTTGGGCGAAGCAACCACGAACGGCTACACGCTGCTCGATATCCCGAAGACCAGACAAACGCTGGTTCACGTGCATCAGGGCGCGGAGGAACTCGGGCGTGTGTACGCGGCGGATCTGCCGATCGTCTCCGGCATGCCGGAGCTGACCGCGCTGCTTGCCGGGTTAAAGCCGTCTTCCGGCACGCCCGCATGGTCCGGCACGGCGCAAGAGGCCCATAGCGCGTATCTCGACTGGCGCAAGCCGCGTCAGATTCCAGGCGACGTGCAAATGGGCGAAGTCATCCAGCAATTGCGCGCGAATCTGCCCGAAGACGCGATCGTCACCAACGGTGCCGGCAATTACGCGACATGGCTGCATCGGCACTTCTCGTATCGGCGTTTCCGCTCGCAACTCGCGCCGACCAGCGGCGCGATGGGCTACGGCGTGCCGGCGGCGATTGCGGCGAAGTCGCTCTATCCGCAACGCGCAGTGGTCGCGTTAGCCGGCGACGGCTGCTTCATGATGTCCGCGCAGGAACTGGCGACAGCGATGCAATACGACCTGCATGTGATTTTTATCGTCGTGAACAACGGCCACTTCGGTACGATCCGGATGCATCAGGAACGGCACTATCCGAATCGCGTGCACGGCA
This sequence comes from Paraburkholderia sp. FW306-2-2C-D06C, assembly GCF_058781505.1. Taxonomy (NCBI): domain Bacteria; kingdom Pseudomonadati; phylum Pseudomonadota; class Betaproteobacteria; order Burkholderiales; family Burkholderiaceae; genus Paraburkholderia; species Paraburkholderia sp. FW306-2-2C-D06C. The sequence goes on along the minus strand of NZ_JBYSWU010000004.1, from coordinate 215,782 downwards.
CGGGCCTCACGAATCCGGACTTCGCGGCGTTCGCGCGGTCGTTCGGCGCGCACGGCGAAACGGTGGAGCGCACTGAAGATTTTCTGCCGGCGTTGCAGCGCGCGATTGAGGCGAAGCGTGCGGCGGTGATCGAGATTCGCATGCTGCAAGAGGCGAGCACGCCAGGCGCGACGCTGGAGCAGATTCGGGAGCAGGGGCGCAAGCTGCGGGGAGAGTCGTGAAGCGATAGCGCAAATTGCACACAGCGAAGCACCAAAGAAAAAGCCCTGCGGCTCCACCACCCGCAGGGCTTTTTGCGTGTCGAGCGCCGCGCCAAACCCGGACGCGGCTCTCACAGCTCAGGCTAAAAACAGCTTACTTCCCGCCCACGCTTTGCAGCGTCGTCCACTTGCCGTCGACAACCTTGTACAGCGTGATGCCGCCGTTCTTCAGGTCGCCCTTCGCGTCATACGCGAGGTTCGCCGACGTCACTGCCGGCATCGAGGTCTTCGCGAGCATCGGCAGGTACTTGGCCGGATCGGTCGAGTTCGCCTTCTTCATCGCGGCGAACATCGCCATTGCGCCGTCGTACGCGTACGGCGAGTACGTTTGCACGTCCTCGTTGAAACGCGTCTTGTACTTCGCGACGTAGTCCTTGCCGCCCGGCATTTCTTCCAGCGGCAGGCCGGCGAGCGACGCCACCGTGCCGTTCGCGGCGTCGCCGGCGATCTTCAGGAAGGTCGGCGTGTGGACCATTTCGCCACCCATCAGCGGCGCCTTGATACCGAGCGTCTTCATTTGCTTGACCATCGGTGCCGCTTGCGAATCCGCGCCGCCGTAGTACACCAGATCCGGGTTGACCGACTTCAGCTTGGTCAGGATCGACTTGAAGTCGACGGCCTTGTCGTTCGTGTATTCGCGATCGATGATCGTGCCGCCTGCTGCCTTCGCCGCCTTCTCGAACTGATCAGCCAGACCCTGGCCGTAAGCCGTGCGGTCGTCGACGATCACGATCTTCTTCATGCCCAGGGTCTTCACCGCGAACGTGCCGGCGACCGAACCTTGCTGCGTGTCGGACGTCATCATGCGGAACGTGGTCTTGAAGCCTTGTTGCGTGTATTCCGGCGCCGTCGCCATCGCGATTTCGGGAATGCCCGCGTTCGCGTAGATGCGCGAAGCCGGAATCGTGGTGCCCGAGTTGAAGTGGCCGAGCATGCCCTTGATGCCGTCATCCACCAGCTTTTGTGCAACGGTCGTGCCGGTGCGCGGGTCAGCCTGGTCGTCGGCCGAATCCAGCACGAAGCGAACCTGCTTGCCGCCGATCACCGGCTTGGTGGCGTTCATGTCTTCCACCGCCAGCGTGATGCCGTTCTGGAAGTCCTTGCCGTAATGCGCCTGCGCGCCCGTCATCGGACCGGCAAAACCGATCTTCACGTCTTCCGTCGATTGAGCGTTGGCTGTCCCCGCCAGCGACATCGCTGCAACCAGCGCTGCGCCTGCCAGCTGTTTCATCTTGTGTTGCATAGCTTCTCCTTGGTACCAGGTGTGGATGGAGCGGTTTCGGGGTCGCCGTACCGCTTCCGTTTTAATACTGAGCGCCCCCAAACCTGTCGCTTCGCGCCAGGCCCCCCGAGGGGGCAATCCCCCAAGGGGACTTCCTGCGGAGCGGAAAATTTGGGAGCGGCCCTGCATTTTCTTGAAGGGACCGGTGAGGTTCGCTCAACCGATCGTCATCAAATTCGCATTACCGCCTGCTGCTGCCGTATTCACGCTAACCGAGCGTTCCGTCAACAGACGCTCGAGCGCGTAATCCTCGTCGCCGCTTTCCAGCGCACGCGCCGCGACGCCTTGCACCGAGACGATCGGCCCCGGACGCTTCGCGACCTCCTTCACCAGCGCCAGCAGTTCGTCGCTATCGCCTTCGAACAGCACCGCATCGAAAGGCGTATCGGCGCTCTTCTTCACGCTTGCGTGAGACTTCAGCGCGGCGGGCAGTTGAGACACCAATTGTTCCCCGGCCGCGCCTTCGAACAACGCTCGATTTCCCGTAGCCAGCGCCGCCGCGAGCTGCGCGCGCGCGCCGCTCGCGGTCGACGCGATACAGAGCACCGTGCCGCGCGCACCCAGCGTGTAAGTGTTGCGCTCGCCGGTGGGCCCCGACAATACCGCAGTTGCGCCTGCCGGCACATGCGACAGATAACCGTCGCAGCGTGCGGCCAGCACGGGCTGCTGTTCGGCGATCAGCCAGTCGCGCAACGCGGTCAGCGCGGCGGACGGATTGTCGCTGTTTTCAGCAGCTTGCGGTACATCCACGACCAGCGCCTGCGCCAACGATTTCGGCAAACCTGCCGGGCGCGTAGCCAGCAGACGTTGCAGATACAGCGCGCCGCCCGCCTTCGGACCCGTGCCCGACAGACCTTCGCCGCCGAACGGCTGAACACCCACCACCGCGCCGATCACGTTGCGGTTCACGTAGATGTTGCCGACATGCGCGCGGCTGATCACGTGAGCGATCGTTTCATCGATCCGCGTGTGGATGCCGAGCGTGAGGCCGTAGCCGGTCGCACGGATCTGTTCGAGCAGCTTGTCCAGCTGGCTGCGGCGGTAACGCACCACGTGCAGCACCGGGCCGAACACTTCGCGCTTCAACTCGTCGATGCTGTCGAGTTCGATCAGCGTCGGCGGCACGAAGGTGCCTGGTGTGCAGCCTTCCGGCACCGGCAGTTGCTCGACCTTGCGGCCCTTCTCGCGCATCGCCGCGATATGCGCGTCGATGCCGCGCTTCGCGTCGAGATCGATCACCGGACCGACGTCGATCGACAAACGATCCGGATTGCCCACTGCCAGTTCGCGCATCGCGCCGGTCAGCATTTCCAGCGTGCGGTCCGCGACATCGTCTTGCAGACAGAGAACGCGCAGCGCGGAACACCGCTGACCGGCCGAATCGAACGACGATTGCAGCACGTCCGCGACCACCTGTTCAGCCAGCGCCGACGAGTCGACGATCATCGCGTTCTGGCCACCGGTTTCGGCGATCAGCGGAATCGGCTTGCCGTCCGGATCGAGGCGGCCCGACAAGGTCTTGTTGATCAGACGCGCGACTTCGGTCGAACCGGTGAACATCACCGCGCGGGTGCGCGGATCGGCCACCAGCGCCGCGCCGACGGTTTCGCCGTCGCCCGGCAGCAGTTGCACCGCGCCGGCCGGCACGCCGGCTTCGCGCAGGATGCGCACGGCTTGCGCGGCGATCAGCGGCGTTTGTTCGGCCGGCTTCGCGAGGACGGTGTTACCTGCTGCGAGTGCGGCCGCCACCTGGCCCATGAAAATCGCCAGCGGGAAATTCCACGGGCTGATACACACGACCGGACCGAGCGGGCGGTGCGTGTCGTTGGAGAACTCGTTGCGGATCTGCGTCGAGTAATAGCGCAGGAAGTCGATCGCCTCGCGGATTTCCGATACCGCGTTCGGCAGCGACTTGCCGGCTTCACGCACCACCAGACCCATCAACGTGTGCATCTGCGCTTCGAGCAGGTCGGCGGCACGCGCGAGACAATCGGCGCGCGCATCGACCGGCGTGGCCTGCCAGATCGGCGCGGCGGCCACGGCATGCGCCAGGGCAGCGCTCACGTGTTCCGCCGTGGCCTCGACCACCGTGCCGACCAGATCGCGGTGGTCGGCCGGATTGCGCACGTCGCGGGCGGCGCCGATGGCAATTTCGTTGTCTTCGAGCATCGGCGCAGCGCGCCACGGATGATGCGCGCTCGCCAGCAGCGCCGACGACAGCGACGCCAGACGATGTTCGTTCGACAGATCGAGGCCCATCGAATTGAGGCGCTCGGCGCCGTACAGATTGCGCGGCAGCGGAATCTTCGCGTGCGGCGCGCCGAGCGGCACGATCTTCGACGCTTCGTCGACCGGGTCGGCGATCAGGTCCTTGATCGCGACGCTTTCATCGGCGATGCGGTTCACAAACGACGTGTTCGCGCCGTTTTCCAGCAGACGGCGCACGAGGTAGGCGAGCAGCGTTTCATGGGTGCCGACCGGCGCATACACGCGGCACGGACGGTTCAGCTTGTCGCGGCCGGTGACTTCCTCGTACAGCGGCTCACCCATGCCGTGCAGGCACTGAAACTCGTACTGGCCGGGGTAATAATTGTTGCCCGCGAGGTGATAGATCGCCGACAGCGTGTGTGCGTTGTGCGTCGCGAACTGCGGATAGACCGCATCGGGCGCGCCGAGCAGTTTCTTCGCGCAGGCGAGGTACGACACGTCCGTGTAGATCTTGCGCGTGTAGACCGGATAGCCTTCGAGGCCGTCCACTTGCGCGCGCTTGATTTCGGTGTCCCAGTACGCGCCCTTCACGAGGCGCACCATGATCCGGTGACGGCTGCGGCGCGCGAGGTCGACGATGTAATCGATCACGAACGGGCAGCGCTTCTGATACGCCTGCACCACGAAGCCAATGCCGTTCCAGCCGGCCAGCTCCGGATCGAAGCACAGCGCTTCGAGCAGATCGAGCGAGATTTCGAGGCGGTCGGCTTCTTCGGCGTCGATGTTCAGGCCGATGTCGTAGCGGCGCGCGAGGATCGCCAGCGATCGCACGCGCGGCAGCAGTTCGCTCATCGCGCGTTCCTGCTGCGAGCGCGAATAGCGCGCGTGCAGCGCGGACAGCTTGATCGAGATGCCCGGGCCTTCGTAGATGCCGCGGCCGCCGGCAGCCTTGCCGATCGCGTGGATCGCCTGTTCGTACGACGCGTAGTAGCGCTGCGCGTCGGCTTCGGTGGTGGCCGCTTCGCCGAGCATGTCGTACGAATAGCGGAAGCCGCGCGCTTCGTACTTGCGGCTGTTGGCCAGCGCCTCGGAGATGTTCTCGCCGGTGACGAACTGCTCGCCCATCAGACGCATCGCCATGTCGACGCCCTTACGGATCAGCGGCTCGCCGCCCTTGCCGATCAGGCGCGTCAATGCCGACGACAGGCTGGTTTCGCTATTGGTCGTCACCAGCTTGCCGGTGATCATCAAGCCCCAGGTCGCGGCATTGACGAACAGCGACGGCGCCTGGCCGACGTGCGATTTCCAGTCGCCCTTGCTGATCTTGTCGCGGATCAGCGCATCACGCGTGGCGCGGTCGGGAATGCGCAGCAGCGCTTCGGCGAGGCACATCAGCGCGACGCCTTCCTGGCTCGACAGCGAAAACTCGTGGATCAGCCCTTCGACGCCGCCGCCCTTGCTCTTGGTGCGCAGCGTTTCGACCAGCTTGCCGGCCATCGTCTGGACGTCGCCCGCAAGGTTCGCCGGCAAACGCGCCTGGCCCAGCAGGAACGGCACGCATTCCGGCTCGGGCCGGCGATACGCGGCGGTGATCGCCGCGCGCAGCACCGATTGCGGTTGCACGTTCTGCGCGAATTCGAGGAACGGGTGCGCCGCACCGTATTCCTCGCTTTCGACGGCGGCGCCATCGGCCAGATCGGCCGAGCCCGTCGCGCCCGACAGTTCAGGCGGCAATTGGCCGTGCTCGATCTTTTCGAGGTACGCGAAGATCGCCTGCTTGATCAGCCAGTGCGGAGTGCGTTCGAGGCGAGTGGCGGCATCTTTCAGCCGGGAACGCAGGAGGTCATCGACCTTGACGCCAAGGGTGGTGCTAGCCATGTTTCCTTCTTCGGATACCAGTCAACGTAAGCTGGCGAAAGACTAAAAGTTCGCCGAATCGTACGCCTCCCAATAAAAAGGTGCAACCATGCGCACCGCATGGTTGCACCTCTGCGAAGGCCTTGTACAGCGGTGGTTTGCGTCAGATCGCGCCGGGCCGGGCGACACCGGTTGCGCTCAGTACTTTCCCTGGCGTGATTCTTTTTCGTCTTTACCCTCATCCAATCGCGCGGCGCGCCGTTATACAGAACATGGATGGTCGCGGCCGCAGGGCACGCACATAAAAACGCTACGGGGTTTTAGAGGACAGGCGAAATGGAAAAGTGGGTAGTGATATTGGGCATCTGGGCCATGTGCGCGACTTGCGCGGTGCTGTTCATCCGCGGTGCGACGGGCGGCCCGGACAAACTCGCGTCCGAGGAAGAACGCACCCGCCGGCAGGCATCGCGAGCGTCGGCTGGCGATACGCGGGCGGCTGTGCGGGACTGAACTGCCGGATCCGGCGACTTCCGGTCGAAGAAGTAGAAGCGCCGGTTTCCGATGGGAAATGCGCCGCCCGATTTAGCCACGCGGCCAGGCAGGCGCGCGCGTCAGGGCCGAGCGATCGGCTCGAACTGCGCGCACGCGTCGCCGGGGGAAACGAACTGGTCGTGCAGACGGCATAGCCGGCTGTCCGCCACGCTCGCGCCAAAACCAGAACTGAACACGACGAGGCCCGGAATGCGCTGCTCCAGTGAATGCCGATCGTCGGCGCGGTACCGGCAGCTTGCGCAGCACGGCCCGCACGCTTCATCGCGTGCGTCCGCGGTGCTGGCGATGCGCACCGTCACGCTCATCACGAGCCCTGCCCCAAGCTACTCCAGTACGGTGCGAACACGTGCGCGGACAGCACGTAGCCGATGGCGATATTGACCACCACGCCCGCCGTGAAGGCGAGAAACGGCTTCAGCCCGGTGGCGGTCAGCGAGCGCAGGCGCGTGGTTAGTCCGATGCTCAGGAAACAGAACGTGAACGCCCACGTGCGCAGCGCGGTAATCGGCGCAACGAATTCCGGCGTGACGACTTTGCGGTAGTCGGCGAGCGAATAGTGGCTGGCGATCCACGTCACGAGCGCCGACGCGATCACGAAGCCGATCACGAACTTCGGAAAGCGCGCCCAGATTTCACCTGCGTTGGCCCCAGTCTTAACGCCGCTGTCCTGCGACTCCCAACGTGTGGTCGCAACGATCGCCAGCACGAACGCCCAGATGCCGATCCAGATATCGCGGCCGACCACCTTCATCAGCGTGAACGCCTGCAACGACGCTTCCGGCGCGCCGGCAATCGCGCCGCCAGCGTGCTTCGCGAAGTCGCCGTAGGCTTGCGCGGCGGCAATGCCGGCGGCGTCGGCGAATTCGGAGGTGCCGATCCACGCGCCGGCGATCGCCGTCGATAGTCCCAGCGAACGCGACGCGAACGGCAGCACGAAGATCATCACGATCGCCCACAGCACCACCAGCGTAATCGCCACCGACGCCTGCTCGCGCTTGGCCCGCACCGCCCCGGCAATCGCGATCGCCGCCGACACGCCGCACACCGCGCCGCCCACGCCGAGCACGGCGGCAAAGCGCCGGTCGAGGCCGAATGCCTTGCTGGCAAAGAAAATCACGAAGAAGGTGACGAGCGACACGATGGTCGCCTGCGCGACCGCGACCGGACCCGCCCACACCAGCAGCGTGAACGGCAGCGTCGCGCCGAGCAGCACGATGCCGACCTTGATATAAAACTCGACGCGCAAGCCCGCAGAAAACCACTCGGGCAGCGTGAACACGTTCGAAATCAGCAAGCCGAGCGCCAGCGCCACCAGCGGCGGCTCGAGGTTGTACTTCGACGCGTTGATCCAGGCGCCGAGCGTAAAGATCAATGCCGACGCGATGAACAGGATCAGGAACGAGCCGAGAAAAGATCCGATGCGCTGTTTCAGCGCGGCGAGGCTCACGCCGAACAGCAGCGCGAACACGATGAACAACGCGACGTAGTTCGGCAGATGCTTGCCGACGTCCTGCGCAGTCTGGCCGACGCTCGACCATTTGGTCGGCGCCACCGCCAGCCACTTGATGCTGCTACCCGACGCGAACAGCGCCCAGGCTACGACGATGACTAACAGGCCGATCCACACGGCCCACCAGTCTTCAGTGGAAAAGAGACCCCCGCCACGCGTGCTTTGCTGCCCGCTGGGCGCGGCGCCGGTCGGAAGAGTGTGGTTGGTATCGCTCATCGCAATGCTCCCAGGGAAGTTGAGATGCATCGACGCGACGCGCGGATTTTGGGATTGTTGTGAAACTGGCGCCGATTTTGCGAAATATAGGCGAGCGAGATAGCAAAACGAAACGACCAATCGCTCTATGGATATGACTTAAAGGAGTAACAGGAGTAACGCCGAAGCGGGGCGCGGGTCAGCGTCAGATGTCGAGCGGGTCGACTTCGAGATTCCAGCGCAGCACGCCCTTGAGGTTGCGCAGCATCGGTTGCCATGCGCGCAGCGTCGCCTGCAAGGCTGCGCGCGAGGCGCTTTCGATCAGCAACTGCGCGCGATGCACGTGCATCACCTTGACGATGGTGAGCGGAACGGCGTCGTAGGCGGTCACGCGTTCGGCCGCCGGAATCTCCGTCAACGCAGCAGCCGCCTGCTGCAAGAAGGCGAGCGCGGCTTCGAGCGTGCGCCCTTCGGCGCGCAGCAGCGCCTGATAGACGAACGGCGGCAAGTGCGCGTCGCGGCGCTCGGCCAGTGTCGAATTGGCAAAGCCGACGTAGTCGTGCCGGGCCAGCGCGTGATACAGCGCATGGCGCGGATAACGGGTCTGCACCAGCACGTCACCCGGCAAGCCGGCGCGGCCGGCCCGGCCGCTCACCTGCATCAGTTGCGCGAAGAGGCGCTCGCTCGCGCGGAAGTCGTGCGAGAACAAGGCGGTGTCAGCGTTGAGCACGCCGACCAGCGACACTCGCTGGAAGTCGTGCCCTTTCGCGATCATCTGCGTGCCGACAAGGATATCCACTTCGCCGGCGTGCACATCGGAGAACAGCGCCTGCGCGCTGCCCTTGCGGCGCGTGCTGTCGGCGTCGATACGCAGCACGCGGGCGCCGGGCACCGCGCTTGCCAGCGTTTCTTCGACGCGCTGCGTGCCGCGCCCCATCGGCGCGATGTCGACGTTGCCGCAGTCCGGGCACGAGCGCGGAATGCGCGATTCCCAGCCGCAGTGGTGGCAGCGCAGCGCGCGCTCGGGTTTGTGCAAGACGACATACGCGCTGCAACGCGGACAACCGGCGACCCAGCCGCAGGCGTCGCAGGCGAGCTGCGGCGCGTAGCCGCGGCGGTTGAGAAACACGAGGCTTTGCTCGCCGCGCTCGAGCCGGCTTTTCAGCGCGGCGATCAGCGGTCCCGACAAACCTTCCACCGATGCCCGTCCCCGCCGCCGTTCTTCTTCCAGATCGATCAGCTTGACGGTCGGCAGCACGGCCGCGGCGACCGCACGGCGCGACAGCGTAAGACGCGTATAGCGCCCCTGGTCGGCCTGCCACCAGCTTTCCAGCGACGGCGTGGCCGAGCCGAGCACCACCGGCACGCCGAGTTGCTTGGCGCGGTAGATCGCCAGATCGCGCGCCGAATAGCGCAGCCCTTCCTGCTGCTTGTAGGCCGGATCGTGTTCCTCATCGACCACGATGATCGCGAGCTTCGGCAGCGAAGCGAGCACCGCGAGGCGCGTGCCGAGCACGATGCGGGCGCGCCCGGTGTGCGCGGCGAACCAGTTGCGGGCCCGCTCGCCTTCCGCGAGACCGCTGTGCAGCGTGACGATCGACGTGCCGTCCAACGCGGCAAAGCGCGCCCGGAAGGCCGCTTCGAACTGCGGCGTCAAATTGATTTCAGGAACGAGCACCAGCGCCTGCGCGTCGGGCTTCGCCGCGAGGATTTCGGCGAGCGCGCGCAGATAAACCTCGGTCTTGCCGCTGCCGGTCACGCCGTGCAGCAGGAACGGCGCGAAACCGTTCGCGTCGCGGATCGCTTCGACGGCGACCGCCTGCTCGTCGGTCAGCGTGGGCAGCGTGGGCGGCGGCGCATCCGGCGACATCGGCGCGGCAAGCGCCGCGGCGGCTTCGACGATGTCCAGCGCGACCCAGCCTTCGGCCAGCCACGCGTCGAGGGTCGCGATCGCTTTGGGGTGGAGCGCGCGGGCATCGGCGGCCAATAAGAAGTCGGCCTCGGCGAGCGCTTGCGCAAGCTTTCTCAGCGCGCTGGCGCGGACAGGCAATGCCTCCGGCAATGCATCGCGGCCCGCGGAAGTGAGCCGGTAACGCTCTTCCGGTGCGAACAGACGCGTCCAGCGCGACGCGTCGCGCAAGGCTTGCGGCAAAGCGGGCAGCGCCACTTCCCCAAGCCCGCGTTGATAGTAGTCGGCCGCAAAGGCTGCCAGAACCAGCCATTCCGCCGACACCGGCGGGCACGCGCTGCAAACATGGTCGACCGCGCGCAGGCGTTCGGCGGGGACGTCACTGTGAGCGGTCACTTCGCAGACAAGGCCCACCACGTGACGCTTGCCGAACGGCACGCTCACCAGCGTGCCCGCAGCGACGCGCTCGGGCGTGCCGCAACGGTAGTCGAACAAGATCGGCAGCGGATGATCCAGCGCGACGCGGACGAATACGGCACTCACGCGGCAGTCTGGGTCAGATGCGTTGATGCGGCACAACGCCGCGTCACGGTCCACATTGGGCAGGAGGCGAATCCGTCGAAGTTAAAGTAAAACTTCAATTTCCGCGCTAAGTTTTGGATTCGGCTGAACAATTGCAATCGGTCCGCGTGCCTGTGGATAACTTTGTTGAGAACTTCGCCCGGAAGGCCCGGGAACCGCGCCGCAGCAGCGTTCTGTGGGATTCCGCACATTTCGTCTCGAAGCCGTGAAAGCCTTGCCAGACAAGGCTTGGATCAAATGCGCCTGCAATGTGCAAGGGCCAGGGCACGATGAAAGCTTCTGCCGCGCCGCAGCGTGATGAATGTGTATAAGTCAAGTCTTGACAAGTACGGAATCGCCATCTGACGGCCCGAAGCCTAGGGTTTTGCCCTTAGACCGAGAGCCCAGCTCGCTGCATTGCAGCAGAAGTCGTAACGGTTACAGCGTCACGTTGGTGCATGAGCGCCGCTGCGAATTGCGCGGCTATGACGATGAACTTCATCGACCAGTTCGGCGACGTGCTCCGGCGGCGTGAATTGCGAGATGCCATGGCCGAGATTGAAAACGTGGCCCGGATGGTTGCCGAAGCTGTCGAGCACGGCGCGCGCTTCCATGCGAATCGCAGACGGCGGCGCGAACAGGACCGAAGGATCGATATTGCCTTGTAGCGCCACCTTGCCGCCCACGCGTTCGCGCGCCTTGCCCAGATTCACCGTCCAGTCGAGCCCGACCGCGTCGACACCGGTATCGGCGATCTCGTCGAGCCACAGGCCGCCGCCCTTCGTGAAAGTGATCACCGGCACTTTTTCGCCGTCGTGATCGCGCTTCAGCTGGCTCACGACCTGCTGAATGTAGTGCAGCGAGAAGCGTTGATAGACACCGTCCGCCAGCGCCCCGCCCCACGTGTCGAAAATCATCACGGCTTGCGCGCCAGCTTCGATCTGCGCGTTCAGATAAGCCGCGACGGACTGCGCGTTGACATCGAGAATACGGTGCATCAGGTCAGGGCGCGCGTAAAGCATCGACTTGACGGTGCGGAAGTCATCCGAGCCACTGCCTTCGACCATGTAGCACGCCAAAGTCCATGGACTGCCCGAAAAGCCGATCAGCGGCACGCGCTGGCGGCCTTGCGCGTCGGTCAGCGCCGTGCGGATTTCGCGCACGGCGTCGGTGACGTAGCGCAGCGTGGCGTCGATGTCGGGCACCGCGAGGCGCGCCACATCGTCTTCCGTACGCACCGGCCGCGCGAATTGCGGGCCCTCGCCGGCGACGAACTCGAGGCCGAGGCCCATTGCGTCGGGCACCGTCAGGATGTCGGAGAACAGGATCGCCGCGTCGAGTGGATAGCGCTCGAGCGGCTGCAGCGTGACTTCCGTTGCATAGGCCGGATTCTTCGCCAGACCGAGGAAACTGCCCGCGCGACCGCGCGTGGCGTTGTATTCCGGCAGGTAGCGGCCCGCCTGTCGCATCAGCCAGATCGGCGTGTAGTCGGTCGGCTGGCGCAGCAGCGCGCGCAGGAAAGTGTCGTTCAGGAGTTTATGGGCCACGTTGCGTGCGACTAAGGGCAAAGGAGCATTTTACCGGACCCGGCTCGCCACATCTCGCTTGATGCAGGCAATAACTGCATCGCAGATGCTTTCGGCTGTCTTTGAGCCGCCCCGCGCGGCGTTATGACTCGGACGAACGGCCAATATTCAACCGCGATTGGCCGGGCTATCATCCGACAGCTCTACCAGACAATTACACGTAATCAAGGAAACTCGATGAACAAGGCAGCACTCGCACTGCTCGGCGTTTTGGCCGGTGTTTTGATGCAAGGCGGCGTGGTCCACGCGCAGACCAGCGCGACCGCCGCGGCGCCTTCGCGGCTCGACGAAATTCTTGCGCGCGGCACGCTGCGCGCCTGCACGACCGGCGATTACAGACCGTACTCGTTCCATAAAGCCGACGGCCAGTTCGAAGGCATCGATATCGACATGGCTGAGTCGCTCGCCAAATCGCTCGGCGTGAAGGCGGAATTCGTCAAAACGTCGTGGCCGAACCTGATGAACGACTTCGTGGCGAAGTGCGATGTCGGCGTGGGCGGCGTTTCGCCTACGCTCGAACGGCAAAAGCGCGCGTTCTTCACACAGGCATACATGATTGACGGCAAGACGCCGATCGTGCGGTGCGACGACGTCAACAAATATCAAACTGTCGCGCAGATCGATCAGCCGGCTACCCGCGTAATCGTCAATCCGGGCGGCACCAACGAGCGTTTCGCGAAGCAGTACTTTTCGCACGCCAACGTCACCGTCTATCCGGACAACGTGACGATCTTCAAGCAGATCCTCGCCGGCAAGGCCGACGTAATGGTGACGGACGCATCGGAAACGTTATTGCAGCAAAAGCTGAATCCGGGTCTTTGCTCCGTGCATCCGGACAAGCCGTTCCAGTACGGCGAGAAGGCGTGGCTTCTGCCGCGTGGCGACGTCGCGTTCCAGCAGTATGTCGACCAGTGGCTGCATCTGGCGCGTGCAACCGGTGAATATCAGGCGATTTCGGATAAGTGGCTGAAGTAAGGCTTGCTGGTTGCGGGCCGCGCTTGCTTGTTGCAGTTGCGTGTTCTCCGTCTGGCATTTTTACTCTTCCCCTACTTCGCACGTGCTGCGACGCAGCGTGCCCACTTACGCCGGGAGAGCTAAGGTGCACGGGTCAGGCAAGAGCCTGTAACACAGGCGATCATCCGCAAAAAAGATGAGCGTGCAACCATTTCATGCGGAATCGACTGAACGGATTACCTTGCAATATGCGTCGCGAATGGCATCAATCAGGCGTATTAAATTGCGGGCCAGTCATCGGTAAAAATTACGTTTAAAACGTTTCAATTTGGCAATAAATCCCGCAACGCCTTATCTGGCGGGCGTTACAACCTGAAACACTTTGTTACCGCGCTCGTAGATTAATTCGCCCACAATGCCCTCAACGGTTTCAACACGGATGTGGCTGGGTGCGTAGTGTGAGCGGATACGATGCACTTGCCGGTCGGCGTTTGCCGAAGCCCTGTGAAGGGGCATCCCTGCTGGGGCCGTAGTCGGCGCAGGGTCGTCGTCTCAGTCGGTTCCTCCTTTGGTCTCCTCGCGCTAACCCCGTAGCGTGTGGTTTTTAGCGGGCTCCAGGCCCGCTTTTTTTTCGTCTGCTCAAACGTTTGCGCGCTTTTTTCAGGGTCGTTTTCGCGCGCCGCCTCGGCCAACGTGTCCCTCAAAATGCAGGCCGGCTCAGCGCGGGCGTTCGCGCCGCGCTGAGCCCGCAAGCGCGTCACGCTGTCTTGTCTTCCTTCACCTTCAGTTCGCTGATCATCCGTTCGCGCATGATGAATTTCTGCACCTTGCCGGTAACCGTCATCGGCAGTTCGTCGACAAAGCGAATGTACTTCGGCACCTTGTAGTGCGCGATCTGGCCCTGGCAGAATTGCTGGATCTCTTCGGCCGTTGCCTGCTCGCCTGAGCGCAGCACAACCCACGCGCACACTTCCTCGCCGTACTTCGAATCCGGCACGCCGAACACCTGAACGCTCTGGATCTTCGGGTGGCGGAACAGAAATTCTTCGATTTCCCTCGGATAGATGTTCTCGCCGCCGCGAATCAGCATGTCCTTCAGGCGACCGACGATATTGCAGTAGCCTTCGGCATCGAGCGTGGCGAGATCTCCGGTGTGCATCCAGCCATCGACGATGCTTTCACGCGTCTTCGCCTCGTCGCCCCAGTAGCCTTGCATCACCGAATAGCCTTTGGTGCACAGCTCGCCCGTCTCGCCCACCGGCACGAGATTGCCAAGCGGATCGACGATCTTCACTTCAAGATGAGGCTGGATGCGGCCGACCGTCGTGGTTCGCTTGTCGAGCGGATCGGTGGTCGAACTCTGGAACGACACCGGGCTCGTTTCCGTCATGCCGTAGGCAATCGTGATCTCGTTCAGATGCATCTTCGAGACGACTTTCTTCATCGTCTCGATTGGGCACGGCGAGCCGGCCATGATGCCCGTGCGCAGACGCGAAAAGTCGTAGGTGGCGAAGTTGGGATGATCCAGCTCGGCGATGAACATGGTCGGCACACCGTGTAGCGCGGTGCACTGCTCTTCGGCGACGGCAGCCAAGGTAGCGGCCGGGTCGAAGCCCTCGCCCGGAAACACCATATTCGCGCCGACCGATACGCACGCCAGCACCGACAGCACCATGCCGAAGCAATGATAGAGCGGCACGGGGATACACAAGGCGTCCTGCTCGGACAGACGCATCGCCATTGCGATATAGCGTGCGTTGTTGACGACATTGCTGTGCGTCAGCGTCGCGCCCTTCGGATTGCCAGTTGTGCCGCTGGTGAACTGAATGTTGATCGGTTCGTGGCACGACAGCGTTGCACCGATGGCGTCGAGCCTCGCGGCATCGAGCGTCGCGCGGCCCTGCTCAATGACTTCGGAAAAGCTCAACATGCCGGGCGTTTGCGTGTCGCACATGCGAATCACGCAACGCAGATCGGGCAAACGCGCGGCATGCAGTTCGCCTGGCGCATGCGTGGCCAGCTCCGGCGCGAGCTCCTGCAGCATGTCGAGATACATCGACGTTTTGAAGCGCTCCGCCGCGACGATCGCCTTGCAGCCGACCTTGTTCAACGCGTAGTCGAGTTCGGCTAGCCTGTACGCCGGATTGATGTTGACCAGCACGGCGCCGATACGCGCAGTCGCGAATTGCGTGAGCAGCCACTCCACCCGGTTCGGCGACCAGATGCCCACACGGTCGCCCTTTTCGATACCGACCGCGAGGAGCCCGGACGCCAGCACGTCGACCTCTTCCGCGAACTGTTTCCACGTCCAGCGAATGCGCTGCTCGCGAAACACCACGGCTGGACGGCCAGGGAACCGTTCCGCCGTATCGTGCAAGAACTGACCGATCGTCGCCTCACTCAACGGAATATCGGTCGATCCGCGGACATACGAGAGGCCGTCTTTGGGTGCGATGAGTGCGCCTTCGCCTGACACTTGCGTTGCCATGGTGTTGTCTCCGTGAGCGGAAGCTCGCCCTATTGAAATGAATTTGAAACCGATTGTGCCACCGGCGTGTGCCGGGACGGCATCAAGTCTTACCCGCAGCGCATCTGCGGCTGATTCCGACCGTGCGCCACCCCGTCCGACCACATGATTTTGCTGACCTTTCCGTAAACGTCAAGTGGCGGTCAAAAAAAAGCAGCCACGAAGGCTGCTTTCTTTCTGAAACGTGTTGCTTACTTCTGACTGCGCAGCTTGCGCAGACGCTGGATCGCAGCGAGTTGAGCCGTCGCATACGCCAGTTCCGCTTGCGCGGTTGCGTATTCGAGGTTCGAACCCGTGTTTTGCAGCGCTTCTTCTGCACGCTTGCGTGCATCTTCGGCCTTGGCTTCGTCGAGATCCTTGCCGCGGATTGCGGTGTCGGCGAGAACCGTCACGGCGCCCGGCTGGACTTCGAGAATGCCGCCGGCGACGAACACAAACTCTTCTTCGCCGTTTTCAGCTTCGATGCGCACCGCACCCGGACGAATCCGGGTGATGAGCGGCGTGTGGCCCGGCAGAATGCCGAGTTCACCCGCTTCGCCCGGCAGTGCGACAAACTTCGCCTGGCCCGAGAAGATCTGCTCTTCCGCGCTGACGACGTCTACTTTAATGGTTGCCATATCGACTCCTGTGGCGACCAGAGTTGGCGCTTTAGCGCTTACTCTGGTCCCATGCAAAGCTCGACGAGTGTTAGCGCTTTAGCGCTTATGTCGACCGGAGTGAGTGCCTTAGCACTTACTCCGGTCTCACGCAGCGCGCTCTCGTCCCATGCAAGGCTGGATTGAGCGTAGTAAGAGGCGCCGGCTTTGCGTTCCGATACACGACAGGTATCGATACGCGCGAGGCCGGCGCCCGCTTCGTTACACCCGACCTTTACTGGATCTTCTTGGCCTTTTCGAAGGCTTCGTCGATCGTGCCGACCATGTAGAACGCCTGTTCCGGCAGGTGGTCGCACTCACCTTCAACGATCATCTTGAAGCCACGGATCGTTTCCTTCAGCGGCACGTACTTGCCCGGCGAGCCCGTGAACACTTCAGCGACGTGGAACGGCTGCGACAGGAAACGCTGGATCTTACGAGCGCGCGCGACGGCGAGCTTGTCTTCCGGCGCCAGTTCGTCCATACCCAGAATCGCAATAATGTCGCGCAGTTCCTTGTAGCGCTGCAGCGTTTGCTGCACGCCGCGCGTGATCGAGTAGTGCTCTTCGCCGATCACGTTCGGGTCGATCTGACGCGAGGTCGAATCGAGCGGGTCGACTGCCGGGTAGATACCCAGCGAAGCGATGTCACGCGACAACACGACGGTTGCGTCCAGGTGGCCGAAGGTCGTAGCCGGCGACGGGTCGGTCAAGTCGTCCGCAGGGACGTACACGGCCTGAACCGACGTGATCGAGCCGGTCTTGGTCGACGTAATACGCTCTTGCAGCTTACCCATTTCTTCAGCCAGCGTAGGCTGATAGCCCACTGCCGACGGCATCCGGCCGAGCAGTGCCGACACTTCGGTACCGGCCAGCGTGAAACGGTAGATGTTGTCGACGAAGAACAGCACGTCGAGGCCTTCGTCACGGAAGTGCTCAGCCATCGTCAGACCAGTCAGCGCGACGCGCAGACGGTTGCCCGGCGGCTCGTTCATCTGGCCGTACACCAGCGCGACCTTGTCGAGAACGTTCGAGTCCTTCATTTCGTGATAGAAGTCGTTCCCTTCGCGGGTACGCTCGCCAACACCGGCGAACACGGAGTAACCGCCGTGTTCCTTAGCGATGTTGTTGATCAGTTCCATCATGTTGACGGTCTTGCCCACGCCGGCGCCACCGAACAGACCCACCTTACCGCCCTTGGCAAACGGGCAGATCAGGTCGATCACCTTGATGCCGGTTTCGAGCAGTTCGGTCGACGGCGACAGTTCGTCGAACGCCGGAGCCTTCTGGTGAATACCGCGAACCACGTCCGAGTTGATCGGGCCGGCTTCGTCGATCGGGCGACCCAGCACGTCCATGATCCGGCCCAGAGTCGGCTTGCCGACCGGCACGCTGATCGGCTTGCCGGTGTTCTTCACCGTCGTACCGCGGCGCAGGCCGTCCGATGCACCCAGACAGATGGTGCGGACGACGCCGTCGCCCAGCTGTTGCTGGACTTCGAGGGTCAGTTCCGAACCTTCGAGAATGAGCGCGTCGTAAATCTTCGGCATGGATTCACGCGGAAATTCCACGTCGATCACCGCGCCGATGCACTGTACGATCTTGCCTTCTACCAAAGCAGTAGTACTCATCGCTTTTCCTTTAGATACTCAATTCTTCACTCGCGCAAAGGCGCAATTTCGATGGGGTCGCCTGGACGGGTGCGCCGCAAGGGCGCACACGAAGCGGCATGGCCGACCGTCAAGGTCAGACTGCCGCCGCGCCACCGACGATTTCCGACAGTTCTTTCGTGATCGCGGCCTGACGGCTCTTGTTGTACACGAGCTGCAGTTCGTTGATGACCGTCTTCGCATTGTCCGAAGCGGCCTTCATCGCGACCATCCGAGCCGACTGCTCCGATGCCATGTTTTCCGCGACGGCCTGATAGACCAGCGCTTCGACATAACGCACCAGCAGTTCGTCCACCACTGCCTGCGCATCCGGCTCGTAGATGTAGTCCCACTGCGTGCTCGGCGTCGTGCCGTCTTCTTCCTTGCGCTCGAACTGATCTGCCGACAGCGGCAGCAGTTGCTCGATCACCGGCTCCTGCTTCATCGTGTTGACGAAGCGCGTGTACGCCAGGTACACCGCCGAAACCTTGCCTTCCGAGTACAGGTCGAGCTGCACCTTCACCGCGCCGATCAGCTTTTCCAGATGCGGCGTGTCGCCCAGATGCACGACATTCGACACTACCTTGGCGCGCAGACGGTTCAGGAAACCCAGACCCTTGGTGCCGATCGCGGTTGCTTCGATCGCCTTGCCCTGGCCTTCCAGTTCCTTGAACTTCTGCAGCGACGCACGCAGCACGTTGGTATTCATGCCGCCGCACAGACCTTTATCGGTCGTGACGAGGATGATGCCGGCCGTTTTCGCGCCTTCGTTCGACACCATGAACGGGTGACGATACTCCGGGTTCGCACGGCTCATGTGTGCAGCGATATCGCGGACCTTGTCGGCATACGGGCGAGCAGCGCGCATGCGCTCCTGAGCGCGGCGCATCTTCGATGCGGCCACCATCTCCATCGCTTTCGTGATCTTGCGCGTGTTTTGCACGCTCTTGATCTTGCCGCGAATTTCCTTCATTCCAGCCATTGCTTGCTCCTTGTCGGCCCGAGTTAGCGCTTTAGCGCTTACTCGGGTCCCATGCAAAGCGATCGAAGCAGCGCGGGGGCATTCGCATGCGGCCCGCGCCGCTTCGAGGTCCGTTTATGCCTTGCGGATCACTCGCGGATCAATAAGCGCCGGACTTCTTGAAGTCTTTGAGAGCCGTGTGCAACAGGCCTTCGTCGTCCTTCGAGAGTTCCTTGGTGTCTTCAACGCGCTTGACCAGGTCAGCGTGCTTCGACTTCAGGTAGTCGCGCAGGCCCTTTTCGAACGGCAGCACTTGCGCAACTTCCAGATCGTCGAGGTAGCCGTTGTTCGCGGCGAACAGCGCGATCGCCAGTTCCCACACTTGCAGCGGCTGATACTGCGGCTGCTTCAGCAGTTCCGTCACGCGGCGGCCGCGCTCCAGCTGCTTGCGGGTGGCTTCGTCGAGGTCCGATGCGAACTGCGCGAACGCAGCCAGTTCACGGTACTGTGCGAGGTCGGTACGGATACCGCCCGACAACTTCTTCACGACCTTGGTCTGAGCCGCACCACCGACGCGCGACACCGACACGCCAGCGTTAATTGCCGGGCGGATACCTGCGTTGAAGAGGTCGGTTTCCAGGAAGATCTGGCCGTCGGTAATCGAGATCACGTTCGTCGGAACGAATGCGGTCACGTCGCCTGCTTGCGTTTCGATGACCGGCAGTGCCGTCAGCGAACCGCTCTTGCCCTTCACTTCGCCGTTCGTGAACTTCTCGACGTACTCTTCCGAGACGCGAGCAGCACGTTCCAGCAGACGCGAGTGCAGATAGAACACGTCACCCGGGTAAGCTTCACGGCCCGGCGGGCGGCGCAGCAGCAGCGAGATCTGACGGTATGCCCAAGCCTGCTTGGTCAAGTCGTCATAAACGATCAGCGCGTCTTGACCGCGGTCGCGGAAGTATTCGCCCATCGTGCAGCCGGCGTACGGTGCGAGGTACTGCATTGCAGCCGATTCCGAAGCCGAGGCGGCCACGACGATCGTGTATTCCAGCGCGCCGGTTTCTTCCAGCTTGCGCACCACGTTCATGATCGACGAAGCCTTCTGGCCGATCGCGACGTAGATACAGAAGAGGTTCTTGCCCTTCTGGTTGATGATCGCGTCGACTGCGACTGCGGTCTTGCCGCACTGGCGGTCGCCGATGATCAGCTCACGCTGGCCACGGCCAACCGGCACCATCGCGTCGATCGACTTCAGACCGGTCTGGACCGGTTCCGAAACCGACTTACGCCAGATCACGCCCGGAGCAATCTTTTCGATTGCGTCGGTTTTCTTCGCGTTGATCGGGCCCTTGCCGTCGATCGGGTTGCCCAGTGCGTCGACCACGCGGCCGAGCAGTTCCGGACCCACCGGCACTTCGAGAATGCGGCCCGTCGTCTTGACGATGTCGCCTTCCGAAATGTGTTCGTACTCACCCAGAATCACGGCGCCGACCGAGTCGCGCTCGAGGTTCAGTGCGAGACCGAAGGTGTTGCCCGGGAATTCGAGCATTTCGCCCTGCATCACTTCCGACAGGCCGTGGATACGCACGATACCGTCGGTCACGGAGATCACAGTACCCTGGTTGCGAACGTCTGCGCTCGCTTCAAGGCCCTGGATCCGGCTCTTGATCAGCTCGCTGATCTCAGAGGGATTGAGTTGCATTATTCGCTCCTGATAGTCAATTCTGTTGCGTGCCAGCCGCTTCAGCGCTTTGGGCGCTTCAGGCCGTCAGAGCCGTCTGCATGCTGGCAAGCCGCGCGCGGACCGAGGTATCGAGCACTTCGTCGCCGACCGTCACGCGCACGCCGCCGATCAGCGACGGGTCGACTTCGACCGCCGGCTTCAACTTGCGTTTGAACTTGCGTTCGAGACTTGCGACGAGGTCGTTCAACTGCGCGCCTTCGAGCGGGAATGCGCTAACGATCAGCACATCGGCCGCCCCTTCGCGGGCGTTCTTCAACTCTTCGAACTGCGCGGCGATTTCCGGCAGCAATTGCAGTCGATGGTTATCGACCAGCATTTGCACGAAGTTTTTCGCTTGCGCGTTGTCCTTGAGCGGCGACTTGACCGCGGCCAGCAGCAGTTCGCTGACCTGGGCGCGGCTTACTTTCGGGCTCGAGGCGATCGACAGCACTTCGGGCAGACGCGCAACCTGTGCCAGCTCCTGCACGAGCGTGGACCAGGCGGCGATGTCACCAGCTTCGGCCACGCCAAACAGCGCTTCTGCGTACGGACGGGCGATGGTTGCAAGTTCGGCCATGATCAGAGCTCGGCTTTCAGTTGATTCAGCAGGTCAGCGTGAGCTGCCTGGTCGACTTCGCGCTTCAGGATCTGTTCAGCGCCCTTCACGGCGAGTTCAGCGACTTCGCCGCGCAGCGTTTCGCGCGCCTTCACGACTTGCTGTTCCGCATCGGCCTTCGCTTGCGCGATGATGCGAGCGGCTTCAGCTTGTGCTTGAGCCTTGATTTCGTCGGCGACTGCCACAGCGCGCTTTTCGGCGTCAGCAATACGTTGCTGACCGTCGTTGCGTGCCTGAGCCAGTTCCTGGTCGACGCGCTTGTGGGCGGCTTCGAGTTCAGCCTTGCCCTTTTCAGCGGCAGACAAACCGTCAGCAATCTTCTTTGAGCGCTCGTCGAGGGCGTTGATCAGCGGCGGCCACACGAACTTCATCGTGAACCACGCGAGGATCAGGAACACGACCATTTGCGCAAACAGGGTTGCGTTGAGATTCACGGTGTTTCCTTAAACGTTGCTAGTTCGGAAAGTGAAACGGCAAGGCGCTCATCGATTCTGTATTCGATCAGCGCCCAAGTGCCCGTTCCGCCCTGCGCCTTAACTAGTTATAGCTCAGGCGCAAACTTCCGAGGAACCTCAGCCTGCCAGCTTCGACAGCAGCGGGTTCGCGAACGCAAACAGCATTGCCACACCAACGCCAATCAGGAACGCCGCATCGATCAGACCAGCCAGCAGGAACATCTTGGTTTGCAGCGGGTTCATCAGTTCCGGCTGACGAGCACATGCTTCGATGTACTTGCCGCCCATCAGGCCGATACCGATACAGGCGCCGATTGCACCCAGGCCGATGATGATGCCGATACCGATGGCGGTCAGACCCTGGATGTTGGCGATGAAAGCTTGCATGATCACTCCTTTGTGAAAAGTCTTTTAGAACTGGTTGGAACTGGGATTTAAAAAACTACGATTCTTTTGTCCGACGGCGCAGGTTAGTGCGTGTCGTGTGCCTGGCCGATGTACACCAGCGTCAGCATCATGAAAATGAACGCCTGCAGCAGAACGATCAGGATGTGGAAGATTGCCCACACGCTGCCGGCGATCACGTGGCCGATGAAGCCAAGCACCGTCGTGTCCGCGCCGAAGCTCCAGATGCTGCCGAGCAGGGCAATCAGCAGGAACAACAGTTCGCCCGCGTACATGTTGCCGAACAGCCGCATGCCGAGCGAGACCGTCTTCGCGACGAACTCGATGATGTTCAGTGCAAGGTTCGGGATCCACAGCAGCGGATGCGCGCCGAACGGAGCGGACAGCAGTTCATGCACGAAGCCGCCGGCGCCCTTGATCTTGAGGTTGTAGTAAATCATTAACGCGAACACACCGAGGGCGATGCCGAGCGTGCCGTTCAGATCGGCGGTCGGGACGATGCGGTGGTGCGGGATGGCTTCGGACAGACCCAGCCAGCCAATCACGTGGCCCGGCAGGTCGACAGGGATAAAGTCGAGCGCGTTCATCAGCGCGACCCAGACGAACACGGTCAGTGCCAGCGGTGCGATGAAGGTGCGCGTGCCGTGGATCATCGACTTCGATTGATCCTCGACCATTTCGACCAGCATTTCGATCGCGCATTGGAAACGGCCCGGCACGCCGGACGTCGCCTTGCGGGCAGCGAGATGCAGAATGAAGATGGTGGCCAGACCGCAAAAGATCGACCAGAAAAGGGTGTCCAGATTCCACACGTGAATGTCGAAAATCGACGTCTGGTGCGCGGTGGAAAAGTTCTGCAAGTGGTGCGCGATGTACTCGGACGGATCCATTGCGCGCGTGCCTTCGCTAGCTGCCATATCGTTAAAGCCACCCAAATTGTCGAAAATCGTTTTAGGCCGCTCCCGCCGCAATGCTGTATTGCGGGAACACGCCGGGTGCGGATCGTGTCATATCCGCACTCCTGTTGGCGGCGCTGCGCGCCAGCCTGAAATTTTGCTACTACTTTGTTGCTGCTACCTTAGCGCCACGCCAGGGCGATCCAGTACGTCTTGAGCGCGATGAGGTAGGTCACGAGCAGCGGCACCCAGCGTACGTCGTGATACCAGAAGGCGATGGCTACAAACATCGCGATCGTTGTCCCCATCTTGAGCGCTTCGCCGATCATCCAGCTCATCACCGTCTCGGCGCCGCTCAGCGTTCTAAGGCGTGCCGCGAACAACGCGCCCGGCACCCAGCAAATCGCTCCCCCCAGGAACGCGGACAGCGCAGCAGCGCCCGGCGGCTTGTAGAACAGCCACCACACCAGCGTAGCACCCAGGGACAAAACCATTTGCGCTGCCACGACCTTGGCAGGTGTGACGCGCGATGGACGACTCACATTGGGACCAAACAGCTTTTCAGCCTCGGCCCGCGTAAGCGGAACGATATTGTTATCTTGCTGCTCGACATCCCACGCATCACCAGGTGAAGCGTGCTGACCGGTGGACGCAACGGAAGCGGTGCGTTCAGCGGGGTGTTCGTCGTGCCCATTCTTCGGCGCTTGATTCGACGCTTTGACCGCCATCGCAGTGTTCCGAAAGTCTTGTTCCAGCCCGCGAGCTTACGCTGCGCTTACGGGGTTGCCGTGCAATTAAATCCGGGCGATTGTAAGCGATAGTTGCAGGCAATTCAAGACTTTAGGCCGTCCAATAAACCGCGTGAAACCGGCCTTCACCATACGGAAGCGGCATCTTCCCGCAGTGATTCACGGCAAATGTAAGGCGGTCGGGGGATGGCCAAATATGCGTGATGAGTTAAGCGGGTTCGACCCCGCAGATGCGTCGTTTCGACGCTATGACGTACGTCTCAAAAATGCAACAGAAGATGATTTTGGCGTGGCGCGGTGGACTTGCGCGACAGTTACGGGTAGCGCAATGCGGTGGGCGAATGCCGGCTCTCTCTACACAGCACGCGGTCACTGCGAACACGTTTTTGATGCCGCACGATGACGCCGCGCGGTTGCAGGACTTTCTGCGGCAGGGCTCTGCTCGCCTGCCCTGCTACGCTTAAATCATCCGCGGCATCGCGAACAACTCGCCGGCGCCGGATCGGAAAGCGGTCAACGAGGGATTCGACGTCGATACGGATCCAACGCGGGCGAGTGAAGAAGCATTCGCGCGATTGCCGAGTGGTCCCAGCATCCAGCGCTCGCCACCACACCATGCAGGGAGGCACCAGCGCTTACGTAGCGGCAAGGCGAAATGGCGCAACCAACCCTACCGCATCAGGAATCCTGACTATCTACCCGCCAGTTTTAAATTCAGGAATCCATCAGATATCAATATGGCTTGCAAATTAATTAGCGAGAGCGGCGAATGCTCAAGGTTGCGATTGCGGCCGCTGCGATGCACCTCCCGCCGCCGAACCGCTTGCGAACCCGATCTCCATCCAGACGATTCGCAAGCACGTTCAGCACGCTTCACATTCGACTCGCCATCGCGATCAGACCGTGGCGTTGCCGCGCAGCCGGACAAGAATGCCTTCCAGTGCATCCAGGTCGCCGAAATCCACCAGCACCTGGCCGCGGCCGCGCCGGCCGAGCTTGATCTTCACCGTCGCGGCGAGCAGATCGGACAATTCTTCTTCGAGGCGTCGCGTGTCGCGGCCGCCGTCCTGATTCGCGCGCGCCCTCACCGCCGGCGCCGCTTTGGTAGTCGCGGTTACCAGCTTTTCGGTTTCACGCACCGACATGCGTTTATTGACGACCTGGTTGGCCAGCGTGATCTGCGTCGCAGCGTCGACGGCCAGCAACGCGCGTGCGTGCCCCATGTCGAGGTCGCCGGCCAGGAGCATTGTTTGCACGGGCGACGCCAGGTTCAGCAAACGCAGCAGGTTCGAGACGGCGCTGCGCGAGCGGCCGACCGATTCAGCCGCCTGTTCATGCGTAAAGTTGAATTCATCGAGCAAGCGCTGAATGCCCTGCGCTTCTTCGAGCGGGTTCAGATCTTCACGCTGAATATTCTCGATCAGCGCCATCGCCGCAGCGGCCTGGTCCGGCACGTCCCTCACCAGCACCGGCACCTCGTCAAGGCCGGCGAGACGCGCCGCACGGAAACGCCGCTCACCGGCAATGATCTCGTACTTGTCCGCCGAAACCGGCCGAACGAGGATCGGCTGCATCAGCCCCTGCGCGCGGATGCTCGCGGCCAACTCCTGCAGCGCGCCTTCGTCCATGCGCGTTCGCGGCTGGTACTTGCCGGCCTGCAGTTTGCTGAGCGGCAGCACGTTGGGCGCGCCCTCAATCACCACTGCCTCGGTGATATCCGGACTGCCGCCGAGCAGTGCTTCCAGACCCCGGCCCAATCCCTTCTTTCTTGCTACTGCATTCATCGTGCTTCCTCGATCCGCTTAGGATGCCTGGTGCGCGTCGCTCAGTGCGCGCACCCGCTCAATCATTTCTGCGCCAAACTGCACATAGGCTTGCGCGCCGCGCGACGCCCGGTCGAACACCACGCCCGGCAAACCATAGCTGGGTGCTTCGGCAAGACGCACGTTGCGCGGGATCACCGCGTCGAACACCTTGTCGCCGAAATGCTCTTTCAGCTGATCGGAGACTTGCTGTTGCAGCGTGATACGCGGATCGAACATCACGCGCAGCAGGCCGATCACCTTCAGGTCCCGATTCAGGTTGGCGTGCACCTGCTTGATCGTGTTGACGAGGTCCGACAGGCCCTCGAGCGCGAAGTACTCACACTGCATCGGAATCACCACGCCGTGCGCGGCGCATAGGCCGTTGAGCGTGAGCAATGACAACGCCGGCGGGCAGTCGATCAGCACGAAATCGTATTCGCCCTCGACAACCGCCAGCGCGGCCTTCAATTGACGCTCGCGGTTCTGCACGCTGACCAACTCGACCTCGGCGCCAGCCAGCTCACGGTTGGCGGGCAACACGTCGTAGTTGACTGCGTCCGTCCGCATCCGCGCATCCGCTACCGATACGCCGTCCACGAGCACTTCATAGACGGTGTTCGCGCAAGCGGCCTTGTCGATGCCGCTGCCCATCGTGGCGTTGCCCTGCGGGTCCAGATCGATGAGAAGGACACGCTGTCCCTGCGCTGCCAAGCTCGCGGCCAGATTGACCGTTGTCGTCGTCTTGCCGACGCCGCCCTTCTGATTCGCAACGCAAAAGATTTTTGCCATTGTTGGTGTGTCCCTTTTGCTGCTTGAGTAAATTGAAAAGCGCTCTTGCTATTCGGTGCGTACCGGGTTACCGGCCGTTGTCAGTCCTCGGCATCCACCCGTACCTTGATTAAATGCCGTTCGGCGTCGAGTGACGGCACGTGCAGGCGGATGATCTCTTCCACGTGGGAGCCTGCCGGCAAGCGCTCAATCTCGCCGTCCGGACGCACGCCCTTCATCGCCCAGATCGCGCCCTGCTCCGCGACCAGGTGACGGGCCAGTGTAACGAAATCCGCGAGTTCTGCGAATGCGCGCGAGACGATTACGTCGAACTTTGCCGGTACTTCGGCGCGTGGCTGCAACGTTTCGACCCGGCCGGTAACAACCGACAGATTCGCCAGGCCGAGCTCGGCCTTGGCCTGAGCCTGAAAAGCCGTCTTCTTATGAACGATGTCGTTCACGGTGACAGTCCAGTCGGGCAGGACGATGGCCAGCACGATTCCCGGCAAGCCGCCGCCGGAACCCACGTCGAGGACAGAGGAAGGTCCACGCGTCGCAAGATGCGGCACGATCGACAGCGAATCGAGAATGTGCTGAATCAGCATTTGCCGCGGATCGCGGATCGCCGTCAGGTTGTAGACTGCATTCCACTTCGCCAGCAGGGCGACGTAGTCGAGCAGCTTGCCAAGTTGGGCGTCGCTTAGATCGAGGCCGAGTTCGCGGACGCCGTCCTCCAGCAAGGGTGCCAACGCCTCTGCTCCGCTTCCCTTCTGACGCACCGTCATTGCGTCACCGGCGTGCTGTCGGTGCCAGGTTCGGCCGGCTTCGTCGAACGACGCCCCAAGCCACGCTTCAAGTGAACCATCAAAAGCGAGATCGCCGCCGGCGTAATACCCGAGATGCGCGACGCCTGGCCGATGGTTTCCGGGCGGAATTGCGTCAGCTTCTGACGGGCTTCGAACGACAGCCCCCTGACTTCCGCGTAGTCCAATCCCTCCGGCAGACGCGTGCTTTCATGCGCCTCATTTCGCTCGATCTCACCGGCCTGGCGGTCGATATAGCCCTGATACTTGATGCCGATCTCGATCTGCTCCTTGATCTGGGCGAGCAGCACGTCGTCCTCGGCCAGCGTTTCGGGCGCGGCACACGTGCCGTCCCGCAAGCCGCAGACGCCGTCGTAGGTCACGCCCGGACGGCGCAGCAGATCAGCGAGACTGTATTCATGGTCGATCGGCTTGCCGAGCAGCGCTGTCGCTTCGTCGGCCGATAACGTCTTAGGATTAACCCACGTCGTGCGCAGACGTTCTGTTTCACGTGAAACAGCGTCGCGCTTGCGGCTGAATGCATCCCAGCGGACGTCATCGACAACCCCGAGTTCACGACCTATTTCTGTCAGACGCATATCCGCATTGTCTTCCCGCAAGCTCAGACGGTACTCAGCTCGGCTCGTGAACATCCGGTACGGTTCCGACACGCCGCGCGTCACCAAATCGTCGACCAAAACACCAAGGTACGCCTGATCGCGACGCGGACACCAAGCTTCCTTGCCCTGCACGTGCAAGCCGGCATTGATCCCGGCCAGCAGACCCTGCGCTGCCGCCTCTTCATACCCGGTCGTACCGTTGATCTGGCCGGCAAAGAACAGCCCGTTGATAACCTTGGTTTCCAGTGATGCCTTCAACCCGCGCGGATCGAAGTAATCGTATTCGATCGCGTAGCCGGGACGCAGGATGTGTGCGTGCTCCAACCCGCGCATCGAACGCACGAGTCCCAGCTGCACGTCGAACGGCAGGCTTGTCGAAATCCCGTTGGGATAGAACTCGTTGGTCGTCAGGCCTTCCGGTTCGAGGAAGATCTGATGCGATTCCTTCGATGCGAAGCGATGGATTTTGTCCTCAATCGAAGGACAGTAGCGCGGCCCCACCCCTTCGATGACGCCCGTGTACATCGGCGACCGGTCGAGCCCGCCACGGATGATGTCGTGCGTACGCTCGTTCGTATGCGTGACCCAGCACGGTACTTGCCGCGGATGCTGCTCGACGCGACCGAGAAACGAGAACACCGGTACCGGATCGAGATCGCCCGGCTGCTCTTCGAGCTTCGAGAAATCGATCGTGCGGCCGTCGATCCGCGGCGGCGTCCCTGTCTTCAGGCGGCCTTGGGGCAGCTTCAATTCCTTCAGCCGAGCCGACAACGACACCGAAGCCG
The DNA here is from genome assembly GCF_058781505.1 of Paraburkholderia sp. FW306-2-2C-D06C. NCBI lineage: Bacteria > Pseudomonadati > Pseudomonadota > Betaproteobacteria > Burkholderiales > Burkholderiaceae > Paraburkholderia > Paraburkholderia sp. FW306-2-2C-D06C. The sequence goes on along the minus strand of NZ_JBYSWU010000004.1, from coordinate 187,512 downwards.
GGTCGCCAGCGCGACCGCCGGTGTAGTTGTTCAAACCCACATGAATCTTGCCGTCGAGGAATGTACCAGCCGTCAGCACGACTGCGCGCGAGCGGAAACGAATGCCCACCTGCGTGACAGCCCCGACCACACGGTCGCCCTCGACCATCAGATCGTCGACGGCTTGCTGGAACAGCCACAAGTTCGGCTGATTCTCCAGACGATGCCGGATCGCCTGCTTGTACAGAAGACGGTCGGCCTGCGCGCGCGTCGCGCGAACAGCCGGACCCTTCGACGAATTGAGGATACGAAACTGGATTCCGCCCTCATCCGTCGCGGCCGCCATCGCACCGCCAAGCGCGTCGACTTCTTTCACCAGATGGCCCTTGCCAATGCCGCCAATGGACGGGTTACAGCTCATCTGACCGAGGGTTTCGATGTTATGCGTCAGCAGGAGGGTGGTATTGCCCATGCGCGCCGAGGCCAAGGCGGCTTCGGTGCCGGCATGGCCACCGCCGACGACGATTACGTCAAATTCTGTGGGAAAAAGCATCGCGGGATCTCACGCCAGATCGTCGCGTGAGCCTTTTAAAGGAAAATGTATGGGCGAATTATAGCGGGTTCGGTTTAGGCCCGAATTTCAACCGAATGGCTAATCATGAAAAAAGCGGTGTGTTTCACGTGAAACACACCGCTTCGAATGACAGCGAGGGAAACGCGCACCGGCGATTAAGCCACTTTCTTGGCCAACCCCAGATAGGTCTCGATAACACGTGGATTCTGCGCCAGGTCCGCCGCCGGCCCTTCTAGCGCCAGTTCCCCGGTTTCCAAAACATAGCCATAGTCGGAAATTTGCAGCGCAGCACGCGCATTCTGTTCGATCAGCAACGTCGCCACGCCTGTCTGCCGCAGCGCACTAATGATGTGAAAAATCTCTTTGACGATCAGCGGCGCCAAACCCAAGCTCGGTTCGTCGAGCATCAGCAAATCGGGTTTGCCCATCAGTGCGCGCCCAACCGCCAGCATCTGCCGCTCACCACCGGACAACGTCCCTGCCGCCTGCTTGCGGCGTTCCTTCAGCCGCGGAAACAGCGCAAAAACCGGTTCGAGCTGGTCGAGAAAGTTGCGCTCCCCTGCCCGCTTGCGCCGATACGCGCCGAGGACGAGATTGTCTTCAACTGTCATCGTCGAGAACAACTCGCGCTTTTCCGGCACCAGGCACATGCCGCGCGCCACCCGTTTTTCAACCGGCACCGCGCTAACGTCTTCACCCTGATAGCGAATTACGCCTTTGGCATGCCCGGTCGGTGGCAGGGCGCCCATGATCGCGTTGAGCAACGTGGACTTTCCCGCGCCGTTCGGACCGATCACCGAGACGATTTGCCCCGGCCGCACCTTGATCCCTGCGCCATGCAGCGCCTCGACCTTGCCATAGCGAACCGACAATCCATCGACGTCGAGAATGGGTGCAGCACCGTTCATTGTTGTCTCCATCATTCCACCCCGCCCAGATACGCTTCGAGCACGGCCGGATCCTGCTGCACGTCCTGCGGCAAGCCTTCCGCGATCCGAGTGCCGAATTCCATGACCACCAGGCGATCGGTCAGATTCATCACGAAATCCATATCGTGCTCGACCAGCAGCACACTCATCCCTTCGGCTTTGAGCCTGCGCAGCAAATCGGCCAGTTGCAGCTTTTCCTGATAACGCAAACCTGCGGCCGGTTCATCCAGCAGCAGCAGCGTCGGGTCACAGCACAGTGCACGAGCGATTTCGAGAATCCGCTGCTGCCCCAACGCCAGGCTGCCGGCTTCGTCGTACATATGCTGCTCGAGCCCGACGCGGCGAATCTGCCGGGCCGCTTCCGCCATCAGGCGTGCCTCTTCTGCGCCGTTCAGCCGCGCCACGCTGCGCCAAACGCCGGCCTGGCCGCGCAGATGCGCGCCGATTGCAACGTTCTCCAGCACCGTCATCCCCGGCAACAGCTTGACGTGCTGGAAGGTCCGGCCGATCCCCCGCTTGACGATTTCACGTGAACTCAGTGCATCGATCCGCTCGCCGCGGAATGTGATCTCACCGCTGGTCGCCTGCAACACACCGGTGACCAGGTTGAAGGTCGTGGATTTACCGGCGCCGTTCGGGCCGATCAGACCGATGATCTGCCCTGCTTTCACGTCGAAGCTGACGTCGTTCACCGCCACCAGTCCGCCGAACTGCTTGCGCGCTTTATTGACGGTCAGCAGCTCTTCACCGGCGGTCGGTTTGCTGCGCTGCGGCAGCGGATCCGCATGATCCGGCAGATGCGCGTGCGGCCCGCGCGGGAAAAAGCGCGCAACGAACGGCCACACACCTCGGCGAGCGTATTGCAACAACAGCACCATCAGGATGCCGAACACGATCACTTCAAAGTTGCCGTTTTCGCCGAGCAGCTTTGGCAGCAGCGTTTGCAGATAGTCTTGCAGCACGGTCAGGATCGCCGCGCCGAGCACGGCTCCCCAGACATGCGCCACGCCTCCCACCACCGCCATGAACAGAAACTCGATGCCGTGGTTCAGGCCAAACGGCGTCGGATTCACCGCGCGTTGCAGGTGCGCATACAGAAAGCCCGAGATCGACGCCAGCACCGCCGCATAGACGAAGATCACCACCCGCATCCACGCCGTGTTCACGCCCATCGCCTCGGCCATCAAGCCGCCGCCTCGCAGGGCGCGAATCGCCCGTCCCGGCCGGCTATTAAGCAGATTTTGAACAGACACGACCGCGCCGAGCACGACCAGCCAGATCAGGTAATAGATATGGCGGCCGGATTCCAGATTGATGCCAAAAACATTCAGTACCGGAATCCCATTGATGCCGTCGTACTTACCGAGCAGCTCCAGGTTGCCGAACAGATAGAACAGCGCGAGTCCCCAGGCAATTGTGCCGAGCGGCAGGAAGTGGCCCGACAGGCGCATCGTCACGAGTCCCAGCATCAGTGCTATCAACGCCGTTACCACCACGCCCGCGATCAGCGCGAACCACGGCGACACGCCGTAGCGTGTCGTCAGATAGGCGGTCGCGTACGCGCCGATGCCAACGAACGCCGCTTGCCCGAAGCTCGTCATCCCGCCAATTCCCGTCAACAGCACGAGACCGATCGCGACGATCGAATACAAGCCGATGTAGTTGAGCAACGTCACCCAGTATTCAGGCACATGGATCGGCTGCGGCATCACCGGCAGCACGAACAGCACCACGAGGAACAGCCAGAAGAACTTGTTTTGCATGATCCGTTTCATCGTGTCACTCCTCGTCCTCTTCGGCATGCGGGCTGGCAAGACTTCGCCACAGCAGCACCGGGATGATCAGCGTGAACACGATCACCTCCTTATAAGCGCTCGCCCAGAACGACGAATACGACTCCAGCAAGCCGACCAGAATCGAGCCGGCAGCCGCCAGCGGATAGCTGACCAGGCCGCCGATAATGGCGCCCACGAAGCCCTTCAAACCGATCAGGAAGCCCGAATCGTAGTAGATGGTGGTCAAGGGTGCGACGAGGATGCCGCACAGTGCACCGAGGGCCGCAGCCAGCGTGAACGCGAGACGCCCCGCTTGCGTGGTGCCGATACCGACCAGGCGCGCGCCGAGGCGATTCACCGACGTCGCGCGCAACGCCTTGCCGGAGATCGAGCGGTCGAAATACAAATACAGCGCGCCGATCAGCACCACGGCCGTGCCGACCACCCACAGACTCTGCCCGGAGATCGACAGGCTGCCGAGATTGAAGGTCGCATCGGAGAACGCCGTCGTGCGCGAGCCTTCCGCGCCGAACATCACGAGCCCGAGGCCGACCATCGCGAAGTGCACCGCCACCGCCACAATCAACAGCAGCAGCGTGGTCGCCTCCGCGATCGGCTCATAGGCGAGCCGGTAGACGAACGGTCCCATCGGAATCACGATCAGCAGCGTCAGCGCGATCTGCACGAGCATCGGCAGCGGCTGAAGGAAAACACCGCGCGTGAGCGCATACACGGCGATCGGAAACAGCAGATATTTGCCGACCAGCATCACCAGCGTGCGCGCGGCATGCCGGCGCCGTTCGGGATGCCACACCAGCCCCGCCGTCTCGACGACGAAACAGGCTGCGCCCATCGCCATCAGCAACCAGCACGTGGCCGGAAACTTTTGTGTCTGCAATGCGGCGAGCGTCAGCGCACCGTATGAAACAAACTCCCCCTGCGGGATAAAAATCACCCGCGTCACGGAGAACACCAGCACCAGCGCGAGCGCGAGCAGCGCGTAGATCGCGCCGGTGGTGATGCCGTCCTGCGCGAGGATCGCCGCAATTGATAGATCCATACTTCCTCGTCCTGAAGCGTCGAAATCGAAACTGGGAAGCCGTCGTGGCGGCACAGCCGGCGGCCGGCCATCGACCTGCAGTGCCCGAAAAGGCGACCGCCGCGCCGGAACGCGGCGCGGCGGTCGTTGCCATTGTCATCGAACAGAATGGCAGTGCGGCGTCAGCTGCCGCACGTTGCGCGAGAGGCGCGCACCGTTGTTGGCTTTAGTCGTTCTGCAGCTTCCACTTGCCGTCGACGATCTGCACGATCACGCGTGCACGCTTGTCGAGGCCGTTGTGGTCGGTCGTGGTGGTGTTCATGATGCCGTGCGCAACCGGCAATTCCTTGATGTTCTCGAGCGCTGCACGCAATGCGGCGCGGAATGCTTCGGTACCCGGCTGCGCGGTCTTCAGCGCTTCCGGAATCGCACGTTGCAGCATCTGGCCCGCGTCCCACGCGTGCCCGCCGAAGGTCGCCACCGAACCCGCGCCATACGCCTTTTCATAGGCCGCCTTGTACGCTTCCGACGACTTCTTCACAGGATTGGATTCCGGCAATTGGTCCGCTACGAGGATCGGGCCGGCGGGCAGCAATTCGCCTTCGCAATCCTTCGCACACACGCGCAGGAAGTCGTTATTGGCAACGCCGTGCGTCTGGTAGACCTTGCCCTTGTAACCACGCTCCTTGAGCGTCTTGGCAGGCAGCGCCGCCGGCGTGCCCGAGCCGGCGATCAGCACCGCGTCCGGGTTGGCGCCGATCGTCTTCAGCACCTGGCCGGTCACCGACGCATCGGTGCGGTTAAAGCGCTCGCCGGACACGATCTTCAGATGGTGCGCCGCGGCCGCCACAGTGAAGACGTTGTTCCAACTGTCGCCGTATGCATCCGCGAAGCCGATGAAACCGACCGTTTTCACGCCGTGATGCTCCATGTAGTCGGCGATCGCGTCGGCCATCAGGCTGTCGTTTTGCGGCGGCTTGAAGGCCCATGCGCGTTTCGCGTCCATCGGCGAAATGATCGCCGCCGACGCCGCCAGCGAAATCATCGGCGTCTTGCCTTCAGAAGCCGCGTCGAGCATCGCCAGCGAGTTCGGCGTGACGGTCGAGCCGATGATCACGTCGACGTGGTCTTCGTCGATCAGCTTGCGCGTGTTCTGCACGGCCTTGCCCGTGTCGGATGCATCGTCGAGCACGATGTATTGCACGGTCTTGCCGCCGATCTCTTTCGGCAGCAGCGCGATCGTATTCTTCTCAGGAATCCCGAGCGATGCGGCCGGCCCCGTGGTGGACAGCGTGACGCCGATTTTCACCTGCGCGAAAGCAGCGCCCGCGCCGCACATCAGCGCCATTGCGATGCCGGTGCGCACCCATTGCTTTGTCTTTTTCATTGCAAGTCTCCAAACGCTCTGAAGCGCGAATCTGTAATCCGGCTCACGAACCGGGTGTCTGAATCTAGTTATAGGGTTCAGGCATGCCAAGCATGGTTTTCCCTGCTCAGCGAGAACACCCTCGCCGCTTTCGTGCTACTCCCCTGCTGCGTATCGCTACTGCGATTTCATATGCGTACGTGCGCGACATACGTGATGTGCATGTGCGCACAAAACACTAATATGTTAGTAGTATTGCGTTCTGCATCATCCACGGTCAATAGACTCTCGCCCGAATGCGGGTTTGTCCTGAAGCTCGCTGCTTCCGTAGCGAATTCGCCGCTTATCCACAGTTGCTCCGCCATGCGCCACGCCCTGCACCGCCACGCCGCGCGCGGGCAATAAAAAAGACGCGTCAACTGCACGCGTCTTTTCTATTGGGTTCCGTATCGCTTCGCCTTCCCTCAGTCGCCGGACAGCTTCCACTTGCCGCCGACAATCTCCACCATCACGCGCGCCCGCTGGTCGAGGCCGGCGTGGTCGTTCGCGCTCATATTGAAGATGCCGTGCGACGCGGGCATGTCTTTGGTGCTTTCAAGTGCTGCACGCAGCGCTTCGCGGAACGCAGGAGTGCCAGGCTGCCCCTTCTTCAACGCCAGCGGAATCGCGCGTTGCAGCAGCAAGCCCGCGTCCCACGCGTGACCGCCGAAGGTCGAAACCGAGCCGCTGCCGTATGCGCCTTCGTATGCGCGCTTGTAGGCAAGCGCGGTTTTCTTCACCTGATTCGAGTCAGACAGCTGGTCGGCAACCAGCAACGGGCCGGCCGGCAGATAAGTGCCTTCGCAATCCTTGCCGCACACGCGCAGGAAGTCGTTATTGGCGACGCCATGCGTCTGATAGTACTTGCCCTTGTAGCCGCGCTCCTTGAGGGTTTTCTGCGGCAACGCGGCCGGCGTGCCCGCGCCGGCGATCAGCACCGCATCCGGATTCTGCGACATGATCTTCAGCACCTGGCCGGTGACTGACGCATCGTTACGCGCGAAGCGCTCGTTTGCGACGACCTTGATCCTGGCAAGATCGGCAGCCTTGCCGAATTCCTTGAACCAGCTTTCGCCGTAAGCGTCGGCAAACCCGATGAATGCGACTGTCTTCACGCCATGATTCGCCATGTGCTGCGCGATCGCGGTGGCCATCAGAATGTCGTTCTGGGGCGTCTTGAAGACCCAGGCGCGCTTCGCGTCCATCGGCTCGACGATGGTTGCGGCCGCAGCCATCGAGATCATCGGCGTGGTGCTTTCCGCGGCGACATCGATCATGGCGAGCGAATTCGGCACGACGGTCGAGCCGATCAGCGCGTCCACGTGATCTTCGCTGGTGAGCTTGCGCGCGTTCTTGACCGCCTGGGTCGAATCGGTGGCGTCGTCGAGCACGACGTAGTCGATTTTCTGGCCTGCCACTTCTTTGGGCAACAGCGCAATCGTGTTCTTTTCCGGAATACCGAGAGACGCGGCAGGGCCTGTTGCCGATACGGTGACGCCGATTTTCACGTCCGCGAATGCATGGCCGCTCCATGCCGCGGATACTCCGGTAACGACCAATGCCGCGCTCATCCAACGCAATGCCGACTTCATTCCGCTCCTCGATTTACCCCGTTATTCAATTGAATTTAAATCCGCGGATTTAAATCCCGACCCAGCGGTCGGTGAATAGCGAGTTTAGCGGAGCAGACCCGCGCGCTGCAAGCGTTTTGCAGGGTATCGGCGTTTGAAACGGGGAGTTGTCCGGTGAATAAAAGAGCCACCGAATTAGCGGAAGATTTGAATAGCGCTTGATGAAAAGCCAAATAAAAAGCGCTGTCGGATATCAATCCGACAGCGCTTTCGTCTGGGCACTGAGTGCCTCATTGTCTCCTCGTTCTCCACCTGCAAAATTCGTGGTGCTTCAGAACTGCATGAAGGTTAAACGAGCACCTGGCCCTCTACAACTAGCAATTACCCTAGTGGTGCACTGCGGCACCGATTTGGGGCGCGCTTCGCGCTAACCGGGCGCGGCAGCCATCCGCCGGCGGCGCTCGCAATCTTAGGCAATTTATGTCGGATCCCGAATCAATTTCGAACGTCGCGTGTTTCAGGCCCTCAATGGCCGCACACGCGCGATGATCTCGCCGACAATGCCGCGCCGGAACGCCAGCACGCAGGCGATGAAAATCACGCCCGTCACAATGGTCACGGATTCGCCCAACGACCGAAACCATTCGATGCCCGTCGACGACGCCAGCGCCCCGCCGATATCGCCCAGCCGGTCTTCGAGCGCGACGATCAGCGCGGCGCCGAGCAGCGGTCCGAACAGCGTGCCCATGCCGCCGACCAGCGTCATCAGGACCACCAGCCCGGACATGGTCCAGTACGCATCGCTCAAGGTCTCGAAACCCTGCACCAGCACCTTCAGCGAACCCGCAAGGCCGGCGAGCCCCGCCGACAGAATGAACGCCAGCAGCTTGAAGCGATCGGTATCGTAGCCGAGCGACACAGCGCGCGGCTCGTTTTCCTTGATCGCCACCAGCACCTGACCAAACGGCGAATGCACGATCCGCACGATCAGCAGGAACGCCGCCACCATCACGGCGAGCACGACAAAGTACAGCGTCACGTCGGACGACAGATCCAGCACGCCGAACAGCTTACCGCGCGGCACGCCTTGAAGACCGTCCTCGCCGTGCGTGAACGGCGCTTGCAGGAACACGAAGTAGACCATCTGGGCGAGCGCCAGCGTCACCATCGCGAAGTAGATGCCCTGCCGGCGGATCGCGAAGAAGCCGACGATCAGGCCGAGCAACGTTGCCGACGCCGTGCCGGCCAGCACGCCGAGTTCCGGCGAGAGACCGAGCGTCTGCATCGCATAGCCGGTGGTGTAGCCGGCCGAGGCGAGAAACATCGCGTGACCGAACGACAGCAAACCGGTATAGCCGATCAACAGATTGAACGCGGCCGCGAACAGCGCGAAGCACATCACCTTCATCACGAACAGCGGATAGATGCCGAGCACGGGCACCGCGAGGAGCACGAGCAGCAGCAGACCGTAGAGCGCTTTTCTCTGCATCATTTTTCCTTGCCGAAGAGACCCGCCGGGCGCACCAGCAACACGAGCGCCATGATGACGAAGACGACGGTGGCCGACGCTTCCGGGTAAAACACGCGCGTCAGCCCTTCGATCACGCCGAGCAACAGGCCGGTAAGAATCGAGCCCATGATCGAACCCATCCCGCCTATCACGACCACCGCGAACACGGTGATGATCATCGGCTGGCCCATCAGCGGCGAGACCTGGATCACCGGTGCGGCGAGTACCCCGGCGAACGCCGCGAGCGCGACGCCGAAGCCGTAGGTGAGCGTGATCATCAGCGGCACGTTGATGCCGAACGCCTCGACCAGTTTCGGGTTCTCGGTGCCCGCGCGCAGATAGGCGCCAAGGCGCGTCTTCTCGATCACGAACCACGTCGCGAAGCAGACCGCCAGCGAGGCCACCACGACCCACGCGCGATAGTTCGGCAGGAACATGAAGCCGAGATTGGTCGCGCCGGAGAGCGCCGACGGCACGTCGTACGGCTGGCCGGAAGATCCGTAGATCGAGCGGAACACGCCTTCCACGACGAGCGTGAGTCCGAATGTGAGCAGGAGCCCGTACAGATGATCGAGCTTGTACAGCCAGCGCAGCATCGAGCGCTCGATCAAGACGCCGAACAGGCCGACGACCAGCGGCGCGAGCACCAGCATCGTCCAATACGGCAGACCGAAGTACGAGAAGCCCATCCACGCGAGCATCGCGCCGAGCATGAACAACGCGCCGTGCGCGAAGTTGATCACGTTGAGCAAGCCGAAGATCACCGCAAGGCCGAGGCTCAGAATCGCGTAGAACGAGCCGTTCACGAGCCCCAGCAGCAGCTGGCTCAGCATTGCCGGTAGCGGAACGCCAAAGATTTCCATTGAAGCCTTAACCCATCGCCAAGGTGAGATCGGTTACGCACGATCCGGCCGGCGCGCGATCGACAGAAACTGCGCTGCTCGCGCGCGGCATGTGAAACGGTTTGCCGCCCGGCCGCCCACGCAACGACATGCCACGTGCAAAGCGCGATGCATGTCGTTGCGCGGGCCGGCAGACGGCCTTCAGTCCGCGCTTATTTCCACAGCGCGCAGCGCGTTTCCGTCTTGGTGGTGAACGCCTGCTCGCCGGGGATCGTCGCGGTGATCTTGTAGTAGTCCCACGGTTCTTTGGATTCCGCCGGCGTCTTCACCTGCATCAGGTACATGTCGTGGATCATGCTGCCGTCCTGACGGATGTAGCCCTTCGCAAAGAAGTCGTCGACCTTCGTCTTCTTCAGTTGCGCCATCACCTTGTCGGAATCGGTCGAGCCGACTGCCTGCACTGCCTTCAGGTAGGTCATGGTCGCCGAGTAGTCGGCGGCCTGCAGGCTCGACGGCATCTTGCGCATCTTGTCGAAGTAACGCTGCGACCACTTGCGCGTGTTGGCGTCCCTGTTCCAGTACCAGCTGTCGGTCAGCACGAGGCCTTGCGTGGTTTCCAGACCCAGGCTGTGGATATCGTTGATGAACACCAGCAATGCGGCGAGCTTCATCGACTTCGTGATGCCGAATTCCTTCGCCGCCTTGATCGCGTTGATCGTGTCGCCGCCTGCGTTGGCAAGGCCCAGAATCTGCGCCTTCGATGCCTGCGCCTGCAACAGGAACGACGAGAAGTCAGACGCCGACAGCGGATGACGCACCTCGCCCAGCACCTGGCCGCCGCTCGCTTTCACCACATCGGCGGTATTCTTTTCGAGCGCCTTGCCGAACGCGTAGTCAGCGGTCAGGAAGTACCACGTCTTGCCGCCCTGCTTCGTCACCGCCGAGCCCGTGCCCTTGGCGAGCGCCGTCGTGTCGTACGCATAGTGGATCGTGTACGGCGTGCATTGCTCGTTGGTCAGGGTGTCGGCGCCCGCGCCGATGCTGATGTAAACCTTCTTCTTTTCAGCGGCAACCGTGTTCATCGACAAGGCGGTTGCCGAGTTCGTGCCGCCGATCAGCAGATCGACGCCGTCGCGATCGAACCACTCACGCGCGCGCGATGCCGCAATGTCCGCCTTGTTCTGGTGATCGGCATAGACCACCGTGACCGGCTTGCCGTTGACCTTGCCGCCGAAGTCCGCGACCGCCATGCGGATCGCTTCGAGGCCGCCCTGGCCGTCGATATCCCCGTACAGACCCGACATGTCGGTGATGAAGCCGATCTTCACGGCATCGTCAGCGGCCTGCGCACTGCCCATCGACAAAGCGGCGCCGGCGGCAACCGCGAAACAAAGTGTGGCTAGGCGCGCGATTGGGTTCTTCTTCATTCCTGTCTCCTGGTTTCCTGGCTTGTGGTTATCAGAGGCAATCGGACGCTTTTTTATACGCCCAGTAGATCGTGCAGTACCGGCATCTTGCTTTCGAGTTCGCTGGCCTCGAAGTGTTCGACGATGCCGCCATGCTCCATCACGTAGAAACGATCGGCGAGCGGCGCGGCAAAGCGGAAATTCTGTTCGACCATCACGACCGTGTAGCCGCGCCCCTTGAGCGTGACGATCATGCGCGCGAGTGCTTGCACGATGACGGGCGCAAGGCCTTCCGAGATTTCGTCGAGCAAAAGGAGGCTCGCGCCGGTGCGCAGAATGCGTGCGACCGCCAGCATCTGCTGCTCGCCGCCCGACAGACGCGTGCCCTGGCTCATGCGGCGTTCGTACAGGTTCGGAAACATCGAATAGATTTCTTCGAGCGACATCATGTGCGCCTTGTCGCCGACGGGCGGCGGCAGCAGCAGGTTTTCCTCACACGACAGGCTCGAAAAAATCCCGCGCTCTTCCGGGCAATAACCGATGCCGCAATGCGCAATGCGATGCGTGGGCAGATGGATGGTTTCGCGCCCGCCGATGCGGATCGAGCCGGTGCGGCGGCCAGTGAGCCCCATGATCGCGCGCAGCGTCGTAGTGCGGCCCGCGCCGTTGCGGCCGAGCAGCGTGACGACTTCCCCACGGTTCACCGTCAGGTCGACGCCGTGCAGGATGTGGGATTCCCCGTACCACGCTTGCAGACCCGCAATTTCCAGCGCAGGCGCGCCGCCGGCTGTGTCGCTCACTTCGAGGCTTTCGCGCTCGGCAATCGTATTCATGCGTGGGCTCCGGCGAGCGCCGCGTCGGCGCTGCCCATGTAGGCTTGCATCACGAGCGGATTCTTCGAGACTTCGGCGTAGCTGCCTTCGGCGAGCACTTCACCACGTTGCAGCACGGTAATTGTGTCGGAAATGCCGGCAATCACGTTCATGTTGTGCTCGACCATCAGAATGGTGCGGCCGCTCGATACTTTTTTGATCAACGCCGTGACGCGATCGACGTCTTCATGGCCCATGCCTTGCGTAGGCTCGTCGAGCAGCATCAATTCCGGTTCCATCGCGAGCGTAGTGGCGATCTCCAGCGCCCGCTTGCGGCCATAGGACAGTTCTACTGTCAGCACGTCGGCGAAATCGGTCAATCCGACCTGCGTGAGCAAGTCCATGGCGCGGTCGTCGAGTTGGCGCAGCGTACGCTCGCTTTTCCAGAAATGAAACGCGGTGCCGAGCACGCGTTGCAGACCGATACGCACGTTCTGCAATGCTGTCAGATGTGGAAATACGGCGGAAATCTGGAACGACCGGATGATGCCGCGCCGTGCGATCTGCGCCGGCCGTTCGTTGGTGATATCGATGCCGTTAAAGACGATCTGACCCGCCGTCGGTTCGAGGAATTTGGTGAGCAGATTGAAGCAGGTGGTCTTGCCCGCTCCATTTGGGCCGATCAGCGCATGGATCGAGCCACGGCGCACGCGCAGATTCACCCCGTTCACGGCGATGAAGCCTTTGAACTCGCGGGTGAGGCCGCGTGTTTCGAGAATCGTATCGCCGAGAATCATGTTCCCTTCCATACGGAGTAAGGCGAAGCACTACGATCTTCCGCGCGAACCGCTGCGCGACGTTTGATGACGGCGGCAACCCCGTGCCGCTCGTTGGCGTGCTGCACCAATCCGGACGGTAATCCATGGCGCCACACGCAGCATGGGTGCCATTGTCGCGCCAATGATGCAGCGCATTCATTGGGATTTGCACTTAGTGGGCGGCGCCCGTTTTATGCACGCGCGAGGGGCCGCTGAGGCCCGCGGCGGCTTCGCGGCGCCTCGCCGCCATGCTCGCTGTCGCCCCTGGTTGTCTTGCGGGATCTCTTATTGGGCTCTTATTGATTGTCACACCGCGGACATCGAAGGCGAAGCGTTCGTCTGCGTTACAGCATTGCCGGCCACGCGGCTGCGACGATCCTCGCGGATCATGTCGCTGGCGCGCTCGGCGATCATCAGGGTCGGCGAGTTGGTGTTGCCCGACGTGATAGCGGGCATGACTGATGCATCGACAACGCGCAGACCGTCAACACCGATTACTCGTAACCGGTTGTCGACCACGGCGTCCGGATCGTCGCTCAAACCCATGCGGCAGGTACCGACCGGGTGAAAGATGGTCGTCCCGACCGCGCCCGCGGCCTGCTGAAGCTCCTCTTCGGTCTGAAACTGGACGCCGGGCAAGATCTCTTGCGGCCGATAGCGCGCGAGAGCAGGCGCCGCGGCGATGCGGCGCGTGAGACGCAGCGCGTTGGCGGCGACGTGCCGGTCGTAATCGGTCGACAAATAGTTCGGCGCGATCAACGGCGGCGCAGAAGGATCGGCCGACTCGATGTGAATGCTGCCGCGCGAAGTCGGTCGCAACTGGCACACCGACGCGGTGAACGCGTTGAAGCGATGCAGCGGTTCGCCGAAACGATCGAGCGAAAGCGGCTGCACGTGGTATTCGAGGTCGGGGCGCGTGAGCGAGCGATCGTCCGGATCGGATTTGGCGAACGCACCGAGTTGCGACGGCGACATCGACATGGGACCGCTTTGAAAGAGTGCGTACTGCATTCCGATCATGAGCTTGCCCCACCAATGCGCGGACGCGGTGTTGAGCGTACGCACGCCGTCGACCTTGTAGGCCATGCGCAACTGCAAATGGTCCTGCAGATTTTCGCCGACACCACGCAGATCCTTGACGACGTCGATGCCCAGATTCTGCAGACGTGCGCCGTTGCCGATGCCGGACAATTCCAGCAATTGCGGCGAGTTGACTGCGCCTGAGCTGAGGATCACCTCACAGCGGGCCTTGGCCAGATAGTCCGTGTTATCGCCGCGATATTCGACGCCGGTGCAGCGGCGTCCTTCGAACACGACGCGTTGCGTGTGTGCACCGGTGATGATGGTGAGATTCGGACGCTTGAGCGCCGGACGCAGGAATGCTTTCGATGCGTTCCAACGGATGCCGCGTTTCTGATTGACGTCGAAGTAGCCGACGCCGGTGTTGTCGCCGCGGTTGAAGTCATCGGTGGCGGGGATGCCGGTTTGCTGCGCGGCTTTCGAGAACTCTTCGAGAATTTTCCATTTGAGGCGTTGTTTTTCGACGCGCCATGGGCCGCCTGCTCCATGCGATTCGGACGCGCCGGCGTAGTGGTCTTCGCTGCGTTTGAAGATGGGGAGCACCGAGGTCCAGGACCAGGAGGCGTCGTTGGTGACCCGAGCCCATTCATCGTAGTCCTCGCGCTGACCGCGCATGTAGATCATGCCGTTTATCGATGAGCTGCCGCCTAATACCCTGCCTCTCGGATATGACAGGGAGCGGCCGTTCAGGCCAGGTTCCGGTTGGGTTTTATAGAGCCAGTCTGTGCGAGGGTTGCCTATGCAGTAGAGGTAGCCTACCGGCACGTGGATCCAGTGGTAGTCGTCTTTGCCGCCGGCTTCCAATAGGAGAACCTGTATTTCCGGGTCCTCGGTCAGGCGGTTGGCTAACACGCAACCTGCCGTGCCGGCGCCGACTATGATGTAGTCGAATTCGCCTTCCACGCGACGGGTGGTTTTTGTTGTGGTCATCATTTTGTCTCCTAAGCTTTTTTGCTGCCCGGCGGCCTGGCTGCCTGGTTGTCTCTGTGCCTATGGCGTTGGCCTTTCCTTTCTTTTTGGTTCATCGGCGTTACCTCTTGCGGGGCGACACTCATGAACCAACAACAAAGCAAGGAAAGGTCAACGCCATAGGCGAACAAACCATAGCGCCGCGGAGGCAAAAAATTACTTGGCTACAGGCATGGTGAACTCAGCCCCCTTCCCGATACTATCGGGCCACCTCTGCATGATGCTCTTATACCTCGTATAAAACCGAACCCCCTCTTCCCCATAGGCATGGTGATCACCAAATAGAGACCTCTTCCATCCACCAAAAGAATGCCAGGCCATCGGCACGGGAATAGGCACATTAATCCCGACCATACCGATCTGGATCTGCCGCGAAAACGCCCGGGCAACGCCGCCATCGGAGGTAAACAACGCGACCCCATTAGCGAACTCATTCGCGTTGATGAGTTCCACCGCGGAAGCAAAGTCGGGCACCCGCACCACACACAACACGGGTCCGAAAATCTCTTCGCGGTAAATCTTCATGTCCGTGGAAACATCGTCGAACAAGGTGCCGCCGAGAAAGAAACCCTTCTCATGACCGGCCACCTGATGCCCACGTCCATCGACCACCAGCTTCGCGCCGGCAGCCACCCCGGCCTCGATATATCCAGTCACCTTCTCCCGATGCGCCGCCGTCACCAACGGCCCCATCTCGGCTTCCGATTCCATGCCGTTGAGAATCTTCAGGCCCTTCACCCGCGGCGTCAGGCGCTCGATCAACGCATCGGCGATATGCCCGACCGCAACGGCCACCGAAATCGCCATGCAGCGCTCGCCAGCGGAACCATACGCAGCGCCGATCAACGCGTCGACGGCCTGGTCGAGATCCGCATCCGGCATCACCACCAGATGATTCTTCGCACCGCCCAAAGCCTGTACGCGCTTGCCGCGTTTCGTGCCTTCGGTGTAGATGTACTCGGCAATCGGCGTCGAGCCGACGAACGACAACGCGCTCACGTCCGGATGCGCAAGCAACGCATCGACCGCAACCTTGTCGCCATGCACGACGTTGAACACGCCATCCGGCAAACCGGCTTCTCTCAACAATTCAGCCAGCCGGTTCGATGCTGACGGATCGCGCTCGGACGGCTTCAGCACGAACGTGTTGCCGCATGCGATCGCCACCGGGAACATCCAGCACGGCACCATCATCGGGAAATTGAACGGCGTAATGCCGGCGACGACACCCAGCGGCTGACGCAAATTCCAGTTGTCGATGCCGCCGCCAATCTGGTCGGTAAAGTCGGTCTTCAGCAGATTCGGAATACCGCACGCGAACTCGACGATTTCGATGCCGCGCATCACTTCGCCCTTCGCGTCTGAAAACACCTTGCCGTGCTCGCGCGTAATCAGTTCGGCGAGTTCGTCGTGATGACGATCGAGCAATTCCTTGAATTTGAATAACACGCGCGCCCGCTTGATTGGCGCCGTTTCGCTCCAGGCGGGAAAGGCAGCCTTGGCGGCGGCGACGGCGGCATCCACTTCGGCGACGCTCGCCAGCGGTACGCGCGCGCTCACATTGCCAACCGCCGGATTGAAGACGTCGCCGAAACGCCCGCTCGTGCCCTCGGTCGTCTTGCCGTTGATGAAATGAGTCAGCGCGCGTGCGCTCGTCTCGCTCCGAAGCGTCTCGTCCTGATATGTCTCGCTCATTTTTTTCCCTCGTCCTGTGAAGTTGTTCGCCTGCCGCAAACAGTGCGATGAGCCAAAGATTACGGCGCTTCGGGGCCACAAATCCAATGAGTAATGCTCAACTGCGCTATAAGCCGCGCTAATATCAGGATATGGATCTGATTCTGCTCCGGGCATTCGTCACCGTCGCGCGCGAGGGCAACCTCACGCGTGCTGCAGCGCAGCTTCATTTGACCCAACCGGCCGTCAGCCTGCAAATCAAGCACTTGCAGGAGACGCTCGGCGTGACGCTGTTCACGCGGACCTCGCACGGGCTCTCGCTGACTCGCGACGGCCAGGCGCTGCTGCCGCACGCCGAACGCGCGCTCGGTGCGGCCAGCGACGTGCAGCGCGCCGCGGCGTCGCTGCGTCAAGAAGTGCGCGGACGATTGCGGATCGGCACGATTCTCGATCCGGCCTTTCTGCGCCTGGGCGGTTTTCTCAAGCAGCTGGTGGAAACCTGGCCGCACATCGAAACGGCCTTGCGCCACGGCATGTCGGGTTGGGTGCTGGAGCAGGTTCGCGCGGGCGAGCTGGACGTCGGCTACTACATCGGTCAGCCCTCCGACGACGATACGCGCGATGGCGCCGCCTTCCACGCCGTCACGCTCACGCACTTCCAGTACCGCGTGCTGGCGCCGGCCGGCTGGAAAGATCGCGTGAAAGGCGCGCGCGACTGGCGCTCGCTCGCCGCGCTGCCGTGGATCTGGACGCCGCCGGCCTCCGCGCACAATAGATTGTTGTCGCGGCTCTTCGCCGAAGCAGGCGTAAAACCGGTTAAGGTGGCGGAAGTGGATCAGGAGCCGTCGATGCTCGATCTGGTCAAATCAGGCGTCGGTCTCACGCTCGCGCGGGACGCCACCGCGATCGCCGAAGCTCATGCGCACGCGTTGACGATCGTCGAGGGCGTCACCGTGCCGACCCAGCTCAGCTTCATCACGCTCGCCGCACGCAAAGACGAGCCGGCGATAGCGGCCGCGTTGAAGCTGATCGAGCGGCAATGGGCAACGTAGAAGCAGCGTGAGCGCGATATGAGCCGCTCTCATGACAGCCTCGCACCGCGCGGACAATAGCCCCCTGAGCAGGCGCCTTCAGCTGAAACCACACCGTCACGCGCTTTTTGTTAGATTGAGGGTTTGCGCCCACGCGCCGGCCTCGCAGCGTTTTCCGTTCCGTTTGACTTTGTCCTTCCCGGCAGCTTCACCCCGGCGACACTGGAAGCCGCCGATCACTCCATCCTTCGACAGGAGCCTGACATGGCACGCAACATTGAAATCAAAGCCCGCGCCCAGCATTTCGAGCAACTGCGCGAACGCGCCGCGCAGCTTGCGCCGGAGGCGCCGCTGATCTTCCGCCAGCAGGACTTCTTCTACGATGTGCCGCGCGGCCGTCTGAAGCTGCGCCAATTCGACGACGGCACGCCGGCCGAACTGATCTTCTATCAGCGCGACGACCGCGACGGCCCGAAGGCGTCGTACTACACGCGCAGCCCCGTGACCAATGCCGAAGCGATGCACGCATTGCTCGCCACCGCGTTGACCACGCGCGGCATCGTCACGAAGGAACGCCACGTGTATCTGACCGGACGTACGCGGATTCATCTGGACCGCGTGGACGGCCTCGGCGACTTCGTCGAACTCGAAGTCGTGCTCGCCCAGGATGACGACGAAGAAGGCGGCCACGCCGAAGCGCATGCGATGTTCGCGAGCCTCGGCGTGCCGGAATCGGATCTGGTGGCGGTAGCCTACGTCGATTTGCTCAACGCGGGCGGCGAGCCGAAACAGGCGGCATAAATCTTCACCGCCGCCGGCCGCAGTGAAATCCGCCGTAAAACCCGCAGTGAAATCCGCCGTAAAACCCGCCGATCACGCGGCGCTCGCGCCCGGCGATAGATGACCCAGCGGCAGGGGTCCGTTGCGCTTGAAGGTGGTCAGCACGATATTCGAGCGCACGCTATCGACGCCCGGTACACGCATCAGCTTCTTCATCACGAATGTGGACAGCGCATTGAGATCCGGCGCGACAATGCGCAGCAGATAATCGGCGTCGCCGACCACCGCGTGACATTCGAGCACTTCGGGCAGCACGTCGATCTGCTGCTGGAACTGCTCGATGATCGAATCGCCGTGATGCTTCAACTTCAGACTCGTAAAAGCCGTCACGCCGAGCCCGAGCTTCTCCGGGCGCAGCACGACGCGATATCCATCCACCACGCCCACCTGCTCCAGCCGCTGCAAACGCCGCCCGATCTGCGACGGCGACAGCGGCACCTGCTCGGCCAGTTGCTGATGCGTGGCGCGCCCAAAGCGCTGCAGTACATTCAGCAACGCGAGATCGAAGTGATCCAGTTCCAACATGATCGGTATCCGCATTAAATCGTGATTACATGCACGATTATTGCATATAAAGCCAGATAAACGCCATCATTGCGCCCTTTCCGCGCACGCTCCGCTCTACACTTGCATCATCGATTCAACCTCGCAGTCACGTAGAGCGCAGCATCATGTCCACAGAGAACACCGCCAAACTGAAAGAACAATTCGACGCCGGCCTCGAAACCCGCGCCGATTTCACCATCGACCAGCCTGCCGATCGTTACGGCGCGGTCGATCACGCGGTGTGGCAACAGCTTAACGCGCGCCAGACCGCGCTGCTCAAAGGCCGGGTGTGCGACGAGTTTCTGGCGGGCGTCGAGCGCATCGGTATGCCGCCCGACCACGTGCCCTCATTCGACGAAATCAACGCGAAGCTCACACCCGCGACCGGCTGGCAAATCGTCGCCGTGCCCGGGCTCGTGCCCGATCAGGTGTTCTTCGAGCACCTCGCCAACCGCCGATTTCCCGTGACATGGTGGATGCGCCGCCCGGACCAGCTCGATTACCTGCAAGAGCCGGACTGCTTCCACGATCTGTTCGGCCACGTGCCGCTGCTGATCAATCCGGCGTTCGCCGATTACATGCACGCCTACGGCCGCGCCGCGCTCGCCGCCCATGACGCCGGCGCGTTGCCGCTGCTCGCCCGGCTCTACTGGTACACGGTCGAATTCGGCCTGCTCCGCGACGCGGCGAGTCCAAACGGCGTGAAGATCTATGGCGCGGGCATCGTGTCGAGCAAGGGCGAAACGCTCTACAGCCAGCGTAGCGCGGCGCCGAACCGGCTCGGCTTCGACCTCGAACGTGTGATGCGCACCCGTTACCGCATCGATACGTTCCAGAAGACCTATTTCGTGATCGACGACTTCGCGCAATTGTTCGGTGTCGCGCAAACCGATTTCGCCCCACTACTGGCAAGGCTGGCTGCCGAACCGGCGTTCGCGGCAGGCGACGTGTTCGCGCGTGATCAGGTCATCACGCGCGGCTCGCAGGAAGGCTGGCAAGCCGACGGCGATATCTGACGGCGCAAGCTGAACCGGCTGACTGCGGGCTTGCCGCATCCGTGAAAAAATAACGGATGCGCGCGCCCACCGGCGCGCCTGTCCAGATCAACGAGGTAGCACCATGATTCACAAACTGACTTCCGAAGAGCGCGCGACCCTGGTCGCGCAATTGCATGGCTGGCAGGCCGTGGCAGGCCGCGACGCGATCCAGCGCCAGTTCAGGTTCGCCGACTTCAACGAAGCGTTCGGCTTCATGACGCGCGTGGCGATCAAGGCGCAGGAAATGGATCACCATCCGGAATGGTTCAACGTCTACAACAAGGTGGAGATCACGCTGTCCACGCACGATGCAAACGGCTTGACCGAGCGCGACATCAAACTGGCCCGATTTATCGACAGCATTTTTGCCTGATACGAGCGCTCACGCGCAGTCACGCATTGCGCATAAAAGCCTTCAGCAGCAATGAAAGGGCTTTGCAGGCAATGTGGCCCCAAAACCTTCAGTTCTACAGGCCATTCTTAAGGCGCACGTAAGAATCCCACGCCTGCCTCGCAATCCCGTCCAAACGATCCGGCGATAGCGCGTGCTGACGCTGTACAATCATCAGCGCGTACGGCTTGGAGAGCGCGCTTGCCTCCTTGCACAAAACGAGTTCGTCGCCGCTCGAAGGTGAGCGGGCGCGCCAGAAGTTGATCGCGGCTTCCAGTTCGTGAATCGTTATCTCGGACATGACTTTCGTGATCACTCTACGGCCGCTTTATGGCTGCTCGATGGCCGTTTCATGCCGGTCCGGCACGGTCACGCCGCACGCCGCTGTGTAGCAGGCGCCCCGGCGAACCGCTTGCCAAAACGCCTAACCCATTGTACTTGAGCGAAATCCATGCGACTCCTTCTGATCGAAGATGACCGCCCCATCGCACGCGGCATCCAAAGCAGTCTCGAACAAGCCGGCTTCACGGTCGACATGGTCCATGACGGCATTTTCGCCGAACAGGCCCTCACACAAAACCGCCACGAGCTCGTGATCCTCGATCTGGGTCTGCCCGGCATCGACGGCATGACGCTGCTGTCGCGCTTCCGTCAGAGCAATCGCCACACGCCGGTGATCATCCTGACCGCGCGCGACGAGTTGAACGACCGCGTGCAAGGCCTGAATTCCGGCGCGGACGACTACATGCTGAAGCCGTTCGAACCCGCCGAACTCGAAGCGCGCATCCGCGCGGTCATGCGCCGCAGCGGTCCGCACGGCGACATGCCACGTCCGGAAGTGTCGCTGGGCGGTGTGCGCCTGTCGGGCGTCGATCGCCGCATCTTCAACGACGACAAGCCGCTCGAGCTGTCGCCGCGCGAATTCGCGGTGCTCGAAATGCTGCTGCTGCGCCACGGCCGCGTGGTCAGCAAAGCCCAGCTGCAAGACCATCTGACGCACTTCGGCGGCGATCTCGGCGATACCGCGATCGAAGTCTACGTGCACCGGGTGCGCAAGAAGCTCGAGAACTGCCGTGTCGAAATCGTCACGGTGCGCGGCTTTGGTTACCTGTTGCAGGAAATCCGCCAGGCCGCATAATCGTCGTGAAGGCCGCCCACTTCGTTGCGGCCTGACGGCGCCGGGCCGGCGCCGCGCACCAGGTGCGCGACTCGCCGGCATCCGGCGGCATTTCGCGGCGCTCTCGCCGTTGCCTCTTTCCCGCGCGTTCGATCATGCCCCAGCCGGCCGCCAATAGTCTGCGCCGCACGCTGCTGCGGCGCCTCGCCGCTCCCCTTTCGCTGCTCGCGCTGATGAGCGGCCTCATCGCTTACTGGCTGGCGTGGCAGTACACGCAGCATGTGGTCGACCGCTCGCTCGCCGACCTTGCCACCGCAATCTCCAAACAGATCCAGATCGCCGGCCCCGACGCGCCGATTACGGTACCGCCGCTCGCGCAGGCCATGTTCTCGGATCCGGTCGAACACCTCGTCTATCGGATCAGCAACGGCGAAACCGAAATCGCCGGCGACCACAACCTTCCGCTGCAAGGCACCAGCGTGCGGCGCATGCATTACGCGTACGTATTCGAAACGCAGCACGAAGGCGTCACGGTGCGGGTGGCCCAGGTGCGTGTCGATCAGCCGACCGGCAATCCGATCATCGTCGAAGTCGGTCAGCCGGTGCATCATCGTTTTCGCATCGCCGCCGAGTTTCTGGTCGCGATCATGATGCCGCTGATGTTGCTGCTGCTCGCCGGCTGGGTGATCGTGTGGCGCGTCGTCAATCAACAGCTCAATCCGCTGACCGATCTCGCGGATTCGTTGAACCGGCAAACGCACACGTCGCTCGAACCGGTCGACGAGACTTTTGTGCCGGTTGAAATCCGCCCGCTTACCGGCGCGGTGAACGCGCTGCTCGGTCGTCTGAACACCGCACTCGACGGCCAGCGCAAATTTATCGCCGACGCCGCGCATCAACTGCGCACGCCGCTTACCGCCGTCAAGCTGCATGCGGAACAGGCAGCGGTGGCGCGCGACCCGCAGCAGACGCTCGCCGCGGTGCGCGAACTGCGTGCGGCAGCCGACCGCGCGGTGCGGCTGTCGAACCAGTTGCTGTCGCTCGCGCGCGCCGAGCCGAGCGAACAGGCGGCCCGCTTCGTCACCGTGGATATGGCCGCGCTCGCGTTCGACACCGGCGCGGAATGGGTGCCGCGCGCGTTGGCATCCCACGTCGACCTGGGCTTTCAACGTCTCGACGACCCGGCCAACGACCATCCGCTGATGGCGCGCGGCAATCCGGTGTTGCTGCACGAAGTGATCGCCAATCTGCTGGATAACGCGCTGAAATACGTGCCGCCATCGCGTTTCGACGGTGGCCGCGTTACCGTGACGGTTTCGCAAACGGTGATCGACGAACTGCGCATGGCCGAGATCGTTGTCGAAGACAACGGCCCGGGTGTGCCGCTCACGCAGCAAGCCGATCTGTTCAAACGGTTCTTCCGCGGCGACGGCCAGAGCGACAACGGCGTGGACGGCGGCGCCGGTCTCGGCCTTGCGATCGTCCACGACATCATGGTGCTGCATCACGGCAGCGTGCATTACGAAGACGCGCCGGACGGCGGTGCGCGCTTTATCGTGCGCATTCCCCTCGTGCCGGCCAACGTTCAACAGGACGCCGCCCGCGAAACCGACAAGCGTCTGCCGGCAAAAAAATCGGCGCACTCGGCGCCGATCGATATGTGACGGATGGTGATCAGCGGGCCGCCTTCGTTCACCGCAGGCAGCCCGTGTTTCATTTCTTCTTCTCTTTCTTCGCCGGCGTCTTCGCCTTTTTCACCGCCTTGGCGGACTTCCCGGATTTGGCCGCACCCTTCTCTTTCTCCGGCGGCGCCAGCATCGTGCCGCGGCACTTGCGCGCGCCGCAACGGCACTCATATTCCTTCTTGAGCTTTTTGGTCTGACGCGCATCGATCACGAGGCCGTAGTCGTAAAAGACTTCCTCGCCCTCGGCAATATCGCGCAACGCATGCACGTACACGTGGCCGTCGATCTCCTCGGCCTCGCAGTTCGGCGCACATGAGTGATTGATCCAGCGTGCACTGTTGCCGTTCACCTTGCCGTCGATCACCTTGCCGCTGTCGAGCGCGAAATAGAACGTGTGATTCGGTTCATCCGGATTGTGCGGATGGCGACGCAACGCTTCTTTCCAAGAGATCCGCTCGCCTTTGTATTCGATCAGCCGCTCGCCGGCCTTGATCGGTTCGAGGGCAAACACGCCTTTGCCGTGCACACCCGAACGGCGCACGGCGATCCTGCGTGAACTCATTGAATGAATCCTTGTGAAGAACTGGGAGTGAAGTTCCGACTGCCGCCAGAAATGCCCGCATCTAGCGCGCTGCTTTTTCTGACGCGGATAGCAAACGCGGCGCCTTGCGAGCGCCGCGTCGACCTGCGACGCTCATGCGCCACAACCGGCATCCTACACGCTCAAGACGGCTTCCTTCAACCGTCAATAAGACGTGCTCGCATGAGGCGCGCCGGCAGCTTCACCGTTGTCCGAATGAAATGTCGCCGAACAGCGCCTTCTGGTCACGCGGTTGCGAGCGCCAGTACTGCGGCGGCGCTTCGACCGTTGCGCCGAGCTGCGCCGCTGCGTGCCACGGCCAGCGCGGGTTGTAGAGCAGCCCGCGGGCAAGCGCAATCAGATCGGCGTCGCCCGCTTCGATCAGTTGCTCGGCGTGCAGCGGATCGGTGATCAAGCCCACGCCGATGGTGGTGAGACCGGTTGCGTGTCTGACGGCTTTCGCGAACGGTATCTGATAACCCGGCTCGAGCGGAATCTTCTGCAACGGCGACACGCCTCCGGACGACACGTCGATCCAGTCGCAGCCGCGCTTTTCCAACTCATGCGCGAACACGATCGTGTCTTCCAGCGTCCAGCCGCCCTCGACCCAGTCGGTTGCGGACACGCGCACGCCAACCGGTTTGTCGGCGGGAAACGCGGCACGCACGATGTCGAAGATCTCGAGCGGAAAGCGCATGCGGTTTTCGAGCGAACCGCCGAAGTCGTCGCCGCGCTGATTGGCGATCGGCGACAGGAACTGATGCAGCAGATAGCCGTGCGCCGCATGCACTTCCAACGCATCGACGCCGAGGCGCGCGGCGCGGCGCGCGGAGGCCGCGAACGCTTCGCGGATCCGGTTCAATCCCGCTATGTCGAGCGCCAGCGGCGGCTCTTCACCCGCCTTGTGCGGCAACGACGACGGCGCATGCGGCAGCCAGCCGCCTTGCGATACCGGAATCAGCTGACCGCCTTCCCACGGCGTGTGACTCGACGCTTTGCGCCCTGCGTGCGCCAGCTGCATTGCCACCTGAATGTGCGAATGCTTGCGAATCGCAGCCAGCACCGGCACCAGGGCGGCTTCGGTGGCGTCGTCCCACAAGCCGAGATCGCCCGGCGTGATACGGCCATCCGGTTCGACCGAGGTCGCCTCGATGCACAACATGCCGGCACCGGATAAAGCAAGACTGCCGAGATGGATCATGTGCCACGCGGTCGCCTCGCCACGGTCGGCGGAATACTGGCACATCGGGGACACGACGATACGATTGGGAAGCGTCACGCTACGCAGCGTGAGCGGAGAAAAAAGCGCGCTCATGGATTACGCCCAGTGAAAGCCCGACAGCGGTCGAGCATAGCACCGCGGGTGATTTACTGCAGGCGCGCGCAACTCAAGGCTTCGACTCGACCTGATCGAGCCACTCGCTGAACATCTGGCGCGCGGCGGCTTCCAGCCCCGGACCGAACTGCGCGGTTTCGGCCCGCAATTGACGCGCGTCGATTCCGTGGCCCGCAAGCTCGCCGGCATTGCCGATCAGCCATGGCTCGAAACGATCGGCGCGAATCTCCGGATGACATTGCAGGCCCAGCACATGATCGCCCCAGGCGAACGCCTGATTTTCGCAGGCGGGCGTCGACGCGAGACGCGTGGCGTGTTCGGGCAGATCGAAAGTATCGCCGTGCCAATGCAGCATGGAGGTGTGCGCGCCGTCCAGATGACGCAGCGGCGAAGCACGGCCGGCATCGGTGAGCGTGAGCGGAGTCCAGCCGAGTTCAGTATGGCCCGAGGGATACACGCGCGCACCGAGCGCACGCGCGATCAATTGAGCGCCGAGGCAGATGCCCAGCGTCGGCAAACCGGCGGCAATGCGCTTTTCGATCATCGACAGGAGCGGCACGAGCGTCGGGTAAAGCGCGTCGTCCGTTGCGCTGATCGGGCCGCCCAGCACCACCATCAACGAAGCCGCAACCGGATTCGGCGCCTCGATACGGGCAAAGCCGACATCGAGATAACGCACCGGGCGGCCACGCTCGCCGAGCACCCGCTCAAGACTGCCCAGATCCTCGAAGTGCACGTGGCGAATGGCCAGAACTTCGCGATTCATCAGCCTGTCACCTTCAGGTTGACCAAAGACTTGCCGCCGCGCGGCGCGAACCGCTCCGGCGGGCGGCAGATGCCTCCCGCCGGAGCACGGTTTCGCAGTGTAGCGGATTGTGCCGGAAGAAGCCGCCTTACTGGGCGAAGATCTTCCAGGTCTTCTTCTGGGTGGCGACGTCGGCGGTTTCGTGCACCGAGCAATCGAGACGCAGATCCGTATCCGCCATGTTCAGATCGAGCAGCGCGCAGTAATGCGGCGTCTTCTTCGGATTCTTGCTGGGCTCGAAGTGCGTGCAGCTCAGGCACATGCGGTGCGGCGGAATGTTGCCTTGCGCTTCCAGCTGGTGGACGGTCTTGAGCAGCGTGCGATAGAACAACGCCTGCTCTTCGTCGCGCAGCGTGCCGACTGCCTTGGCCAGGAAGTCCGGCCATTGCGCGGCCCGCTTGGCGGCCGTGCGGCCACGCGCCGTCAGACGGACCGCAAGGGCGCGGCCGTCGTCGAGAGCGCGGCGCTTTTCAACCAGGCCCTTGGTTTCCAGCGTGCTCACTGCATCGCTGGTGGTCGCGGCGGTCAGGGCCGTTTCACGGGCGATTTCGCCGAGACGCATCGGACCCTTGCGCTGCATCAACAAGACCAGGATTTCGCCCTGAGTCGGCGTGAGACCCGCGCCTTCCGCCCATTCCCAAGCCTGGCTTCGCATCGCCGTGCTCAGTCGCAATAGGCTGTGGGTCACTCGCCCGGTTGCCTGTTCTCCGTATACGCCTTCGCTCATAATCTTCAATTGGTTTATTTACAGCATGCGTGCGATGCCGGCAGATTGCCTGCCGAGCTCACCCGTAGCCTGTGTGGGGTAGCCTCGCCCAACTGCAGACGAGACGGAATCTACTATCTCAAAAAATTACCGCCTTGCAAGCCAAAGCGGCGAAAACGACATTCTATGCGAGAGCGGCGAATCGTACAGCTAAGTTATCCAACACAAGCTGTGGATAACCATGGGAAAACGCCGGGGACTGCATGTGTGCCGATTCTTGATAAGCCCCCTCGCCTCACCTGCCCCTGCCGAAGTTGTCCTCGCTTACCGGCGCCGATGCACGTCTGATCAGACCGGTTATGGTTTACGCAGTGCTTTGACTTTGCAGGGAATTATTCAGTTGTCCACAGGCCAATGCAATGCTTGTTAACTACTACTACGTTTGTATACGTAAACTTTGGAAAAACCTAAGGCTCCCCGAGCTGGAAAATAAAATTTTCAAAAAAACCCGCTCGAGGCGGGTCTTCCTTACGTTTTAACGTACGCAGTGCGGCTTCCGGCTAGGCCCGCCACTGCAAACACTGTTGCCGCACGGCCTCGTGCAACGATTTTTCCTGTTCGAAAACGCCGCGCAACCATGTCGCGTCGTTGACCTGGCCGCGCGCGATTGCGCCGATCTCGGCGAGGGCGTTACCTGAGCCCAATGCCTCGGCATGCGGCGCGATCAGGTCGAGTGTTTCGAGGATGTCCTCGGAAATCGTTTTGCGTTCGCCCGTTTGCGGATTGATGCAGGTGCCGGCCAGACCGAAGCGGCACGCTTCGAAACGGTTGAACGTGTAGACGAGGTAATCGTCTTCCTTCGGCGTCAGCGGTTTGTCGAGCAGCAGATGCCGTGCGAGCGTCTGGATGTAGCAGGCGATCGCCGCGGCGCGATCCACCGACAACGGCGTATCCATCACGCGCACTTCGATCGTGCCGAAACCCGGCTTCGGCCGGATGTCCCAGTAAAAATCTTTCATGCTGTTGACCACGCCCGTCTGGACCATCTTCGAGAAATATTCCTCGAAGCTGTCCCACGTCAGCACGAACGGTGCGCGGCCCGACAGCGGAAACGCGAACACCGAATTCAGGCGTGCCGAATGAAAACCGGTATCGACGCCTTGCACGAACGGCGATGAAGCGGACAACGCGATGAAGTGCGGAATGAAGCGCGACATCGAATGCAACAGGTACAGCGCGCTATTTGGATCCGGGCAGCCGATGTGCACGTGCTGGCCGAACACCGTGAACTGTTTGGCAAGGTAGCCGTACAACTCGGACAGGTACTGAAAACGCGGCGTATCGACGATCTGCCGTTCGCTCCACTGCTGGAACGCGTGCGTGCCGCCGCCGCACAAGCCGACGTTCAGATGATCGGCCGCGGAGACCAGGGTGTCGCGAATCTTGCGCAAATCGGCGACGGCCTGTTCATGCGTCGTGCAGATACCGGTCGACAGCTCGATCATGCTTTCGGTGATTTCCGGCGTGATGTTGCCGGGGATTTTTTCGTCCTTGATGAGACGCAGCAGATCCGAGCCGGCTTTGGTCAGATCATAGTCGTGCGTATTGACGATCTGCATCTCGAGTTCGACACCGAAAGTGAACGGTTTCGAATCGATGAAGGGTTCGAGTGACATGGCGTCCCCTGAGTCTGGTCGGCCGGGCGTGTGTCAGATACCCGGCCGTTTTGAATCGAATGAGTTTGGATAAAGCGTATTACGGTGTTCAAAATGCGGGCGTCCAGAAGCGCGGCGCCGGCTTACTCTTCGCGCCGTTCGGCCACCAGCGCGAGGCTGCGATACACGAGCCACGGCCCGAGAATCTGCAGCACGAAAATCGAACACATCACGATAGCCCGTAATTGCGGATCGAAGTTCGGATAGAGGTTATAGGTATCGTCGACGAGCAGATAGGCAAGCGCCGACATCGGCGACAGCGACAATCCGAGCGCCATCCCCTGCTTCCAGTTCAAGCCGCTCGGTTTGGCGAATGCCAATACGCCCACCAGTTTGGCGACTAGCCGCGCAACAATCAGACCCAGAGCCGCGACGCCGCCGAGCGCGATATCTTTCCATTCGAACGAAGTCAGTGTCAGCACGAACAGAATCACCGTCAACAGCCAGCCGGCCGTGCCGAAGTGTTGCGGCCACAACTGCGGACGCGCTTCAAGATTCTTCACGATGATGCCGGCGGCCAGCAGCGCAAGAATGGTCGACAGCTTGAACAGATGGGCAATCGCGATCGCCAGCAGTACGAGGCCGATTAGCGCGACGAACGAATGCTCGTCCTGCATGTTCAGGCGGCGATAAAAAAAGGTGCAGGTGCGCGCGAGCAGATAGGCCAGCACGAGCGAGCCGATCAGCAGATACAACGGCTGCAGAATGGTGGCGAATACGTTGCCGTAAACCTCCTGATGCAACCAGCTCGACACGAGTTTTTCGATCACCACCGCATACATGCTGTTCAGCGCGGTCAAGGTCAGCAAACGTTGGGTGACCTGACCTTCGGCGCGCAGTTCGGTTTTGAGCTGGATCACCATCGCGGGAGAAGTCGCCATTGCGATTGCGGCGAGTACCGTCGCCACCATCAGCGGCACGTTCAGGAACAGCAAAACCGGCAGGACGAGCGCGAAGGTGAGCGTGGCTTCGGCGATGCTCGACAGGATCAGCCAGGGATTGCGGCGAATCCAGCGCAGATCGAGCCGGCTCCCTAGTTCGAACAGCAACAGCCCGAGCGCGACATCGAGAAGCGGCCGTGCCTCGCTGGCGGAATCCGTGTCGATCACGCCGAAACCGGCTGCACCGGCCACGAGACCGATGACCGCATAGCCGGAAATACGCGGCAGACGCCATGCCCGATAGCAGAGTTCACCGCATAGACCCGCGGCGAGCAAAGCAAGGCCAGCCCAAAAAATGGCGTCGGGCGTGAGTGGCCAGGCTGGAAAAAACGAAAACGCCGACTTCATCGTGGTGGGTTCTCCTTAGCTGCAACGGCCGGCGATACGAACCGGCGCAAACACCGGCGAGCGGGTGAGCGCATGAGCCGCTCACTGTCGCGATCGCTTCGCGTGACCAGCGTTGCGCGTTTCTAACGATCGGATGATCTGAATGCGCCGCAGCCGCAGGAAGCGCGGCGCATGCTGGGGTGCGGCCGTAGCAAGCGGCCCGGCACGGTGAAAAGAACGCCGTCGACTCTGAATCAGATTCTGATTGACCGGCACCGTTCCGTTAGGTGCGTGTACCGTTTTGAGGCGAGGCACGACGCGGGAAGAACGGCGATTGTGCCACAGCTTTTTCAGCCTCGACCGAAAACACACGAACATGCCGGCAAAACGGTAAAAACGTACGCCATCTTCGCGCTGGGTGGAAAAAGCGACCGTTTAACGGATGAATTGGGCCGCCACAGGGTACAGGTTGAATAAGACCGACGTGCTTTTCACGGCAACGGCGCAGACGTTTTTAGCACCGATTTTTTGGGTCCTGCGAAGACGATGCCCGCCGATCTGGCGACGGCCTTTCTTGTTTACTGGTTTGTCGTATGTATACGTAGTAACAGTTAACAAGCTGACTCGGTTTCTGTGGATAACCTTGGTTTACCGAAACGAATCATCAGCTTGCCAGCGGCATAACCGGATGCACAGTGTGTGCGGCAGCTGCCGGTATACCGGGGTAACTTTTTTGGATTTTTGACGGCGGCAAAGTTACCCCGTTTACGTCCACAACGGTTCCACACGAGTTGCGCAGGTAAACCGAGCAGTTATCCACATGTTCCGGTGGATAACTTTTCCCGCCTACCGCACGTGCCTGCATACCGTTAGTACCTGCGGTTAATACCATTAACCCAGACCGTTAACCCAGGGCGCCTTGCCGTAATGCGCGCAACAGGAAGCGCGCCGGATCGATGTCTTCGGCCAGATCGCGCTCGAGCGGCCACGGTTCACCTTCAATCTGCGAGGCGATCAGCTCCGCGCCGAGCGCCGCCCACACCAGGCCGCGCGAACCGTAAGCGAACGCGCCGTACAAGCCATCGGTACGCGGCAGGTCGAGCGGCCATGCGCCACGTAGACGCTGGGCATCGCGTGTCGCCGCGGCTTCGTCGGCGAAGTTGCCGATCATCGGCAGCCGGTCGCTCGTGACGCAGCGAAACGCGACGCGTCCGGCCAGCGAAGCCGCCCGTGCCGGATCCACCATGCCGCTGAAGACCGGCAGCATCTGCGCGACGCGCTCCAGGTTTTCCAGATGACCGTCGGCGCGCAGCGAGGTGTCGGGATCGTCGAGGTCGTAGGTGGCGCCGGTCAGCGTGAGCCCGTCAGAGAGCGGGACTGCGTAGCCTTCGCCGATCACCGGCATCCGCAGCGGCGGCACGCTGCCTCGCGGCAGCAAGGTTAGCTGGCCGCGAATGCTGCGAGTCGGCGCGTGCTGCAAACCGGCGATGCGCGCGGCGCCGTGCGCGCTTGCGACGATCACCACCGGCGCGCGAGCGACCGCATGTCCTGCGGCATCGAATACGGTCCATTGATTTTCCGCTCGCTCGATTCGCGCGACGTCCACGCCAAAGCGCCGTTCGAGTTGCGCACCCGCCGCTGCGCACTGCGCGGCGCACAGCGACGCCGGGTCGATCCAGCCGCCGTGCGGAAAGAGCCAGCCGTTGTGCGCGAGCGGCATGCCGGCGAGGCGCTGCACTTCGGTTTGCGACACCGGTGTCACATATTCGGATGGATAGCCGAATGCCGCGAGCGCTTCGGTCATCAAACGTGTTTCCTCGTCGTTCGCGGCGATCTGCAACAGGCCCGCACTACCGCGCAAAGGCTTATGACCCAGCCGTTCGAGCGCGGCCCAGCGTCCGAGCGCGTAGAGAAAACCCGCGCGCGTGATGCGCGAGGCGACGCTGTCGTCGCGCGAGATCATCGGATGGAATACGCCGGCGGGATTGCCCGACGCGTCTTGCGCCACCGATGCATGCCGCTCCAGCGATGTGATGCGCCAGCCGCGCGCGGCCAGACGCTCGATCACCGCGCAGCCGGCGAGCCCGGTGCCGATCACGATGGCATGCCGCTCGTCGACCGCGAGCGGCGCCGGCGGCTCATAACGGCGCACGCGCCAGCGCGGCGCGAAGTGACCGACCAGCATCGCCCGTTTCCAGCCGAAGCCTTCCACCTTCCGATATTCGAAGCCGC
This sequence comes from Paraburkholderia sp. FW306-2-2C-D06C, assembly GCF_058781505.1. Classification (NCBI taxonomy): domain Bacteria; kingdom Pseudomonadati; phylum Pseudomonadota; class Betaproteobacteria; order Burkholderiales; family Burkholderiaceae; genus Paraburkholderia; species Paraburkholderia sp. FW306-2-2C-D06C. The sequence goes on along the minus strand of NZ_JBYSWU010000004.1, from coordinate 155,840 downwards.
ATTGCGTCAGGGCGCGCTTGATGTCGCCGGCGCTGCTGTAAGTGGAGAACGTCGCGCCCTCGCCCGCCAGACGCGCGAGCGCCTTGAAGATCGCCGGCGTCCACAATTCCGGGTTCCTGGCCGGCGCGAAGCCGTCGAGGTAGAACGCATCGGCGCGTAGCCTCAAGGTCGGCAAGCTCTCCGTGGCGTCGCCGAACACCAGCGTCAGCGTGACCCGGCCTTCTTCGAATTCGAGCCGATGGGTGCCGGGCACGAGCATCGGCCACGCGCCGGTCAGCTTGAGTGCGAGCGCGGCAATCGACGGATCGGAAATCGTTTTCGCGTACACGCTGCGCAAGTCGGCAGGCGTGAACGGGTGTTTCTCGGTCGAGACGAAGTGCAGCCGCTCGCAACGTGCCGGATCGGCGCGCCAGGCGGCCCACGTCGTCAGGAAGTTGATGCCCATGCCGAAGCCGGTTTCGAGCACCGTGAAAATGCGGCGTCCCTGCCACCGGTCCGGCAGCGCGTTGCCGCGCAGGAAAACGTATTGGGACTGTTCGAGCCCACCGACGGCGCTGTGATAGATGTCGTCGTAAAGCGGGGAAAAAGGTGTGCCGTTGTCGCGAAACGCGAGGGTGGCGGGGATCAGCGGATCGGTCATGCGCGGCGGAAAAAGACGCTCGAAAGAGCAGGTCATGCATTATCGCCAGGGCGCGCAGGTCGCCGAGCGGCGAAAAAGAAGCGCCGAACGTTGGCAAAAACCAACGCCAAGCCCCGTCCATACTGGGTTTCAGCCCTCGGTTCGAGCCCGCGAACAGCAAAAACAGCGATTTCCCTGCTGTATCGGCCCCGCAACCGTTAAATCTTCGAAACCCTTGTCCTGATTGGGTTTGCGCTGCGCTATCATAGCAAGCGCCGCGAAGGGAGCGGCGGCACGGCCGCCAGACAGTCATCCGTCCGGCGCTATGTCCGGAGGGGATCCGGAGCCGCAGCTGCTCGACGGCGCGGCCCGCGCACGTATAATCGGCGCGTTCGCGCTGTTCGTGTCAACCTAAACTCAGAAAGGAACCTTAATGAACAAACAGGAACTGATCGACGCCGTCGCAGGTCAGACGGGCGCCAGCAAGGCTCAAACCGGTGAGACGCTGGACACGTTGCTTGAAGTGATCAAGAAGTCTGTGTCGAAGGGTGACGCGGTACAGTTGATCGGCTTCGGCAGCTTCGGTTCGGGCAAGCGCGCAGCACGTACGGGTCGCAATCCCAAGACCGGCGAAACTATCAAGATCCCGGCCGCCAAGACCGTCAAGTTCACGGCTGGCAAAGCGTTCAAGGACGCAGTCAACAAGCGCTAAGCAGATTACTGCCTGGCAGTTGACACCCGCCCACGGCGGGTTTTTTTTCGTCTGCGATTTGTTTTCGGTTTAGCGGCGACGGGTGCCGCGGCTAAACATTCTGGTCGGGAAAACCGGCTCAGTCGTGGCGATGCAGGATTTCGCCGTGACCATGACCGTCGTGGTCATGGTCGTGGTCGCCATGGTCGTGATCGTCTTCGTCGAAGTCCCAGGCCGGGAACGGGTCGGCGAACTGTTGCCACGCTTGCGGCCCCGCTGCATATTCCGCGTCGGTCAGCAGGCACGCATCGAACTTCGCTTGCCAGACGGCCGGGTCGATGCTGATCCCGATCAACACCAGTTCCTGGCGCCGGTCGCCGATGCTCATATCGTCCGGATCGCCGTACCAGTCGCCGGCAATTTCGGCTGCCAGCTCATCGTCGCCGTCCGGCCATTCGCAGCGATCCTGAGCGGCCCACCACATTCCCGCCGGACCATGCCGGCAAGCGCCGCCCGCCTGCGACAGCGAACCGGCGATGTCGTTACGCGTCGCGAGCCAGAAAAAGCCTTTGCTGCGCAACACGCCCTGCCACTCCTGATGCAGCAGCGCCCACAGGCGTTCCGGATGAAACGGCCGCCGCGCCCGGTAAATGAAGTCGCCGATGCCGAATTCGTCGGCTTCGCCGTGATGTGCGTGGCCGTGCTCACGATCGTGATTCAGTGACGCCAGCCAGCCCGGCGCGCTCGACGCTTCGTCGAAGTCGAAGCGGCCGGTGTTCAGCACCTCGGCGAGCGGCACCTCACCGAAGCGGCTCACCACCTGCGTGGCGCGCGGATTGATGCGCGCGAGGATGCGTTGCAAACGCGTGAGGTCGTCGGCGCTGACCAGATCGGCTTTGTTCACCACCAGCACGTCACAGAATTCGATCTGCTCGATCAGCAATTCGACCAGTGTACGATCGTCTGCTTCAGTCGCGGCGATGCCGCGCTCGGCAAGCGCATCGGCCGAACCGTAGTCGCGCAGGAAATTGAACGCATCGACCACCGTCACCATCGTGTCGAGCCGGGCGACGTCGGACAGCGACACGCCGTCAGCGTCGACGAAGGTAAAAGTTTCGGCGATTGGCATCGGTTCCGCCACGCCGGTCGATTCGATCAGAATCGCGTCGAAGCGCTTTTCGCCGGCAAGGCGCTTGACCTCGACCAGCAAGTCGTCGCGCAGCGTGCAACAGATGCAGCCGTTCGACAGTTCGACGAGCTGCTCTTCGACGTGTGAGAGCGCGGCGGCATCGCGCACGAGGGTTGCATCGATATTGACGGCGGCCAGATCGTTGACGATCACGGCCACGCGCAAACCGGCCCGATTCGCGAGGATGTGGTTCAGGAGCGTGGTCTTGCCGGCGCCCAGAAAACCGGAGAGCACGGTGACGGGCAATAGCGGCTGGTTCATCGCAGTACGGAAATGCAAGAGGATTGGAAGGCGTGCCGGGCGCGGGGTCTGATGACACCATGACCAGACTGATGGCCATGCACCGACGGCAACACGAAGCCGCATTGTGCATCAAACGGACAGTGGCCGCGTGACGGGCTCCGAGTGGCGACTTGCGCAAGCTCGGGCGCACGCGTGAACAGGAAAGGCAGGAACGCCGTGCTTGCCCGCGCAACTGCCGGTCAGCGCGCAGCAGCCGTCGGCATCAGATGCCACTTGCGCAGGATCGCGGCGATCTCCTGAGCGTATTTATCGCGCAGCGCCGGTGTTTCGGAGTGGTAGGCTCCGACTGCTTGCCACGTATTGCCGTACTTGTTCATCTGGCGGCGCAGATGCCATGCGGCGATATAGACGTTCTTGCAAGGCTCCATCAGCGTGCCTTGCGAGATGCCGTATTGTGCGAGCGTGGGCAGATGGATCGAATTGATCTGCATGACCCCATAATCGGTCGAGCCGTTTGCGTTCTTATGCTGCGCGTCCGGCCGGTTGTGCGACTCCTGCCACGCAATCGCCCGCAGAATCAACGGGTTGACCTTCTGATACCCCGCTGCCGCGTCAAAGCAGTCGGCGCGCGCGGACCCTGCTGCGATCAGCACGGCAAGTCCTGCGGCGACGGTGACGAGGGTTTGCTTCATCGGTCAAGATGACTCAACAAATTGCAAGAGTAAGGTTTGGTAAGGTAATCAATCGGCCAAACTTCAGTCGCTCAAGGCCGGAGAGCCGCCTTGGCCGGGCGTGAGCCGGGCATGGGGGAAAACCCGCGTAGTCTAGCTACGACCAGCACCCCCAACGGCTCGTATCATACCGGCAGGCAATCGAGCGTCAAGTTGGCTAACCGACATAATCCAGCCAAAAACGCGGCACTATGCGGCACCGCGTACGGAAGCGCGAAAGCTTTCAAATACTTGACGGTCCGGGAAGCTCCTTTGAGTAATCGTACGGGGCTGTTTGTTTTGTGACAAATTCGACATGAAAAACTGTTACTGTTCATTTTTTTCGGACATTGGGTGGCCGGCATCCAGGGCGGCGATTGCCCGTGAAGCCCGCCGGCAGACCGAAGGGGCTGCGGCTTGCTCATATGTCCGCATTGCGTGACCGCCGGCGGCTCAGGCTGTCGGCATCGATACCACATTCCATGAGAAGAAATCGTATGGCTTTGCGTCGCGTCGCAACGGCGCTGCTGGTGGCTGGATTGATCACCGCGCAGACAGCACAGGCACAGGTGACACTCAATTTCGTGAACGCCGACATCGATCAGGTGGCCAAGGCGATCGGCGCGGCAACCGGCAAAACGATCATCGTCGACCCGCGCGTGAAAGGTCAGTTGAATCTCGTGTCCGAAAATGCGGTGCCTGAAGACCAGGCGCTGAAGACCCTGCAGTCTGCTCTGCGGATGCAGGGTTTCGCGCTGGTACAGGACCACGGCGTGCTGAAAGTCGTGCCTGAAGCCGACGCCAAGCTGCAAGGCGTGCCGACCTATGTCGGCAACGCGCCGGTTGCGCGCGGCGACCAGGTGGTCACGCAGGTGTTCCAGCTGAGGAACGAGTCGGCCAATAATCTGCTGCCCGTTTTGCGTCCGCTGATCTCGCCGAACAATACCGTGGCGGCTTATCCCGCCAACAACACGATTGTCGTGACCGATTATGCTGACAACGTGCGGCGTATCGCGCAGATCATCGCGGGCGTGGATACGGCGGCGGGCCAGCAGGTCCAGGTCGTGCCGCTGAAAAACGCGAACGCGCTCGACGCCGCGCAGCAGCTCACGAAGATGCTCGATCCGGGCACGATCGGCAGCACCGACACAACGCTGAAGGTATCGGTCACGGCCGACCCCCGCACCAACTCGCTGCTGCTGCGTGCGTCGAACGCCGGGCGGCTGAACGCGGCGAAGTCTCTCGCGAAACAGCTTGACGGACCGACCGGACAGCCCGGCAACATGCACGTCGTGGCGTTGCGCAACGCGGACGCGACGAAGCTCGCGAAGACCTTGCGCGGGATGCTCGGCAAAGGCGGCGAGACCGGCTCGTCGACCGGCTCGAACGAAGCGACTTCGTCCAACCAGAGCGGCGGCGGCTCGTTTGGCAGCAGTTCGACGGGTACAGCGGGTACGCCCCCGCTGCCGTCCGGCGGACTCGGAAGCAGCTCGATGGCGTCGCCGATGGGCGGCGGTGCGGGAGGAGCATACGGCTCGAGCGGCGGTTCCAGTTCTGGCGGCCTGCTCGGCGGCGACAAGGAAAAGAGCGAGGACAATCAGCCGGGCGGCATGATCCAGGCGGACTCTGCCACCAACTCGCTGATCATCACGGCGTCGGACCCGGTGTACCGCAACCTGCGGGCGGTGATCGACCAGCTCGACGCGCGGCGCGCACAGGTCTATATCGAGGCGCTGATCGTCGAGCTGAACTCGAACACGAATGCCAATCTCGGCATTCAGTGGCAGGTCGCGAACGGTTCGGTCCTTGCCGGCACCAACCTGGCGACCGGCTCCGGCAACAGCATCGTCAATCTGACGGCGGCCGCGGCGACCGCGACCACCGGCGGTCTCGCGGGGGCGCTCGCAACCCAGAATCTCCAGCAGGGGCTCAACGTCGGGTGGGTGCACAACATTTTCGGGGTGCGGGGACTCGGCGCGCTGCTGCAGGCGCTGTCGCAGACCGCCGACGCGAACGTGCTGTCGACGCCTAACCTCATCACGCTCGACAACGAGGAAGCCAAGATCGTCGTCGGCACGAACGTGCCGATCCAGACGGGTTCGTATTCGAACCTCACGAGCGGCACCACGGGCAACGCGTTCAATACGTTCGACCGCGTCGACGTCGGTCTGACGCTCCACATCAAGCCGCAGATCACCGATGGCGGGATTCTCAAGCTGCAGCTCTACACGGAAGACTCGGCGATCGTGAACGGCACGACCAACGTCGCGACCAACCCGGCCGGCCCGGAGTTCACCAAGCGTTCGATCCAGTCGACGGTGCTCGCCGATAACGGCGAGATCATCGTGCTGGGCGGCCTGATGCAGGACAACTACCAGGTCAGCAACAGCAAGGTGCCGCTGCTGGGCGATATCCCGTGGCTTGGCCAGTTGTTCCGCTCGGAACAGAAGACCCGCCAGAAGACCAACCTGATGGTGTTCCTGCGCCCCGTGATCATCAACGATCGCGATACCGCTCAGGCCGTGACGTCGAACCGCTACGACTACATCCAGGGCGTGCAGGGCGCGTACAGGTCGGACAACAACCTGATAAAGGACAAGGACGATCCGGTGATGCCGCCCAAGCCGATCGGCCCGGCCGAGGGCGGCTCGGCCGCCATGAACCTGTTTAATCTTGACCAGATGCGACGCCAGCAGATGGCGCCGCCGCCTCCGGCTAGCGCTCCCGCACCGGCGACGAGTGGTGCTGTCCAGGCCAACCCTGTGCCCGCCGCGCCTTCCACCGCGTCGCCCGGAGTGCAGCCGTGAGCACGCCGTCCACGCCGCCGTCAGCTTCTGCGTCGTCAGCAGCGGCGCGAGCCGGTGCGTCGACCCATGCGGCGGCGATTCCGCCCGCGGTCGTGGCGGAGCATGCCGAGCGCATCGCGCCGTCGGCCGTCGCCGCACGACTCGTGCCGTACGGCTTTGCCCGCAGCGGCCAGATTCTGGTCGCGCATCAGCATGCAGACAGTCTCGAAGTCTGGATCAGCGAACGCACCAGCGACGCGGCGCTCGCCGAAGTCGCGCGCAATTTCGGCGCGCTGTCGGTCGTGCGTCTGCCCGCCGACGAACTCGCGCAGGCGATCAACCAGGCCTATGCGCGCCAGGACGGCAGCGCCGCGCAGGTGGTCGGCGAAGTGGAAGGCGAAGTCGATCTGTCGCGTCTGATGCAGGACATTCCCGAGGTCGAGGATCTGCTCGAATCGGAAGACGACGCGCCGATCATCCGCATGATCAACGCGCTGCTCACACAGGCCGCACGCGAACAGGCATCGGACATTCATATCGAACCGTTCGAGACGTCATCGGTGGTGCGTTTCCGGGTCGACGGCACGCTGCGCGATGTGGTGCGGCCGAAGAAAGCACTGCACGGCGCGCTGATCTCGCGGATCAAGATCATGGCGCAGCTCGACATTGCCGAGAAGCGTTTGCCGCAGGACGGCCGCATCACACTGCGCGTCGGCGGCCGTCCGGTCGACGTGCGCGTGTCGACGCTGCCCACCGGTCACGGCGAACGCGCGGTGCTGCGTCTCTTGGAAAAGGATGCGTCGCGCCTGAATCTCGAAGCGCTCGGCATGGCGTCCGACACGCTCGTCAAATTCGACAAGCTGATCGGCAGGCCGCACGGCATTGTGCTGGTGACCGGCCCGACCGGCTCGGGCAAGACGACCACGCTGTACGCGTCGATGTCGCGGCTCGAGACCGCGACGACCAACATCATGACGGTCGAAGATCCGATCGAATATGACCTGTCGGGCATCGGCCAGACGCAGGTCAACGAGCGGATCGGCATGACCTTCGCGCGGGCGCTGCGCTCGATCCTGCGGCAGGACCCGGACGTCATCATGATCGGCGAAATCCGCGATCTGGAAACCGCGCAGATCGCGGTGCAGGCGTCGCTGACGGGTCACCTTGTGCTGGCGACGCTGCACACGAACGATGCCGCCTCCGCCGTGACGCGTCTGACCGACATGGGCGTCGAGCCGTATCTGCTGGCGTCGTCGCTGCTCGGCGTGCTGGCGCAGCGGCTGGTGCGGCGGCTGTGCCCGGTGTGCCGCGAAGAGCGCGTCGAGGAAGACGGCCGCGTGCACTGGCATCCGGTGGGCTGCGACAAGTGCGGGCAGTCGGGATATGCGGGCCGGCGCGGCGTGTACGAACTGCTGCTGATCGACGACGAAATCCGCACGCTGGTTCACCGCAACGCCGCCGACGCGGAGATTCTCGCAGTCGGCCGCGCGCAAGGCATGCGCACGCTGCGCGAGGATGCGGACCGCTGGCTCGCGTCCGGACTGACGTCGCTGGAAGAAGTGATTCGCGTGACGGGCGGAGCATAAGCGCATGCCGGCATTTCGTTTCGAAGCGATCGACGCGGCGGGCAAAGCGCAAAAAGGCGTGCTCGACGCGGACAGCGCGCGCGGCGCGCGGACCAATCTGCGTTCGCAAGGCCTGACGCCGCTAGTGGTCGAACCGGCCGCGACGCGCACGCGAGGCGAGCGCAGTCAGCGTTTGTCGCTGGGGCGGCGCCTGTCGCAGCGCGAGCAGGCGATCCTGACGCGCCAGCTGGCGAGCCTGCTGATCGCCGGCCTGCCGCTCGACGAAGCGCTCGCGGTGCTGACCGAGCAATCGGAGCGCGACTACATCCGCGAACTGATGGCGTCGATTCGCGCCGAAGTGCTCGGCGGCCATTCGCTCGCGAATGCGTTGACGCAGCATCCGCGGGACTTCCCCGAAATCTATCGCGCGCTGGTGGCCGCCGGCGAACACACCGGCAAGCTCGGTCTCGTGCTGTCGCGTCTGGCCGACTACATCGAGCAGCGCAACGCGCTGAAGCAGAAGATCGTGCTCGCGTTCACGTATCCGACCATCGTCACGATCATCGCCTTCGGCATCGTCACGTTTCTGTTGAGCTATGTGGTGCCGCAAGTGGTGAACGTGTTCGCCAGCACCAAACAGCAACTACCCTTCCTCACCATCATGATGATGGCGCTGTCCGGTTTCGTGCGGCACTGGTGGTGGGCGGTGCTGATCGGCGTCGCCGGGCTGGCGTATCTGGTGCGCTCGATATTGAAGCAACCCGGCCCGCGCCTCGCATTCGACCGCTGGCTGCTGACCGCACCGCTGCTCGGCAAGCTCGTGCGCGGCTACAACACAGTGCGTTTTGCCAGCACGCTAGGCATTCTGACCGCCGCTGGCGTGCCGATTCTGCGCGCGCTGCAGGCCGCGGCCGAAACGCTCAGCAACAACGCGATGCGCGCGAACATCGACGACGCGATCGTGCGCGTGCGTGAAGGCACGTCCTTGTCGCGCGCGCTCGGCAATACGAAGACGTTTCCGCCGGTGCTGGTTCACCTGATCCGTTCGGGCGAAGCGACCGGCGACGTGACGACGATGCTCGACCGCGCGGCCGACGGCGAAGCACGCGAACTGGAGCGCCGCACGATGTTCCTGACGAGCCTGCTCGAGCCGTTGCTGATTCTGGCGATGGGGGGCGTGGTGCTGGTGATCGTGCTGGCGGTGATGCTGCCGATCATCGAGTTGAACAACCTGGTGCAGTGAAGCAGTGAGGTTTGCTGATTGCGAGGTTGCCGCGGGTTGCCGCAGGTTATTGCGGGTTGCCGCGGATTATTGCCCGCGGCGCAATCTGCCCGATCGGAGCAGGCTGGTTTAGCGCACGTAGATCGTAGGACCTGCCGCATTGGCCGGGAGGAACACTTCGGAATGCGCGCCATTGCGATCGATGATGATCGAGCGGGCGCGAACCTCGGAGAGTTTGGCGCCTTGCATGAGCGCGCTGCCGAGCGACACTGCATGCGGCGGCTCGCCGCCGACGCTGACGATCGCCGCGGAGCCCTCATGTAAAGCGAGGATGCCGAACAGATGCACGTCCTGGTTGGCGTTGCGCGTGAGCTGACCGCCGAACAGCGTAGCCGCCTGTTCGGTTGAGATCGGGGCATGCGCTGCGGCGGCGGGCAACGGAGCGCCCGACATCGTGGACAGCGTGATGACCCAGTAGGTGAGCGTCGCGCAGAACACGGCGAACAGCGCGAGCGAAAGAAGGCGAATTTGGATGGCGTTCATGCGCATCATTGTACGGACTATTGTGAAAATTGCGTTGGGTTGAAGCCCTTCAACTGCATGACATTAAAATGACCGGCCGGGCGTGTTCAATGGCACGCTGATTGCGAGTGCGCCTGCCAATGCGCGAATCCCGCCCGATCGAAAATTTCACCTGAAAAGAGGTAGCAAGCTATGCAACTGTCGACCACTCGCCGTATGGAATTCGCGGGTTCGCGCAGCCGCCTTCAACGCGGTTTTACGCTGATCGAAATCATGGTCGTGATCGCGATTCTCGGCATTCTGGCCGCGTTGATCGTACCGAAGATCATGAGCCGTCCCGATGAAGCACGGCGCGTAGCGGCCAAGCAGGACATCGGCACGATGATGCAGGCATTGAAACTCTACCGTCTCGACAACGGCCGTTATCCGACCCAGGAGCAGGGCCTGCGCGCGCTGATCGAAAAACCGGGCACGGACCCGGTGCCGAACAACTGGAAGGACGGCGGCTATCTCGAGCGTCTGCCGAACGATCCTTGGGGCAATGGCTATCAGTATCTGAATCCGGGCGTGCACGGCGAAATCGACGTGTTCAGCTACGGCGCCGACGGCAAGGCAGGCGGCGAAGGCAATGACGCCGACATAGGCTCGTGGCAGTAGTTCGCTGATTTTTCAGGCGCGCCGGATCGCCCTGCTCCCAAGCGATCCACCGCGCACTTTATCGACTCATCGTTTTTGATCGTTCGTGGCCGGCACTATGCGTATGTCCGCTTGCAAGTCCCGTGTGGACACACCGTGTACGGCGCCGATGCCGCACGCGGCGTGCGCCGGTGCGCGCGTGCTCGGCGCGCGTGGATGCGGATCGAAGCGTGCAGCGGGCTTCACGCTGCTGGAAATGATGGTGGTGCTGGTGATCGCGGGCTTGCTGGTGTCGTTGACGGCGCTGACGATGACGCGCAATCCGCGCACCGATCTGAACGAAGAAGCGCAGCGTCTCGCGCTGCTGTTCGAATCGGCCGGCGACGAAGCCCAGGTGCGCGCGCGGCCGATTGCGTGGCAGCCGCTCGAAGGCGGTTTCCGTTTCGACCTGCGTACCGAAGACGGCTGGCGTCCGCTGCATGACGATCTGCTCGGCCCACGCCGGTGGGAAGGTGGCGTGACCGGCGTGATGATCAACTATCCCGGCTCGGACGCACAGCCGAGCCGTGTCGTGTTCGGCACCGAGGCGATCGACGTGCCGGTGCAGATCACGCTGTTTTCGGCGGCGGGGCGCGCGACGATCGTCGGCACCGGCAATGGCCGCTATGAGGTGCACTGAGATGCGTCGTTGCAGGAGCTTGGGCCGTCGCGCACGGCAGCGCGGTTTTACGATGATCGAAGTGCTGGTAGCGCTGACGATCATCGCGGTGGCGTTGGCCGCATCGCTGCGCGCGGTGGGCAGTCTGGCGAGCGGCGAAGCCGATCTGCATCGGCGCCTGCTGGCTGGTTGGAGCGCGGACAACACGCTTGCGCAATTGCGTCTCACGCATGGCTGGCCGAACGTCGGCGAAACCAGCTTTGACTGTTCGCAGGGCAACTTGCAGTTGACCTGTACGGAGCATGTGACGGCGACGCCGAATCCGGTGTTTCGTCGAGTGGAGGTGATGGTGACGATGCCTGGGGGTTCCGGCAATCTCGCTCAGATGGTCACGGTGGTCGCGAATGAAAACAACCGTTCGCTCTGAGCGTCGCCGCCGGCCGGTCGCGGGCGGTTTTACGCTGATCGAGCTGCTGGTCGCGATTGCGATCATGGCGGTGATCGCGGTGTTGTCATGGCGCGGGCTCGATCAGATCATCCGCGGTCGGCAGACCGTTACGAGTGCAATGGAAGACGAGCGCGTCTTTGCGCAGCTGTTCGACCAGATGCGGATCGATGCGCGCCAGGCCGCTTCGGATGACGAGTCTGGGCAGGCGGCCGTTTCGATTGACGGCAGCGTGCTGCAGATCGTGCGGCAGATGGTGGTGCCGGAGGCTGCGCCGCGTTTGCAGGTGGTGCGGTACCGGGTTTCCGAGGGACGCGTGATTCGGTATGCGTCGCCGCCGTTGGGCAATGTCGGCGAATTGCGGCGGGCGCTGCGAGGTGGCGAAGGCGACGGTTGGACCGCGGTGCCTTTGATGGGTGGCGTGGGGACCATTTCTACTCGCGTTTATGTGCCGAAGGTCGGCTGGACCATGCAGATGAAGGATGTGCAGGCCGCTATTACGGAGAACGACAATAATCTGAAAGTGCCGCAGCTCGGCAATGCGCCGTTGCCGCGGTCCGTGACTGGGCTCGAAGTTGGCATTGGGGCTACGTCGTTGGCGCGGCCGGTTACGCGGGTTTTTCTCGTCGGAGAATGATATGAAGTTCTCTTTGTTGTCTCCGCGACGGTCTGCTTCTTCCTCGCTGTTGTCTTTGCCTGCGTCTTTGCCTGCGCCGCGGGCAAAACAGCAGGGCGCAGCAATCATCAGCGCGCTGCTAGTTGTCGCGCTATCGGCGATATTGGTCTCCGGCATGCTCTGGCGCCAGCAAGTCCAGATCCGAAGGATAGAAAACCAGCGCCTCCTGTCGCAAGCCCAATGGGTGGCAAGAGGCGCGCTGGACTGGACGCGCCTGATCCTTCGTTCGGAAGGCGACACCTCTGCAGGAATCACCTACTTAGGTGGCCTATGGGGCGTCCCCATCGCCAAAACACGGCTGTCGGATTTCCTCGGCCAGATCGGCGAAGTCAGAGCCGAGCAAGGCGCGGCAACCTACCTGTCAGGTTCAATCGAAGACGCCCAGGCGAAATTCAACCTCCGCAATCTGGTAGCAAGCCCGGCCCCAGGCGTATTGCAACTGAACATGGAACAGATTGGCGCCTACCAGCGTCTGCTCGTCTCCCTCGGTGTGAATAGCCAACTGGCGAAAAGCACCGCCGTCCAGATGCGCGCGAGCCTCGCTCAATCGGCGACACGTTTTCAAACCGTCACGTCCCTCACCGGCACGTCGGCGACCCCGCCCATCCAGGGCGGTGCGACCGGCGGCGGCAATTACACCGACAACCCCGGTCTCGAAGACAGCAACGAGAACGCAGCGCTCGCGCCGCTGCAAATGACCAGCGTCGATTCGCTGCTCGACATTCCCGGCTACACGCTGGAGATGGTCGCGCGCTTGCGTCCGTTCGTCACCGTGCTGCCGACGGCGTCGGCGGTCAACATGAATACGGCCTCAGCCGAAGTCATCGCGGCGGTCGTGCCCGGCATGAACCTGTCGAGCGCGCAGGCCTTCGTCGCGCGGCGGCAAACGGTGTTTTTCCATAACGTCGCCGATGTGCAGCTCGCGTTGCGCGGCGCCGGCGTGCAGTCGGTGTCGATCGATACGAGCGAACTCGACGTCAACACGAACTACTTTCTGATCCACGGCCGCGTGCAGCACGAACGTGCGCAAGTGGACCGCACGACCCTCGTCTATCGCGACGCATTGACTCACACTACGCGTATCGTGCGGGTACAAGACCAACTATGAGTAACGCTTTTCCCAGAGAGAGTGGCCTTTGAGCACGCTGATCGTCCTACTGCCGCCGCGTGACCCGGCGGTGCCATCGCAGGAATGGCAACTGCCGGAGCTGCCGTTCCTGCTGCTCGACAAGTCGGGCCGCACCCAACGCGCAGGCCGCTCGGCGCTCGCGCTGCTGCCGCGCGCTTCGTCGACGGTGCTGATGGTCGCCGCGCGCGACCTGCTGATGATGCCCGCCAAGCTGCCGCCGCTGCGCGGACCACGGTTGCGTCAGGCGCTGCCGAACGTCGTCGAGGATCAACTGATCCAGGATCCGCAAACCTGTCACATCGCCGTCGATCCGCAACCGCTCGCGGGCGGCCGGCAATTGCTCGCGATCGTCGACCGCGGCTGGTTCCGCTTCATCTGCGAAGGCTTCGCCGCCGCCGGACACCGCAGCTTGCGCGCCGTGCCGGTGACCCGCTGCCTGCCGCAAGCGGTCGCGCTCGATACGCCCGTTGAAGTCGCCGAAATGGTCAACGCAGGCGAGCCGGTATCGGCGGGCCCGGCCCGCGTGGCGACAGCGGCGCCTGGCGCCGCAGCTGCGCCCGCGCCCGGCGTCGCGCCGGCGGTGCCGATGGTGGCGGCCGTACTGGGCGCCGTGGTTCAGACCGCGCCGGCGCTGCTGCTCGAAGGTGCGTTCGAAACCGGCGCACCGCGCGTCGAACTGGCGATCGCGCGTGGCGTGCAGGGCGAAGGGCTGGCGGTGCCGGCCACCGCGGTGAACGCGACCCTCGCCGCGCTGGCGGGCGCTGCCCCGGTCACGCTGTACATGCTGACCGAGGTGTCCGGCAATGAGCCGAGTCTCGCCGAAACCGGCCCCGCGAGACTTGCGGCCCATGTGCACGGGGCAAGTCCGCTGCCGTTCGAGCAACTCGCGCGGCGTGCGCTGGATTGCCGTTTCGACCTCTGCCAGTTCGAATTCGCTTCGCAGCCGTGGCGCCTCGATCGCGCGACGCTGCGGCGTCTGCGCCTGCCGGTGCTGCTGGCGGTCGGCGCGCTCGTGGTCGCGATCGTCGGTGCGAACGTGCAGTGGCTGATGCTTGCGCGTCAGCGCGACGCGATCAACACGCAGATGACCGAACTGCTGCTCAACGCCTTCCCGAAAACGACCGTCGTGCTCGATGCACCCGATCAGATGTCGCGCCAGCTGCAGCAGCTGCGCGTGGCGGCAGGCGAGCTGTCGCCGGACGATTTCCTGTCGCTGGCGGATCGTCTCGCGCGGTCGTTGGGAGCCGTGCCGGTCAACGGCATCGCCGCGCTCGATTATCACGACCGGCGGCTCGATGTCGCCTTCAAGCCTGAGATCAAGGTCGATCCCGATTTCGCGAAACGCCTTGCGCGCAACGGCCTGAACGGCGCGATCGACAGCAATACCGGCAAGTGGACCATCAGGAACGGACAATGAAAGCTGAACTCGCCCAATCGTGGGCTGGATTCTGGGAGCAGCGCACCGAGCGCGAAAAAATGCTGCTGACGTGGGGCAGCGCGGCGTTGGGCGTGGTGATTGCGTGGTCGGTGCTGTGGGCGCCGGCGCAGGACGGCCGTGCGCATCTGCGCGAATCGCTGCCCACACTGCAGCGCCAGTTGGCGCAGATGACCGCGCAGGCGAACGAAGCGCGGCAACTGTCCGCGGCGGCTCAAGGCGTCGCGCCGACCGGCGGTGCGCTGAAGGACGCGCTGAGCGCATCGCTCAGCGATCATGGCCTTGCCGCGACCCAGGTCCAGGTGATCGGCAACGCGGTGCAGATCCAGATGAAAAACGCGTCGTTTCCGGCGTGGACGAGCTGGGTCGACGATGTGCGCAAGCAGTTCAAGGTGCAGGTCGCGGAGGCGCATGTGACTGCGCTCAAGGAGGACGGCCAGGTGGATCTGACGGCGTCGTTGCAGCCGTCGACCGTCAAATGACCGCGCAGTCACAGGATCTCGCATGACCTTCCGGATGGGGCGCCTGCGCGTCGCGCTACCCTGGCTGGTGGTCGCCGTACTGTCGAGCGCCGCTGTTATGGTCGCGTTGCTGCCGGCCGCCTGGATCACCCCGCAATTCGCCAAACAGACCCGCGGTCATGTCAATCTTGTCGATCCGGCCGGCTCGCTGTGGCACGGCTCGGCGACGCTGATGCTCGCCGCCGGTTCCGACCTGAGCGCGGCGACGCTGCTGCCCGGACGGATCGAATGGCGCACGGCGTTCTGGCCGCTCTTCACCGGCCGCGTGCGCATGACCATGCGGCAAAGCGATGCGATGCCCGATCCGATCACCGTCGACGCCAGCCCGCGTAGCGCGACCGTCACGCAAGGCACGATCGGCGTGCCGGCTTCGCTGCTGACCGGCTTGGGCGCACCGTTCAATACGCTCGATCTGCAAGGCGACGTGCGGCTGTCATGGTCGGACTGGCGCAGCTTCAACAAGGAAGCGTTCGGCCAGCTGACGGTGACGCTGAACGACGTCAGCTCGCGCGTGTCGCTGGTCAAGCCGCTCGGGTCGTATCGGCTGCTGTTCCAGGCGCAAGGCGTGTCGTCCACGATCGATCTGACAACGCTCAAGGGCCCGCTGATGCTGACCGGCAACGGCACCGTGTCGGCCGTCTCGACGTCGTTCCGCGGCACGGCCAGCGCCGTGCCGGAAGCGCGCGACAACCTCGCGGGACTGCTGAATCTGCTGGGGCGGCCGAGCGGGCCGGGTACGGTCACGTTGACGTTCGCGCACTGAAGCGTGCGCTTGCGCCGTTGCAGGCGTGAAGAGCGGGCCTAGTTGCTCGGCGCTTGTTGCGGCGCGGTGGTCCCGCTTTGCGCCACTGGCGTGGCTGACGACGCGGGCAGCGGCGCGGGTGCCGCGACGCCGCCGGTTTCGCGATTCATCTGCGAGACATCCCAGCCGCCGCCCAGCGCCTTCACCAAACCGACCGACGACACCATCCGCTGCCCGGCGATGCTTTGCAGCTTTTGCTCGGTCGTGAAGGCAGTGGTCTGCGCGGTCAGCACGCTGAGGTAGCCGACCGTGCCCGCCTTGTACTCGTTCGTGACGATGGCCAGCGCCTGGCGGGCCGACTCCACCGCTTGCTGCTGCACGACGATTTCCTGTGCGAGGATGCGCTGCGAGGCCAGGTTGTCCTCGACATCCTGGAATGCGGCCAGCACCGATTGACGATAACTCGCGACGTCCTGATCGTAGGTGGCGCGCGCGGCTTCGGTCTTTGCCTGGCGCAAGCCGGCGTCGAAGATCGTTGCGGCGAGTTGCGGGCCGAGCGTCCAGAACCGCGACGGCGCCGTCAGCAATTGCGAGAACACCGAGCTTTGGAAGCCGCCCGTGGCCGACAGCGTCAGCGTCGGGAAGAACGCGGCAATCGCGACGCCGATCTGTTCGTTCGCCGCTGCCGCCTTGCGCTCAGCCGATGCGATATCCGGGCGCCGCTCGAGCAGCGCCGACGGCATTTGCGCGGGAACATTGGGCGGCGTGGCGGTGAGCGGCATCGGCGGAATCGAGAAGGTCGAGGCCGGTTCGCCGACCAGCACGGCAATGGCGTGTTCGTCCTGGGCGCGCTGGACGCCGTTGTCGATTGCGGCAGCTTGTGCCGATTGCAGCTGTGTTTGCGCCTGAATCACGTCCGAGCGCGCGGCCACGCCTGCCGCGTACTGGTTTTTCGTGAGTTGCAGCGAGCGCTGATAGGCCGCGACGGTTTCGTCGAGGAGTTTTTGGGTGGCATCGAGCGAGCGCAGTGAGAAGTAGGTCTGCGCGAGCGTGGCCTGAGCGGATAGCCGGGCGTTCGCGAGATCGGCGGCGGCGCTCTGCTGACCGGCTTTCTGGGCGTTGACCGCGCGGCTCACCGAGCCCCACAGATCCGGCTCCCAGCTTGCGTCGAGCTGGACGTTGAAGCTGTTGCTGACGCGGGAGCTGCTCGAGCTGGTGGACGACGAGCCATTGCCGGAACGTGTCGCGCCCGCGGATGCGCCCACGGTCGGGAAATATGCCGCCCGCGCCTCGCCGACCAGCGCACGCGCTTGCCGGTAGGCAGCGGCGAACTGGGCGATGGTCTGGTTCGATGCGTTCAGCTTGTCTTCGAGCGCGTTGAGTTGCGGGTCTTCGTAGAGGGTCCACCAGTCGCCGCGGTCTTGTTGATCGGCCGGTTGAGCGACTTTCCAGCCGGGCGCGGCTTCCTTGTACGAGGCGGGAATCTGCGCAGCCGGCCGCTGATAGTCGGGGCCGACCGCGCAGCCGGCCAGTACGGTGGCGAGCGCCGCTGCCACCGCGAGGGTCAGGGCACGAGGCGCAATGGTCCGCGCGCGCGCGTTTTGATCAAACTGCATGTTCAAAGGATTCCTTCTGGACGCCACGGTGCGGCCATTGGCGGCACTGCCAGCTGGACGAGATCATGGCTCTGCTGGAATGTTAGCGTATGGGCCCGCTTGGGCGCGGGAAACTGAAAGGGTAATGCCCGGGAGGTGGGTGGTGTGTTACTTAGGGTGTCGGGATGGTTACGTGGTGTTACGGGTTCTTTGCTTGGGCGGTAACTCCACGCCAGAAAACAGAAATTAACTGCGCAGAAATTAACCGAGCAGAGATCAACCGAGCAGAGATCAACCGAGCAGAGATCAACCGCGCGAATCGGTGCTCGCTTGCCGAGCCTGCTTGCCGGCAGCCGCGCGACACGGCGCATCGCCGCGTGTCCGGCAGGTGCCAACTGAACTCACCGCCCCAGCGACCTTCTCCGCCGCCACGGCGGAACCTGCCAACTCCACTGGCGCAGTCATGGAAGACGCTACCTTCTGCCCCCGCCGATGCCCAACCCAGGCAAACACCATCATCCCCACCGACCCGCCGGGAAGCACAAACAACGCGGCAAACAGCGCCAGTTTCCACCAGCGATGCGGGCCTTGAAAGCTGTTCAGCGCGGAATCGGTCAAGGAGCGGCTCAAGCCGCCAAGGGTGTTTTTCAGGTACGGCATCGGGGAATCCTTTTTGCACACCACACACGCAGCGTGCAGACAATCGGTCAGAACATGGTCTCGGGTGGCGCGGATCGCGCGTAACTCGTTGCCTATAATAATATTGACTATGCAATTAAATTTCAAGATACTTTGCCTCGCAACAAACGGCGGTGTTGTTTTTCCGCCTTTCGCTCGGCACAAAATCAAATTTGACTTGTCTGCTTAGGCAGCTAAAATCCGTTCTGCTTGCCGATGCCCTTGGATACACGATGACCGATGGTCCCTACAACGCGGATGAGATTCACCTCGAATCGAGTCTCGGCTATTACCTGACGAAAGCGCGAAACGTGCTCGTCGAGCGGATGGATCGCGCGGTCAAACCGCTGGGGCTGACTGCCCAGCAGATCGGTGTGATCCTGCTGCTCTCGGCGCGGCGCGCGAACACGCCGTTCGAGTTGTCGCGGGTCATGTCATATGACAGCGGATCGATGACCCGGCTGCTGGATCGCCTTGAAAAGAAAGGCTTTGTGGTCCGTACGCGTAGCGACGCCGATCGCAGGATGGTCAAGCTGGAGTTGACGCCGCAAGGCCACGAAGCCGCGCGTCAATTGCCTGGGTTGGGCGCGGCGGTGTTGAACGAGCAGTTGCGCGGGTTTTCCGCGGCGGACCATGCCGCGTTGCTCGACCTGCTGGGCCGTTTCATCGCCAACGGCATCGGCGGGGGCGCGAGTGCTGCGTGCGGGCTCGGACCTTCGTCAGAATCGTCGGAAGAATCAGCCGAGGAATCACCTGAAGCGACGCCGCCGGAACACGGCGGGCAGTAACCAGTCGGCGCTTTTGAAGGCGCCATCATTTGCAAATATCTGTCTGGGCAGAGGGTGATCCGGCATGTAAGCGCACCATTCGGCATGCGCGATAAAGCTGCCGCGACAAGCTTTCCAGGCTGAGGAGAAACACATGGCTGCCACGGCTCCCGCCGCTGCCCTACCCGCCGCCGAGCCCGCTCCGCTCAAAGGCGGCGCGCTGGCTTTGCTTACGGTCGGTCTTGCGCTCGGCACTTTCATGGAAGTGCTCGATACATCGATTGCGAACGTCGCCGTGCCGACCATTTCCGGCAGCCTCGGCGTGGCGACCAGCCAGGGCACCTGGGTCATCTCGTCGTATTCGGTGGCCTCGGCGATCGCGGTGCCGCTGACCGGCTGGCTCGCACGGCGGGTCGGCGAAGTGCGGCTCTTTACCTTGTCGGTGCTGCTCTTCACGATCGCGTCGGCGCTGTGCGGCTTCGCGCACAACTTCGAGTCGCTGATCGCGTTCCGGCTCGTGCAAGGGCTCGTCTCCGGGCCGATGGTCCCGCTCTCGCAGACGATTCTGATGCGCTCCTATCCGCCGGAAAAGCGCGGGCTCGCACTGGGTCTCTGGGCCATGACCGTGATCTGCGCGCCGATCTTCGGGCCCGTGATGGGCGGCTATATCACCGACAACTACACGTGGCCGTGGATCTTCTACATCAACGTGCCGATCGGGGTGTTCTCGGCGGTGTGCGCGTTCCTGCTGCTGCGCGGCCGCGAGACGAAAATCACCAAACAGCGCATCGATGCAGTCGGCCTCTCGTTACTCGTGATCGGCGTGTCGTGCCTGCAGATGATGCTCGACCTGGGTAAGGATCGCGACTGGTTCAACTCCACGTTCATCGTTGTGCTGGCGATTATCGCGGTGGTGTCGATCGCGTTCATGCTGGTGTGGGAGATGACCGAGAAAGAGCCTGTCGTCGATCTCTCGCTCTTCAAGGATCGCAACTTCGCGCTCGGCGTGTTGATTATCTCGTTCGGCTTTATGGCGTTCTTTGGGTCGGTGGTGATTTTCCCGCTCTGGCTGCAGACGGTGATGGGCTATACCGCCGGGCTTGCCGGACTTGCAACCGCGCCGGTCGGCTTGCTCGCACTGTTCCTGTCGCCCTTGATCGGGCGAAATATGCATCGGCTCAATCTGCGGATCGTGGCGAGTTTTGCGTTTATCGTGTTTGCTCTTGTGTCGTTCTGGAATTCGACTTTTACGCTCGACGTGCCGTTCAATCATGTGATCTGGCCGCGGCTGGTGCAAGGCATTGGGGTCGCCTGTTTCTTTGTGCCGATGACCACTATTACGCTGTCCAGCGTATCGGATGAGCGGCTCGCCAGTGCCTCTGGTCTATCTAACTTCTTTCGGACTTTGTCGGGGGCGATTGGGACGGCTATCAGCACCACGTACTGGGAGAACGACACGATTTACCATCATGCGAGGTTGACCGATTCGGTGAATGTCTATGCGGCCAATACCAATTCTTATACGAATGCGCTGGCTGGTCTCGGGCTCTCCGGCGACGGGATCACCGCACAGTTGAATCAGATCGTCACGGCTCAGGCTTATATGATGGCCACGAATGATTTCTTCCGGATTTCCTGTGCGGCGTTTGTTGTGCTGGCGGCGCTGGTTTGGATTACTAAACCGCGCAAGGGGGTTGGGCCTTCGATGGGGCATTGATGCTTTTTTGCCCACGGCGTTGCCTTCCCGTTTCACTGCGTTATCGATTCGCCATTCGTTCCCGGGATCGATTGTCCCTGTAACGTATCCGGGTGCATCGCCGATGAGGTGGGTTGCGATGGTTTCGCGCCGCTCGGCGGCGCGCCGGTTGCAATGCCTCGTACATACTGCTTGAAGGCGGCGCCTGCCACCCACGGGTTCGGCGTGCAGCCGAGCGAGCTGTCGCAATGCGCCGCAAAGCCAATCGTCGATGTGCCGTCAGGATTCGGGGCACGCGTAATCTGGTACGCCAACGCCCGCTTGCCGCCGTCTGGGCCGGCGGTCTGGATCAACGTGTCCGTCGCGGCTTCGACCTTGTATTTCGAATGGGTCGTCACCCACGTCTGCGCGCGTTGCCACCATGCGTCGCACTCGGCTTTGCTCGAACACGTCAGCGGCGCCGTCGCGATCTGCATGACGTCCGGATCGACCTGCCCCTGTGTCGAGCACCCCGCCGCCACTACGCACAACACGGCCAACAGACCTTTTTTCATCACGGTGATTCCTCCCCTCTGAAGCACGCCATGCAGGTTGGACCGCAACGCCGGCACCGTGTTTCACCCGCGCCGGCGAATCGTCAGCACGTGCGGAATTTTTGCCGAATTAAGCCGGCTACTCGCCGTTCAGACGCTAAACCGGTTCAACGTATACGCCCGATAAGCCGCGACGAATGCGTCGAATGAACCCACTTCCTGCTGTTCGAGTTTGGTCTGCTCCGCCAGCGACTGCGCGGCGAGTTCGGCAAACTCCTTCATTTGCGCGGCATTCAGCGCACGCGCGCGAAAATGCGCGGCGTGCGCCTCGCTTTGTTCGAGGCCGAATGCCAGGAAGCTCTGCTGCTTGTCGCGCATGGTTTGCAGCACGCGCGCCGACGGCGTCAGCGACGGGTCCGCCAGCCTCGCGCGTTGAACCGCCACGGCGCGCGCGTGCGCGTCGCCGCCCTGCAAGGCATCGAGCGTCGCTGCGGCCGCGTCGATCTTGACGAGCAGTTCGTCCGCCCAATCCGTCATCGCAACCGTTTGGCCGTTGCGCGTCAGTTCGAGCCCCGGCTTGCGCCCTTCCATCGTCACGCGGCCGAAGTTCTGATTCGCTTCGGCGTAGGCGTCGGGCGGCAACAGCGCGCTCTCGTCGAGGGCGCAGACCAGCAGGTAGGCATCGAGAAACCGCGCGGTTTCCAGCGAAATACCGATCGGCTCGAACGGGTCGATATCCATGCAGCGCACTTCGACGTATTGCACGCCACGCGCGGCCAGCGCATGCAGCGGACGCTCGCCGGGATAGGTGACGCGCTTGGGCCGGATCGTCGAGTAGAACTCGTTTTCGATCTGCAACACATTCGTGTTGATCTGTACCCACTCGCCGTCGCGCTGCGTGCCGATCGCCTCATACGCGGGATACGGCTGGCTCACGGCCTTCGCGAGGGCGTCGAGATAGCCCGGCAGCGTGTCGTAGTCCGCATGCAGCGCGGCTTGCGCGGTGGTGTTCGAATAACCGAGATCGCTCATGCGCAAGCTGGTTGCGTACGGGCGGTACAGCGTATCGGCGTCGAACGTCTCGAGCGTGTGTTTCCGGCCGCGCAGGAAGCGGCGATCCAGCGCCGGCGACGCGCCGAACAGATACATCAGCAGCCAGTTGGTGCGGCGGAAATTGCGGATCAGCGCGAGATAACGTTCGGACTGGAAATCGACGGCGCTGGCCGTGGATTGCTGGTCGGCATGCAACAGCCGCCATACTTCTTCGTTCAGCGAATAGTTGTAGTGGATGCCCGCAATGCACTGCATCGTGCGGCCGTAACGGAGCGCGAGGCCGACGCGGTACACGTACTTCAGCTTGCCGATATTCGAAATGCCGTATTGCGCGATCGGAATGTCCTCGTCCTTTTCGGGCAACAGGCCCGGCATCGAGTTGTTCCACAGAATTTCGTCGCCGAGTTCGGCATAGACGAAACGATGCAACGTGTCGAGTTTCTCGAGCGTGATGGCGGCGTCGTGCTCCGCCGGCGTAATCAGTTCGAGTAGCGCCTCGGAATAGTCGGTAGTGAGCGATGGGTGCGTGAGCGCCGAACCGAGTGCGCGCGGATGCGGGGTCAGTGCGAGCTGGCCGTCGTGCATCACGCGCAGGCTTTCCCTTTCGATGCCGCGCAGGCCGCGGATCAGCGCGTCGCGCTGGGGGCCGGAGCTCAGCACGGACAGGCGGTGCAAGAACGCGTCGGTCGTGCGGGAAGGTGTGTTGTTTGGCATTGATGCAAGTCGGGCGTTGTCGGCCGCCATGTGCCGCGTGTCTGCATTCGATGCAGCGCTGGCGGTTGACAACGTTCGGCGGAATTTTCAGGTAGCGGGCACTTTAACATCTCGCCACGGCGGCTGCTTGAGGCCGCTTCGCGGCACTCGAGCCCGTCTGTTTTCCGGCCGAATCAGCCTGGCGGCGACCCGCTCACTCTACCTTTCACGCGTCTGGCGCGCGATCCGCGGTTCTCCCCGACCCGCCCCGGCGGGCGGGGCTTGCACGGCCGATACCGGGTTAGCCGCGTGTTAGCCGCCGCGCGCGGCGCCGGCCCGGTCCGCCACCTCGTTCCATAGATGCATCGCCGCATACGCGCGCCACGGCCGCCACGTGTCGGTGCGGGCACGCTGCTGGGTGGGCCGCACGAGCGACGGATCGCGCGCGCAGATCGCCTGCATCAGCACGAGGTCCCAGGCGGGCCACGCGTCGGCGTCGCGCCATGCGCGCATCGCGACGTACTCGACCGTCCAGGGGCCGATGCCAGGCAGTGCGAGCAACGCGGCGCGCAGGCTGGTGGCGTCGGCCACGCTGCTGTCGAGCGGCACGTCGCCCGAAGCGACCGCGTGCGCGAAGCCCTGCAACGCGGCTACGCGTTTCCCCGGCATGCCGATCTTTTCCAGATCCACCGCCGCCAACGCGGCGGGCGTCGGAAAGCGCCACGCGGTGTTCTCGTGCGGATGCCCGTCGATGCGTTCGCCGGCGCGCTGCACCAGCCGCCCGATGATGGTGGTCGCGGCCTTCACGCTGACCTGCTGGCCGACGATCGCGCGCACCACCAGTTCGAAGCCCGACCACGCACCCGGCACGCGCAGGCCCGGCACCGATTCGATCAAAGGCGCGAGCCACGGGTCGGCGGCGAGTTCCGCGCCGATCTTTTTCGGATCGGCGTGCAGATCGAACATCTTCGCGATCGGCGCGGCGAGCGCGTCCGCGTGACGGCTCGCGGAACCCTCGATGCTCGCGACGATGCAGCGCTTGCGCGGATGCAGACGCACCGTCAGGGTGCCGCTGTCGCCGGCCCAATCGATGGCGCGGCGATAGGCACCGTCTTCGACCGCTTCGACGCCCGGCGTCGCGCGTCCGCCGAAAAAGCGCAGCAGCCGCGGCCAGTCGAAGGGAGGTTTGAACGGCAGTTCGAGTGTTGCGACGTCGTCAAGCGTGCTCACGCGGCATGGTCCAGGTTGGTGGTAGCGTCGGCAATGGCGTCGGTCTTGCGTTTCCTGCCGGCGGCATCGTGATCGTCGTGCGCGTCGTGGGCGTGTTGTGCTTCGTTGTCGAGCAGCGCAGCCTTGCGCGGCAGTCCCCAGCGATAACCCGCCAGCGCCCCGCTCTTCTGCACCACACGATGGCAAGGAATCGCCAGCGCGACCGGATTCGTCGCGCACGCGCTCGCCACCGCGCGCACGGCGCGGGGGGAACCGACGGCTTCGGCGATTTCCGAATAGCTGCGCGTCTCGCCATACGGAATGCGCCGCAGCGCGTCCCACACGCGTTGCCGGAAGGCGGTTGCGGCGATATCGAGCGGCAGATCGAAGCGCTCGCGCGTGCCGTGCAAGTAGGCGTCCACTTGCGTGATGAACGGAGCAAGCCGCGCCGGATCCTCGACCAGTTCGGCATTGGCAAACTCGCTGTGCAGTTCGTCGGCGAGCGCCGCGGCGTCGTCGCCGAAACCGATCTTGCAGATGCCCTTGTCGGTGGCGGCCACCAGCACGAAGCCGAGCGAAGTCGGCGCGCTGGCGTAGCGCACGATCAAGCCGGCGCCCTTGCGGCGAAACGCCGACGGCGCCATGCCCAATTCGGCCGATGCGCTGTCGTACATTCGCGACGGCGAACCGAAGCCGGCGTCGAGCGTGGCGCGGGTGACGTCCGAGCCGCTCTGGAGCGCGTCGCGCAAGGCGGCGCCGCGCTTTGCGGCCTGATACTGACGCGGCGAGACGCCCACCACGCGTTTGAAGAGGCGTTGCAAGTGAAACGGGCTGACGTGCACGGCGTCGCTCAACTGCGCGAGCGTAAGGCGCTGTTGCGGATCGGCGTCGAGCGCGGCACAGGCGCGATTGACGATCTCGAGCTCGCGCGGCAGGCCGCCGGGCTGGCAGCGCTTGCATTCGCGATAGCCCGCGGCGCGCGCGGCGTCCGCGTCGGCGAAGAAATCGACGTTTTCACGGCGCGGCTGACGCGAGGCGCACGACGGACGGCAGAACACGCCGGTGGTTTTGACGCCGTAGAAGAACGCGCCGTCGGCCTGCGGGTCGCGGCGGGTGACGGCGTCCCAGCGGTCGGGGTCGGAGGTCCACTGGGGGACAGCGGTGTGGTCGGTGCGGTTCATGATGCTTCCGGAAAGGCAGTGTCGATGCTCACCAATGTAAGCCGCATGCCGACACACTACGCTCCGGTTCTTGCTCTGTCATTGCGCTTCCTCGTAGGCTGGAAGCCGCGCCAAGCGGTCGTTTCGCCACAAAGTGCGACAATTTGGCACGATATCGGGTTTTCCCTTAAAAAGTTATTGCGTCGCACCAACCCCATGTGTATATTAGTACTTGTCTCCTCCATGTCTCCTCCTGATATGGATTCAGCCCGCTCCAAATAGAGCGGGCTTTTTTTCGTCCGTACCTTTCATCTGTCGTTTCCTGATCCGCCCCTTTGCGGGTGATCGATGACGGATTGCATGCTGCCATCACGGCGCCACCCTTTCCTCCTACACTGGTTACTCATCCGTTCAGCGAACCATCCAAGGGGCGTTCGACATGAAAATCCACATTCGCGAGATCGATCACATCGTTATTCGAGCGGCGGACGTCACGCAGATGTCGCGTTTCTATTGCGACGTGCTCGGTTGCAGCGTAGAGAAGGAGCAGCGCGATCTGGGCTTGACGCAGTTGCGAGCCGGGCGCTCGTTGATCGACCTGCTGCAGGTCGGCGCAAAGCTCGACCACGCCGAAAACGGCACGCCCGGCGCGGGACGCAACATGGATCACGTGTGTTTGCGGATCGAACCGTTCGATGCCGACGCGCTCAAGGCGCATCTGAGCGAACATGGCGCGCGGCTTGGCGAAACGGCGCTGCGCTATGGCGCGGACGGCTTCGGGCCGTCGCTGTATCTGTTCGATCCGGAGGGCAATATGGTCGAGCTGAAAGGGCCGCCGGAAGCGGCGCGTATGACGTCGCTGTAGTTACGCCCTGTAGTTACGCCCGCCGCTGTTGCGGGCCGGGCAGCGGAAAACAACGTAGACGCAGGCGCGCAAGCTGTACCCACGCAATGCGATCAGGCGTCAGCCGGCGCCTTCAACACCGTCCACTTGATCGGCACCGCGTCCGCCTCGGCGCTGCCGAGCCACGCTTCGCCGTCCTGCACGGTGCATTGCAGACGCATCGTGCGTTCGGCGAGCGAGCCGAGTGCGGCGGCGACGTCTTCGTCGAGCGTCCATACCGTCACATTGCGCATCCGCTCGACCTTGTTCTTCACGCCTAGCCACCAGATGCCCGAGGCGCGGCCGCCGTAAGCGATGACGATCACTTCGTTCGCGCGGCCGCTCGCCTTGGCGATGCGCCGTTCGTCCGGCTGGCCGACTTCGATCCAGGTTTCGATCGCGCCGGTCAGATCCTTCTGCCACAGGTCTGGTTCGTCGACATCCGACAAGCCTTTGCAGAATTCGAGCCGTTCCTGGGCGAACAGCGCGAACGCGGCGACGCGCACCATCATCCGCTCGTCGGTTTCCGAGGGATGGCGGGCGATCGTCAGCGAATGGTCGGCGTAATAGTGTCGGTCCATGTCGGCGATCTGGAGTTCCGCCTTGTAAATCGTCGATTTGAGAGCCATGCCGTTGCTATACCAGGTGTTCGCTCCACCGGAGCGAACAGAAAAAGAATCGTCGACGGCTCGTTGCCGTTTACCGTGTTGTTTGTACATCGCTTGCCCCTCCCGTGCCGAAGGCCGGCGTTCCGCTGCGGTTCGGATCGCAGCAAAACGTGCGGCCCAGGGGCCGCGGTGCGCTGTCTGAATGCCGTCAGTTAGACGGCGCGACCGGCTGCTTTCTGCAGCAGGAGAAGCATTTATCGCGCCACTGCCGGCTCGAAGGGGGCGCCGTAGACCTCGACAGCGGCTTCCCGCAAGGCTTCGAGCACAACGGAGGCCGCCGGCGAAAGCAGGTGCGACTGGCGCGTGATGATACCGAATGTATCCATCCTGCACGGTAAATCGATCGGCACCCGCTTCAGAACACCATACTGTTGGTATTGACGCGCCACTTCGTCGGGTAAAACCGCGAGCATGTCGCTTTGCAGCAGCAGGCTCGAAATCGCCAGAAAATTGTTGGTATTGACCACGTTTTGCGGCGGATTCAGCCCGATTTGCGAAAACATCAGATCGAAGCGATGGCGCAAAACGCTGCCCGGCGGATGCAAAACCCAACTCGCGTTGACGATTCCCCGCAGTGTCAAACCTGTTTCATTTTCGAGAGGATGACCGGGACGCGCGACCACGCACAGCGGTTCGTCGGCGAGCGGTTCATAGCGAACTTCGGTTTTGAACTGGTTCTGCCGTTCCAACACGCGGCCGACCATGATGTCCAGTTCGCCTTCTGCGATTCTCGGCAGCATCACGTCGGAGGTTTCCACTTCCGCCCAGATCTGCAATTGCGGATAGCGTTCCTTCACGCTGGCGATCGCGCGTGGCACCATCGTCGCGGCGGCGGCGGCGATCACGCCGATGCGCACCTGGCCTGCCAGACCGGCGCGCAGAGCCGAGATTTCGTCGTGCGCGTGGCTCAGGTTCGACAGCACCATGCGCGCGTGGCGGATCATCACTTCGCCGTACAGCGTGGCGTGCATGCCATGTGGCGTGCGGTCGAACAGACTCACCTCCAGCACGTCTTCCAGCTCTTTCAGAAGACGCGAGGCGGCGGGTTGCGTCATGCCGAGCACGTCGGCGGCGCGCCGGACGTTGCCCTCCTCTTCCATCGCCGCGAGTAACAGCAACTGTCGCGTCTTCAGCCGCGCGCGCACGAACCAGTTCGAGTAGCTGCGGGTCATGGCCTGTCTCCATAAAGCGGCTCAAGGCCGTCTGCTGGGGCGAAGGCTTCATCATGCCATACCGGAATTGATATCGCGAGAGCCCAAAAAGGGATTGGAAAGTTATTGGGGCGGCTCATACCATTCGTGGACTTTCCGAGCTTCCTCACGTGGCGTCTACCCTTCGATTTCGATGAATCGCGATCCGCTCGTCCCCCTCGTTGCAAGTCCGTTCCGCCATTACATCAACGGCGGTTGGGAGACGGGTGCGACCACTGGCGTGTCGCTCAATCCATCGGACCTCGACGAACCGGTCGGCGATTATGTGCGCGCCGATGCGCGGCAGACCGATACCGCGATCGAAGCGGCGAGCGCGGCGTTCCGCGAATGGTCGCTGGGTTCGGCGCAGCGCCGCGCGGATGCGCTCGACGCGATCGGCAGCGAGATGCTGGCGCGCCGCGACGAGCTGGGCCGGCTGCTGGCGCGCGAAGTCGGCAAGACCTTGCCCGAAGCCTTGGCCGAAGCGACGCGCGCCGGCCAGATCTTCAAGTTTTTCGCTGCCGAGGCAGTACGCGCGTCCGCCGAGCCGGCGGCTTCGGCGCGCGCCGGCGTCGAGATCGACGTGACGCGTGAGCCGCTCGGCGTGGTCGGCATCATCGCGCCGTGGAGCGCGCCGCTCGCGATCGCCGCGGCGAAGCTCGGCGCCGCCCTCGCCCACGGCAATTGTGTCGTCTTCAAGCCGGCCGAATCGGCGCCGGCTTGCGCGGCGGCGCTGACGACGATCGTGAGCCGCGTCGGCATGCCTGCGGGCGTCTTCAATCTCGTCATGGGCAGCGGCCGCCAGGTCGGCGCGCGGATCGCGGCGCATCCGCTGGTGGCGGCAATCAGCTTCACCGGTTCGGCGGAAACCGGCACGCGGGTTCTGCAAGCCGCGGCCGCGCGGCAGGCGCGCGTGCAGCTGGAAATGGGCGGCAAGAATCCGTTCGTGGTGCTGGCCGATGCCGATCTCGACGGCGCCGTCGAGGCGGCCTTGAGCGGCGCATATGGCTCGAGCGGTCAACGCAGCACTGCGGCGTCGCGCCTGATTGTCGAACGCGCGGTGTTCGAGCCGTTTGTCGATGCGTTGCAGTCCAAGCTCGCCAGACTCACTGTCGATCATGCGTTGAAACACGGCACGGATATCGGCCCGATCGCGAACGCCGCGCAGCTGGAGCGCAATCTCGACTACGTGCGTATCGGTCAACAGGAAGGCGCGCAATTGCTGCATGGCGGCCGGCGACTGGAACGCGCGACGCGCGGCTACTTTTTCGAGCCGGCGCTATTCATCGGCGAACCCGAACACCGTATCGCGCGTGAAGAGATTTTCGGACCGCTGGCCGTCGTGCTGCGCGCCGACGATTACGACCACGCGCTGCATCTCGCGAACGACACCGCCTACGGTCTATGCGCCGGCATCTGCACGCGCTCGCTCGCCCGTGCGCGGCATTTCCGGCGTCACGTGCAAAGCGGCCTCGTGACGATCAACCTAGCGACCACCGCCGTCGAACATCACGCGCCCGCCGGCGGCCGTAAAGCGTCGGCCTACGGCGCCGCCGACACCGCATTCTGGACGTCCGTGAAAACGGCCTACGTCGCGGACTGATCGCCATGGCATCCGCGCATCCACTCGCCTATCCACGTTCCGGCTGACGCCGGCCGTGCATCGCCCCGCTGCAACTAAACGAAATCAATGCAGCTTTTCAACGTCAGGAGACAGACATGACCAGCAAGCTTCGCCGTTTGACGCTATCCGCGATGGCCGCCGCCGCCCTCGCCGCGCCCTTTGCCGCGCAACTTTCCGCGCACGCGGATCAGCCGCTCAAAGTCGGCTTTCTCGTGAAGATGCCGGAACAGGCGTGGTTCATCAACGAACAGAAGGCCGCCACCGCGCTCGGCCAGCAGGATGGCTTCTCGGTGGTCAACATCGGCACGCCGGACGGCGAAAAAGTGCTGGCTGCCATCGACAACCTCGGCGCGCAAGGCGCCAAAGGCTTCGTGATCTGCGCGCCGGACGTGCGCCTCGGACCGGCGATTCAGGCGCGCGCGAAGCGCTACAACATGAAGTTCGTCACCGTCGACGATCAACTGGTCGACTCGACTGGCAAGCCGCTGCCCAACGTGCCGCATCTCGGCATGTCCGCGTTCAAGATCGGCAACCAGGTCGGCACGGCGATTTCCGATGAAATGAAGCGTCGCGGCTGGAAACCGGAAGAAGTCGGCGCGCTGCGCATCACGAACTACGAACTGCCGACCGCGAAATTGCGCACCGACGGCGCGACGCAAACGCTGCTCGCCGGCGGCTTCAAGAAGGAAAACATCTTCGACGCGCCGCAAAAGACCACCGATGACGAAGGCGGTTTCAACGCGTCGTCGCCGGTGCTCGCGCAGCACCCGAACATCAAGAAGTGGGTGATCTTCGCGCTCAACGAGGAGAGCGTGCTGGGCGGCGTGCGCGCGACCGAGCAACTGCACATTCCGGCAGCGGACGTGATCGGCGTCGGCATCAACGGCGCGGGCGAAGCGTTCGCCGAGTTCCAGAAGAAGGAACCGACGGGCTTCTACGGCACGATCGCCGTGAGCTCGACGATGCACGGCAAGGAGAGCACGGAGAACCTCGTCGAGTGGATCAAGGGCGGCAAGCAGCCGCCGGCCGATACGCAGACCACCGGCAAGCTGATGGTGCGCGGCAACTGGCAGGACGTGCGTAAAGAGCTCGGGATTTAAGCGGGCTTCGCGTCCGCACGTTGCGGGCCGAAGCGCGCTCACGCGAGATCGGCCCGCACGGCTTGTCCACCAGCTAGAGGCTTTCGATGACGGTTTCCCACACTGACGAAGCGGCGCTTTCCGCGCAAGCGCCCTCGCCCGCGTTCGCTTCTGCGTCCGCCGATCCGTACCTGCGGCTCGACGGCATCACCGTGCGCTTTCCCGGCGTACTCGCGCTCGACCAGGTATCGCTCGAAGTGCGCCGCGGCGAAGTGCACGGCTTGATGGGCGAAAACGGCGCCGGCAAATCGACGCTGCTCAAGGTGCTCTCCGGCGTGAACCAGCCGGCGGCGGGTACGTTGTCGCTCGATGGCGTCGAGCAGCAGTTCATCACCACCAAAGCGGCCATCGCGGCGGGCGTCGCGATCATCTATCAGGAACTGCATCTGGTGCCGGAGCTGACGGTCGCGGAAAACCTGATGCTCGGCGCCCTGCCCAATCGTTTCGGCGTGCTGGACGAGAAGGCGCTGATTGCTCGCGCAGTGCGCGAACTGGAGCGGCTCGGTGAAAAAATCGATCCGGCGCAGCAGGTGAAAAATCTGTCGATCGGTCAGCGGCAGATGATCGAAATCGGCAAGGCGCTGATGCGCGACGCACGCGTGATTGCGTTCGACGAACCGACCAGCTCGTTGTCGTCGCGTGAGACCGCGCAGTTGTTCCGGATCATTCGCGCGCTGAAGGCCGAGGGCCGCGCGATCATCTACGTGACGCATCGGATGGATGAAGTCTACGAACTGTGCGACCGCGTGACGGTGTTTCGCGACGGCCGCCGCATCGATACGTTCGACGCGGGTGCCGGACTCGATCGCGACCGATTGATCAGCTGCATGGTGGGCCGCTCGATCGCCGACGTGTACGGCTACCGCTCGCGCGATATCGGTGACGTGCAACTCGACGTCAAAGGCGTGATGGGGCGCGGCCTGCGCGAACCGGCTTCGTTTGCGGCGCGTAAAGGTGAAATCCTCGGCTTCTTCGGACTGGTCGGCGCGGGCCGTTCGGAGTTGATGAAGCTGATCTACGGCGCTGTGAAACCGACCGCCGGCGAGATCACGCTCAAAGGCAAGCGCATGCGCTTCACCACACCGCGCGACGCGGTGCGCGCGGGCGTCGCGTTATGTCCTGAGGACCGCAAGCAGGAAGGCATCGTGTCGATCGCCTCCGTTTCGGACAACCTCAACATCAGTTGCCGCCGCCACTTCAGCCGCTTCAACGTGCTCAACGGCCGCAAGGAAGCGCAGACCGCGAAGGAGTTCATCGCCAAGCTCGCGATCAAGACGCGCAACGGCGAGACGCCGATCGGCACGCTCTCCGGCGGCAATCAGCAGAAGGTGATTCTGTCGCGCTGGCTCGCCGAGGACATCGACGTGTTCCTGATGGACGAACCCACGCGCGGCATCGACGTCGGCGCGCGCAGCGAGATTTACGGCCTGCTGTATGGACTTGCCGAAGCGGGCCGCACGGTGATCGTCGTGTCGAGCGATCTGGCTGAAGTGATCGGCGTAGCGGATCGCGTGATCGTGATGAAGGAAGGCCGCATTGTCGGCGATCTGCCGAAGGCGCAGGCCACGCCCGACGCATTGATCAAGCTCGCGCTGCCGCGTTGATGCGGGCACCGGGATACACAGAGACACCGCGCCATTGAAAACGGAATAGACATCATGCACACACCCTCCACCGACTCCTCTACTCCAGCCGTCGCTCATGCGGGCCTGAGCGCACGCGCGGCGCGTACATGGGATCTGATCAACAAGTCCGGCATCGTGATGGTGTTCATCATCCTGTTCGCGGTCTTGTCATTCGCCGTACCCGATTTCCTGAGCTCGCGAAATATCCAGGGCCTGCTGCTGTCCGTCACGCTGATCGGTTCGATCTCCGTGACGATGATGTTCGTGCTCGCGTTGGGCGAAGTGGATCTGTCGGTCGCGTCGATCGTCGCGTTTGCGGGCGTGGTCGCATCCACCCTGATCACCGCGACGCATAGCGTGCTGCTCGGCGTGGCAGCCGGCGTGCTGGCAGGCGGTGCGGTCGGACTCGTGAACGGCGTGCTGGTCGCGCGCTACAGGATCAACTCGCTGATCGTCACGCTCGCGATGATGGAAGTCGTGCGCGGGCTCGCGTTCATCACGTCGAACGGCGACGCGGTGATGATTTCCGAAGAGCGTTTCTTCGACCTCGGCGGCGGCTCGTTCCTCGGCATTTCGTATCCGATCTGGAGCAACATCGTCGGCTTCGTGCTGTTCGGTTTTCTGCTGAAGAAGACCGTGTTCGGCAAGAACGTGCTCGCCGTCGGCGGCAATAGCGAGGCGGCGCTGCTCGCGGGCCTGCCGGTCACGCGCATCAAGATCACCGTGTTCGTATTGCAAGGGCTCGTCACGGGCTTCGCCGGCGTGATGCTTGCGTCGCGCATGAGTCTGGGCGACCCGAAGACTTCCGTCGGGCTTGAACTCGGCGTGATTTCCGCGTGCGTGCTCGGCGGCGTCTCGCTGACGGGCGGTGTCGCGACGATTTCCGGTGTGCTGGTCGGCGTACTGATCATGGGCTCCGTGCAGGACGCCATGAGCCTGCTGAACGTGCCGACCTTCTATCAATACCTGATTCGCGGCGGGATTCTGCTGCTCGCGGTGCTGTTCGATCAGTTCCGCCGCAGCAAGCGCGTGCACTGACGCGCGCCCCGGGCTAGGCGCCCCCCTCTACATGCTTGCCAACAGGAGATTTCATGGCTGATTCGAACCAGACTAAAAAGCCGCTGCGCAGCCAGGCGTGGTTCGGCCTCAAGGACCGCGACGGCTTTCTGCATCGCTCGTGGATGAAAAACCAGGGCATTCCGCACGACGAATTCGACGGACGTCCGGTGATCGGCATCTGTAATACGTGGTCCGAACTAACGCCTTGCAACGCGCACTTTCGCGAACTCGCCGAGTACGTAAAAAAAGGCGTGCACGAAGCCGGCGGTTTGCCGCTGGAGTTTCCGGTGATGTCGCTCGGCGAAACCAATTTGCGGCCTACCGCGATGCTGTTTCGCAACCTCGCTTCGATGGACGTCGAGGAGTCGATTCGCGGCAACCCGATGGACGGCGTGATTCTGCTGGTGGGCTGCGACAAGACCACGCCGGCACTGCTGATGGGCGCGGCGTCGTGCAATTTGCCGTCGCTCGCGGTGTCGGGCGGGCCGATGCTCAACGGCCGGTTCCGCGGCAAACATATCGGCTCGGGCACGGGCGTCTGGCAAATGTCGGAGGAAGTGCGCGCCGGTTCGATGACGCAGGAGGAATTCACCGAAGCCGAGTCATGCATGAACCGCTCGCGCGGCCACTGCATGACCATGGGCACGGCGTCGACGATGGCCTCGATGGTCGAATCGCTCGGCATGGGTTTGCCGCACAACGCGGCGATCCCCGCAGTCGACGCACGCCGGCAAGTGCTCGCGCATCTCGCGGGCCGGCGCATCGTCGAGATGGTTCGCGAAGATCTGACGATGGACAAGATCCTCACGCGCCAGGCGTTCGAAAACGCGATCCGAACGAACGCGGCGATCGGCGGCTCGACCAACGCGGTCGTGCATCTGATCGCATTGGCGAAGCGCATTGGCGTCGAGCTTGCGCTGGAAGATTGGGAGTTGGGATCGAACGTGCCGTGTCTGGTCAATCTGCAACCGTCGGGCGAGTACCTGATGGAGGACTTTTACTACGCGGGCGGTTTGCCCGCGGTGCTCAAGCAACTCGGCGAGCAAGGGCTGCTGCATCGCGAGGCGCTGACCGTCAACGGCAAGACGATCTGGGACAACGTGCGCAACGCACCGAACCACGACGAGAAGGTCATCACGACGTTCGCCGAGCCATTCAAGCCGAAGGCGGGCATTGCAGTGCTGAGGGGCAACCTCGCGCCGAACGGCGCGGTGATCAAACCGTCGGCGGCCACCCAGCATCTGCTTAAGCATCGCGGACGCGCGGTGGTGTTCGAGAACATCGAGGAATTGCACGCGAAGATCGACGACGAAGCGCTCGAGATCGACGAGCACTGCATCATGGTGCTCAAGGGCGCGGGGCCAAAGGGCTATCCGGGTTTTGCGGAAGTCGGCAATATGCCGCTGCCGAAGAAGGTGCTGCAAAAAGGCATCACGGACATGGTGCGCATTTCCGACGGGCGCATGAGCGGCACGGCATACGGCGCGGTGGTGCTGCACGTGTCGCCGGAAGCGGCGGCAGGCGGGCCGCTCGCGTTCGTGCAGACCGGCGACATGATCGAGCTCGATGTCGAAGCGCGCCGCCTGCATCTGGATGTCCCGGAAGCCGAACTGGCGCGCCGGCGCGCCGCGTGGCAGGCGCCGGAAGCGCCCACGCGCGGCTACTACAAGCTCTACGTCGAGCACGTGCTGCAAGCGGATCAAGGCGCGGATCTCGACTTCCTGGTGGGATCGAGTGGTGCGCCGGTGCCGCGCGATTCACATTGATCGACGTTTGTGTTGTTCCTGCGCTTTGCGAGAAGGCGTGCTGCCGATGCGGACCGAAAATCCGCATCGGTTTTTTTAATTCGCTTCAGCAATCCGGGCAATCTGGATCGAGCCGCAAATTAGAGCCGCAAATAAAAACGGCCGGGCGATTTACCCAGCCGTTTTTTTAACTCACAGATTCACCACCTCCGGCTTTTACAGTCAGAGGATTTTCCAGCATACACTGGGTCCGGCGTTTCACCGGAGTGCGTAAGCTTATTGCTTGATGAACCGGTCGTTAGCCCAGAGGCCTTGCGTATCGCTATTAGCGGAATTCACGAATTCGACGTCATGGCCGACTACGCGCACCACGCGGAAACTCGAATTTTCCGGCGTTGAAATGCACTGGTATCCGGAGAAGAATTCCTGCATCTTTTGCTGTTCACCGGCTTGCGCATGCTGATCGGCGGCGTCGAGTTTATCCTTCGACAGACAGCCATACGCATTGGCCTTGAACTGGATGGTTTGCTGCGGCTTGACGACAACGTCTTGCGCTTGAACGGATGCGGCAGCCAAACCCGCAATGGCGAAAAGAAGGGCGATTCGTAATTTCATATTTCCTCCGGTGCGGGTTGATTACTCAGGTTAGCTATGTATTTAACTTTAACGTCGAACCCGCATCTCGCACTTTAGGAGAACACGAGCGAACGACAAGCACATCTTGTGTGCGGTCGCAACAGCGGCGAATTGTCGCACCTGCTGCCGCAGCCCGTTAGCCGTCGGGCGAAGGCTTGAATACGCAGGATTGAAACGGATAACTAAAAGACGGGCGGGGCGCGCCGCTTTAACCGGTAAAGCTTTACGGTTCGTATTCGCGTAAACACGCAGCGACAATTAAGCGACTTAATACAATCAGGAAGTGCGATTGGTGCATTGCACACAAAGTCATTCGACCGACTAAAGGAAAATCGCGAAATAACGGTGTATGTGCAGAAGATAAACGGTGCCAGCTCTATCGGCCGGCGCGCCGGCGCGCGCCCTTGCGAAGCAGCGGGTCAATCGCCGCGTTGATTGGTCTCGAAGAACTCGGACTGAAACATGCACATGCGCAAGGCGTTGTGATAACGGCCATTGCCGAAAAACTCTTCGATCAGCTCGGCCTCGTGCTTGAAACCGCACTTCTCGTAAACGTGAATGGCGGCCGTATTCGACTTGTCGACGATCAGATAGATCTTGCGCAGATTCAGCACTGAAAACGCATAGTCGATCGCGAGCCGCGTGGCGAGGGTCGCATAACCGCGGCCCTGCGCATGCGGTGCGATGATGATCTGGAACTCGCCGCGCCGGTGGATGTAGTCCAGTTCGATCAGCTCCACGACGCCGATGGTTTCGCCGGCGTTGTCGATCGCGACGAAGCGCCGTTCGCGTTGATCGTGCACGTGCTGGTCGTACAGTTGGGTCAGCTCGGAGAACGTTTCGTACGGCTCCTCGAACCAGTAACGCATGATTTTCGCGTTGTTGTTCACTTCGTGGACAAAACGCAGATCGGCTCGCTCGAGCGGGCGTAACGTGAGTTCGCTGCTGCGTTCGATAGTCATTGGATTCCCCTTGAGAATATTTGCTTTGAACAGGCGGCCTGGAGGCACGCGTTTCTGTTAGTCCGAGCGCAGCGCAGGGAGTTCTTGCAACGCGCGCAGGCGGCGCTGCGCGTTTTTTGCAAAGCGCGAGACGGCGCGCGGATTCGGCAAGAGCAGGGCGTCGCATTGTCGCAGGCGGGTTACCGCAAATTTATGAGCGGTGCGGCACGGTGTGGGCACGCATGCTGCTCTACAATGAAATCATGCTTTTGCGGTCAGGAGGCTACCGTGATCGAGCAACTGATTCTGGGCGCATTTCTGGTTGTGCCGCTCGTGATTGTCGCGTTCCTTTTCTCTGACGAATTGTGGCAAGAGCATCGACATCAGCAGGAGTTGCGGCCAACGCATTTACGGCCTCGCCGTATCGACTGGCGGCATCCGTTGCGCCGCACGCGGCATCGTCCTTGAGCCGTCGCTCAATCCGCGCGCCAATGCTCGCGAATGCGCCTGGCAAGCGCTTCGAGCGTGGCGGCGTCGGCGACGTCGCGCGCGTGCATGCGCAGCGGCTGTCCCTCCCAGCGCGGAATCACATGAAAGTGCACGTGCGGCACGGTTTGTCCCGCGGCGCTGCCGTTGAACTGTCCGATGAACATGCCGTCCGGGCGCAAGGCCTTGCGTAGCGCGATTGCCAGTTTCTGCGACATCCGCATGCAAGCGACCACCGACGCATCCGACAACTCGAAAATTTCCACCGCCGCTTCCTTCGGCACGACCAGCACGTGACCGTCGGCTTGCGGCATCAGGTCCATGAAGGCGAGCGCCGCGTCGGTTTCCGCGACCTTGATGCAGGGTAGTTCGCCACGCAGAATCCTTGCGAAGGGATTGCTGTCGTCGTAGGTCTTCATCACGCGTCCTCGCTGGTTACCGGTTCAAATCGGCGTTGTGCCGCCGTCGCCGATATTGTCCACCAGATCTGTTACAGCGCACGCGCCGCGCGTTTGATCGCCTGCGGCGGCTGGCCGGCCGCGCGCTACACACGCGGTGCCTCAGCGGCTTAACGCCAGTCGGTCGCGACGTCGTCGGGATCGACCAGCGTCAGTCCCGACGACGGCAGCGGCAGCGCCGTTTTATAGCGCACCTGTTTCAAGGCAAAGCTGGAGCGGATGTTCGAGATGCCAGGAATCTTCGTCAGATGATCGACGATGAAGCGCTCCAGCGTCTGCATATCCGGCATGACGACGCGCAGCAGATAGTCGGCGTCGCCCGTCATCAGATAGCACTCCATCACCTCGGGGCGCTCCGAAATCGCCTGCTCGAAACGCTGCAGCGCGTCTTCCACCTGCTTTTCCAGACTCACCTGAATGAACACGTTGATGCGCAGCCCAAGCGGCTCCGGATTCAGCAGTGTGACCTGCTGCTTGAACAGCCCAAGCTTTTGAGCCGTCTGGGTGGCGTGGTGGTCATAGATGAAATATTCCGTGAGAGACGCGAAATTCGGAATAAGTAGCCTATCTCAGCGCGGGATCACAA
Source organism: Paraburkholderia sp. FW306-2-2C-D06C (assembly GCF_058781505.1). Taxonomy (NCBI): domain Bacteria; kingdom Pseudomonadati; phylum Pseudomonadota; class Betaproteobacteria; order Burkholderiales; family Burkholderiaceae; genus Paraburkholderia; species Paraburkholderia sp. FW306-2-2C-D06C. Next base: position 117,627 of record NZ_JBYSWU010000004.1, on the reverse strand, counting down.
GCAATTGAGACGCTCATTTTGCGCATGGATGGGTACCATTATTTCACTCGATTTCGAACCGAATGCCTCCATGCGGGAGTGGCGCCATGACGGATTTGTCCAGCGGTAGCGAGCAGTTGCGGTCTCTGAATGTTCAGGGTGGGGAGCGCGTGGAGCGTGAGGACGCCGATCCGCAGGAAACCGCCGAATGGCTGGAGGCGCTGGACGCGGTAGTCGCGCACGTGGGCCGCGAGCGCGCGCAGTTTCTGTTCGACAAGCTCGCGGAGCATGCGCTGTCGCTGGGCGTGGAATCGGCGCGGATCAACGTCACGCCGTACCAGAACACGATCCCGTTCGGGCAGCAACCGCGTTATCCGGGCAATCTCGAACTCGAAGAGCGTCTCGCCGCCGCGCTGCGCTGGAATGCACTGGCGATGGTGGTGCGCGCGAATCAGGCGTATGGCGAACTCGGCGGGCATATCGCGAGCTATGCGTCGGCGGCGGATCTGTTCGAGGTCGGTTTCAACCATTTTTTCCGGGCCGCGGCGCCGGGCGGAGAGGAGGGCACAGGCGACCTCGTGTACTTTCAGCCGCATTCGTCGCCGGGCGTGTACGCGCGGGCCTATCTCGAAGGCTTTTTGAGCGAGCAGCACCTGCAACACTATCGTCGCGAGATTGCCGGACCGGGGCTGTGCTCGTATCCGCATCCGTGGCTGATGCCGGACTTCTGGCAGTTCCCGACCGGCTCGATGGGCATTGGCCCGATCAACGCGATTTACCAGGCGCGCTTCATGCGCTACCTCGCCAACCGCAGCCTTGCGCAAACGGACGGCCGCAAGGTGTGGGGCTTCTTCGGCGACGGCGAAATGGACGAGCCGGAGTCGACCGGCGCGCTGTCGCTGGCCGCCCGCGAGGGGCTCGATAACCTCGTGTTCGTGATCAACTGCAACTTGCAGCGCCTGGATGGCCCGGTGCGCAGCAACGGCCGCATCATCGACGAACTCGAGGCGCATTTCATCGGCGCCGGCTGGAATGTGATCAAGGTGATCTGGGGCTCGGACTGGGACCCGCTGTTTTCACGCGACCGCACCGGCGCGTTGCTGCGCGCGTTCGCGCACACCGTCGACGGGCAGTTCCAGACCTTTTCGGCGAACGACGGCGCGTACAACCGCGAACGCTTCTTCGGCCAGAATCCGGAGCTCGCGGCGCTCGCCGCGCAGTTGAGCGACGACGACATCGACCGCTTGCGCCGTGGCGGTCACGACGTGCGCAAGCTGCACGCGGCGTATGCGAAGGCGCTGGCGCATCGCGGCCAGCCGACGGTGATCCTCGCGAAGACGATGAAGGGCTTCGGCATGGGCGCGGCAGGCCAGGGCCGCATGATCACGCACCAGCAAAAGAAACTCGGCTTCGACGACCTCAAGGCGTTTCGCGACCGCTTCCGCCTGCCGCTCACGGATGAGGACGTCGAACAGGTGAAGTTTTACAAGCCAGCGGACGACAGCCCAGAGATGCAATACCTGCATGCTCGCCGGGCTGCCTTGGGAGGCTATCTGCCCAGAAGGCGGAGAGTTGCATCGAAGGGGCTGATCGTCCCGCCGATGTCCTCCTGGGGACAATTCGCGCTGGACTCGAACGGCCGCGAGATGTCCACGACGATGGCGCTCGTGCGCATGCTGACCGCGCTGCTCAAGGACAACGAAGTGGGGCCGCGCGTGGTGCCGATCGTCGCCGATGAGGCGCGTACCTTCGGCATGGCGAACATGTTCCGTCAGGTCGGCATCTATTCGCCGCTCGGGCAGCTGTACGAGCCGGAGGACCTCGGCTCGATGCTCTATTACCGTGAAGACACCAAAGGGCAGATTCTCGAAGAGGGAATTTCCGAAGCAGGCGCGGTGTCGTCGTGGATTGCGGTGGCCACGTCGTACAGCGTGCACGACCTGCCGATGCTGCCGTTCTACATCTACTACTCGATGTTCGGCTTCCAGCGCATCGGCGACCTGATCTGGGCCGCGGCGGATCAGCGCGCACGCGGTTTCCTGATCGGCGCGACCTCGGGCAAAACGACGCTCGGCGGCGAGGGTTTGCAGCATCAGGACGGCACGAGCCATCTGGCGGCATCGACGATTCCGAACTGCCGCGCCTACGATCCTGCGTTCGCGTATGAAGTCGCGGCGATCGTCGACGAGGGCATGCGCGAGATGGTCGAACAGCAGCGCGACGTGTTCTATTACGTGACGGTGATGAACGAGAACTACGCGCAACCTTCGGTGCCTGGTGGCGATCCGCAGGCGCTGCGCGAGGGCATCCTGAAGGGGATCTATTCGCTGGGTACTCAGGTGCAGACGCAAACACAAGCGGTGCAAGCGGCGCAGGTCCAGTTGCTGGGCGCGGGCGCGATCCTCGGCGAAGTCATCGCCGCACAACGGGCGCTGAAGGACGACTGGCAGATCGAAGCCGCGGTGTGGAGCGTCACCAGCTTCACCGAGTTGCAGCGCGACGGTATGGAGTCTGAGCGCCTCGCGCGTCACGGCGAGACGACGGAGGCGCCGTATGTGACGAAAGCACTCGGAGCGTCCCAAGGTCCGATAATCGCCGCAACCGACTATGTCCGCGCGGTGCCCGAACTGATCCGCGCCTATATACCGCGCCGCTACGTGACGCTCGGCACTGACGGCTTCGGCCGCAGCGACACGCGCCAGGCATTGCGCGAGTTCTTCGAAGTGGACCGCACGGCGATCGTGATCGCGGCGTTGAAAGCACTGGTGGACGAAGGCGCGCTCGAAGCCGGCGCGCTCGCCGAGGCGCGCCGGAAGTATCGCGGCGACGCTCCCGCAGGCGCAGCTTCATGGCAATGCTGACGCAACCCCGCGGCAAATGAAAACGCGCCCGGCAAGATGTCCGGGCGCGTGGCTATCCAGTGGCGCTTGACCTTGGTGTTCAGCGAATCAATCGCTCACCGCCACCTGATTCTTCCCGTCCCGCTTGGCGCGATACAGCCCGACGTCGGCGGCTTCGATCAGCGTCGTCACGGGTTCGGACGCGGACGGCAGGATCAACGCCGCGCCGATGCTGATCGTCACGACGCCGCTCGCCGAGCCTGCATGCGGGATCTGCAGCCCCTCGATCGCGAGGCGGATCTTTTCGGCCAGCAAACGCAAGCCACCCAACGACGTGCCCGGCACCACGACCGCAAACTCCTCGCCGCCGAATCGCGCCGCGAGATCCGACGAGCGTCCGAGACAGGACTCGACCGTGTGCGCGACCTGCTTGAGGACTTCGTCGCCGGCGACGTGCCCGTAGGTGTCGTTGTACGCCTTGAAGTTATCCACGTCGATCATCAGAAAGCCGAGGCCGGCCTGATCGCGTGTGCCGCGACGCCATTCGGCGGCCAGATACTGATCGAGGTAACGGCGGTTCGACAGGCCCGTCAAGCCGTCCGAATGCGTGAGCCGCTGCAATTCCAGATTGGTCGCGAGCAACTGCTGTTGCGACTGGCGCAGCGCCTTATACGCCTCGTCGCGTTGCAAGAGGTTCAGATACGAGCGCGAGTGATAGCGAATCCGCGCGATCAACTCGATGCGGTCCGGCAGCTTCACCAGATAGTCGTTGGCGCCGGCCGCGAACGCCGCGCTTTTCACGAGCGGCTCTTCCTTGGTCGACAACACGATGATCGGAATGTCGCGCGTCGGCGGATTCTGCCGGTATTGCCGCACGAGCGTGAGGCCGTCGGTACCGGGCATGACGAGATCCTGCAGGATCACCGTCGCGCGGGTTTCCTCGGCACACTGCACGGCCTCTTCGGGTGCCGCGCAGTAGTGGAAATCGACGCTCTCTTCACCGGCCAGCGCCTGACGGATCGCCTCGGCGATGATCGCCTGGTCGTCGACCAGCAGCACCATGATCGGGCACTCGGCCGCAGGCGGATAGGCCAGGATGCGGGCCAACGCGTCGTCGACTGCGCGGTTCGGCGCGTCCACCGAGTGCGCCTGCGCGTTCGCGTCGTCTTCTGCGAGGCCTGGCGCGGTGGCGTCCTGATGCGGTTTGCGAGTGTCCATGATGGTCACCAGATGAATGTGTCAGTCAATCGAAGCGGCGCTCGGCATAGGGTGAACGCAGCTATTGCGCGGCGACCGCGGCGGCCAGCGCCGAGGCAATACGTGGCAAGGGCAGGATCGCGACGGCCGCGTCGAGCGCCGCAGCCGCCTTCGGCATGCCGTAGACGGCGCTGGTCGCCTCGTCCTGGGCGATCGTGTGATAGCCCTTGGTGCGCATGGCCTTGAGCCCGATTGCGCCGTCGCGGCCCATGCCGGTCAGCAGCAGACCGATGGCCCGCGCCGGCCAGCGCGTCACCACGCTATGAAAGAACACGTCGACGGAAGGCCGATAAGGGGTCTCTTCCGGCACATGCGTATAGCCGAGCACATTGGGCAGTTTCAGGTGCAGATGATCGTCGGTGGCGGCGAGCAGCACGACGCCCGCTTGCGGCCGGTCGCCTTCGCGGGCGATGCGCACCGGCAACGCCGACTGCTGGTTCAGCCAGTCAGCCATGCCGGCGGCAAACGCCGCGTCGACGTGCTGCACGATCACGGTGGCCGCGGCGAAATCCTTCGGCAAACCGGCAAGCAACGTGGCCAGTGCGGCCGGCCCGCCGGCCGACGCACCGATCGCGACCAGCGGCGTGTCGCGATTCGTCCCGTTCTTAGGCCCTGATGCAGCCGCTGCGCCTGGCGCGATGCGCTCCGTGACCAATGCGGCGATGCTGTCGATCTTCGCGATCAGCATCGCGATGCTCTTGTTCGCGTCCGGTCCGCTCAGCGACGGCGTATCGACCGCGTCGAGCGCGCCCGCGCCCATTGCTTCGTAGACGCGCCACGCGTTCGCGCCCACGTCGACGGTCACGATCAGGATCGCGCACGGCGAGCGCGCCATGATGCGGCGCGTGGCCTCGATGCCGTCCACGTTCGGCATCACGAGGTCCATCAGCACGATGTCGGGCCGCTGCGCGGCGCAGAAGTCGACCGCCTGCTGGCCGTCCTGCGCGACCCACGACACTTCGTAGTCGTGGCGCACCGCGAGCGCGCGGCGCAGGGCCTCGACGGCAAGCGGCAAGTCATTGACGATTCCGATCTTCATCCCTTTTTACCCGTAGGCCTCGCCAATCAAATCACGCACTGCGTCGAGCAGTGCTTCGTCATGAAAACTGCCTTTCGCCAGATAGTAATCCGCGCCGGCGTTCAGACCGGCGCGGCGGTCCTCTTCACGATCCTTGTACGAGACGATCATCACCGGCAGCGCCTGCAGTTGCGGATCACGCTTGATGAGCGTGACGAGTTCGATGCCGTCCATCCGCGGCATGTCGATGTCGGTAATGACGAGGTCGAAGCGTTCGCTGCGCACCGCATTCCAGCCGTCCACGCCGTCGACGGCGATCGTCACGTCGTAGCCGCGCGTGGCCAGCAACTTGCGTTCCAGCTCGCGCACGGTGAGCGAATCGTCGACCACCAGCACGCGCCGCGTGACGCGCTGCGCGGTGTGCGCCGCGCCGTGCTGCGCGTGTTGCAGATCGCCGCCGGCGACGAGTTTTTCAACCGAGCGCAGCCAGTCGTCGACATCGGCGATCAGAACTGGATCGCCGTTTTCCATCAACGCGCCGGCGGTGATGTTCCTGATCTTGCCGAGGCGCGCGTCGAGCGGTTGCACGACCAGCATCCGTTCGCCGAGAAAACGGTCGACCACCACGCCGTAAGTCTGCGCGCCGTCGCCGATTACGATCACGCTGACGGTGTCGGTTTCGTTGGCGGGCAGCGTGGTGTCGAGGATCTGATGCGCGGTGACGACGCCGATGCGGCGGCCGTCGAAGGCGATGTGCTGATGGCCCTCGAGCAATTCGATCTCCGCGCGGCTCACGTGCAGCGTGCGGTTCACGTGCGCGAGCGGCACCGCGTACGGCTCGCCCGCGACTTCGACCAGCAGGCTGCGAATCACCGAGAGCGTGAGCGGCAATTGCAATTGCACGCGCGTGCCGAGGCCGGGCTCGTGCGTGATGCGCACCGCGCCGCGCACGCGCTTGACGACGTCGTGCACCGCGTCCAGACCGACGCCGCGGCCCGACACGTCGGTGACCTGGTCGCGCAACGAGAAGCCCGGCAGCAGGAGGAAGTCGAGCAACTCGGCGTCCGACAGACGCGCGGCCGTTTCCGCGCTCGCCAGCTTCTTGCGGATGATCGATGCGCGCAACGCGTCGAGATCGACGCCGGCGCCGTCGTCGGAAACGGTGATGAGCAGCGTGCCCGCGGTGTGGCGCGCGTCGAGCGTGAGCGTGCCTTCCTCCGGCTTGCCGCGCGCGACGCGCACGGCGGGCGCTTCGATGCCGTGGTCGATCGCGTTGCGCAGCATGTGGCCGAGCGGCGCTTCGAGCAGATCGAGGATGTCGCGGTCCACCTGGGTCGATTCGCCGACCAGTTGCAAGCGCACCTTCTTGCCGAGCGAACGCGCGACGTCGCGCACCATGCGCGCAAGACCGCCGGTGCCGTCGCCGAAGGGCCGCATCCGGCATTGCAAGGCGGCGTCGTAAAGCTGTTGCGACAGATGCGTCGAGCGGCGGTCAAAGCTCTCCAGATCGGCGAGACGTTCGGCGAGCAGATGCTGCGACTCCGCCGTCAGGCGGCGCAGTTCTTCGAGCGCGGCGTGCGCGCGCGGATCGAGTTGCAGGTCGGCGAGTGTTTCGTGCAGCTGATCCAGCGCGCGGTTGCTGTCGCGTTGGACACGTTTGACGCGCAGCATCGATTGCGCGAACGGTTTGAGCCAGCGCGATTCGACCAGCGATTCGCCGGACAGGGACAGCAGGCGGTCGAGGTTGTCGGCGCGCACGCGCAGCATGCGGCCGGGTTCGTTCACCGGGCCGGCGCCGTCGGCCGAGGCGAGCGTGGTGGCCGGCGTGACTTCAGCGGGTGGCGCTTCGGCGCGCAGGGCGTCGGCGAGCAGGTTGATCGCGATGTCATCGGCGACGGATGCGGCTGGCGGTTCGGGTGTTTCCAGAAGCAGTGAGACGGCCGGCGGCGGAACCTCGCGCCGCGTCGCTGCCCCTGCCGCCACCCCATGCGGCACGGTACCCGCCATGCGCGCCTGCAACGACGCCACGCACGCGCTGACCCCGTCGCGCGCCGATTCGTCTTCATCGTTGCCGATGCGCGCGACCAGATCGACGCCGCGCAGCAGTTCATCGATCCACGCGGCGTCGAGCAGGGCACGCCCTTCCTGGGCGGCGACGAAGCAGTCCTCCATTGCGTGCGCGAGTTCGACGCCGACCTGCACCCCGACGATGCGCGCCGCACCCTTCAGCGAATGGGCGGCGCGCATGCAGGCCTCCAGCGCCGCGGCGTCGCGCGGTGCGCGCTCGAGCGCGAGCAGGCCGTCGTTGAGCACGCGCGCCTGGGTCCGCGCTTCTTCGCGGAACAGATCGATCAGCGACGGGCGCCGTGGGTCGTCCGTCATCCGAGACTCCGGTTCAAGGTGTCGAACAGCGCGTCGGCGTCGAGCAGGCCGACCGTCATGCCGCGCCACGGCGCGACCGCGCGCGTATGCGCGGCGGCGGCGTGCGACAGCGTGGCGGGCGGCGGGCAGAATGTGGAGAGTGCGATCCGGTGCACGCCGTCGACCTGATCGACGGGATACACCGCGTGCTCTTCGGCGCGCGAGACCACCAGCAGGCGCGGCAGATCTTGACGCGCTTCGGGTCGCGCCTTTTGGTCGCGCGCGGCGGTGTCCGGCTCGAAACCGAGCAGACGCGCGAGCGACAGGCACACCAGTAGATCGCCCTGCACGTTCACGACGCCCAGCACCGCGCGATGCTGCCGGTGCGGCAGCGTATGAATCGGCCGCGTCTGCACGATGCGCTTGAAGATCGGCGTGGGCAGCGCGAGCCATTCGTCGCCGATGCGAAAGATCAGGAAACTTTCGGTCGCGCCTTGCGCGGTTTGCTGCGTGATTTGTCGAGTGAGCGCGCCGACGTCAAGCCGCGCGAGATCCACGAGCGGAATGGGGCGCTCCAGCAACCTGGCCGCCGCGGTTTCGAACACCGGGCAATTCAGGCAACGCACGTATTCGACAAGACGCTCGCACGACGAATCGCCGCGCACCCCGATGCGATTCCAGCAATCGTCGAACGGCACCGCGAGATCGTCAGCCACGTTGCGCTCCTTGTGCACGCGACGCACGTTGCATCAGCAGACGCGCGCCGGCGCGGTCGCCTTCGAGTTCGAGCAGCGTCGCCAGATGCGCCAAGGCTTCCGCATGCTGCGGATCGAGGTACAGCGCCTTGCGATAGTGGCCGCGCGCCTGGTTCGCATCGCCGTTGGCGTCGGCGAGGACGCCGAGCAGATAGAACGCGTCGGCGTGCGGCGCATGCTGTTCCAGGTAGACGGTGATCGCATGGGCGGCTTCGGTGAGGCGGCCGGCATCGGCCAGCGCGTGCGCGGCCTGCAACGTGTCGCGTGCGGCATTGGCGGGCGATGTGGTTTGCGGCGGCGTGAGATCGAGGGGCGGCGAACTGACCTTTCGCGGCTTGGGCGGCTTGGGCGTTTGCTGCGCGACGCCGTTGAACGGCGCGCGTGCAACCGGATCAGGCCATGCGAAAGGCTGCGCCGAAAACACCTGCACTGGCGCCAGCGCGGGAACGGGCACGGGCGAATGCGTCATCGCGAGAGCCGCGGCGGTGGCGAGCGGCGCGGTGTGCCAGGCGCCGCGCTGCGCTTCAGCGGGCGTAGCGCGATGGAAGGCGAACGCCAGCGGAATCTTCGCGGACTGCATGCCGTAGCGCATCAGCAGGCCGGTTTCGGACGGCCCGACGAATAGCGTGCCGTTTTCGGCGAGCACGCCGTTGAGCGCTTGCAGCGCTGTTTGCTGCGCCTCGCGGTCGAAGTAAATCAGCAAGTTGCGGCAGAACACGAAGTCGTAGACGCCGAGCGCCGATACGTCGAGTTGCATCAGATTCGCACGCGAAAAACGCACAGCTTCGACGATGCGCGGTGCGAGCTGCCAGCCGTCCTCGGTGCGCGCGAAGTGGGCGTCGCGAAACGGGAATGCGTTGCCGCGAAACGAGTTGCGCCCGTACACGGCGCGCTGCGCGACGGCGAGCGAGCGTTCGCTGATATCCATCGCGTCGATGCGCAGGTGCGCGCCGTCGATACCGGCGTCGAGCAGGGTCATCGCGATCGTGTACGGCTCTTCGCCGGTCGAGCACGGCAGGCTCAGGATGCGCAGCGGCATCCCCGTGCCGCGCTGATACAGGCGTTCATGCGCGAGTCGCGCAAGCGCCTTGAACGCGTCCGCGTCGCGGTAGAACCAGGTCTCCGGCACGATGACCGTTTCGATCAGCGCCTGCACCATCGCGGGTGATGCCTGCGCCGCTTCCCAGTAGTTGGCGAGCGTGGCGTCGGCGTGGCCGTCCGCGCACCAGGCGGCGGCGCGCAGATCGACCGCGCGCTCGATCGCGCTGTGGCCGACCGAGGCCGCGTCGAGCCCGATGGTTCGATGCAGCAGATCGGCGAAGCGCCGATAAAGCGGCGCGTTGTCGTGGTGCGCGTTCATGCGTGCGCCTCCGGAAACAGCAGCGCTTTGACGTCGTCGGGCAGCAGATGCTCGACGCGAATCCATTGCACCAGCGTGCCTGCTTCGCTCGCCACGGGGCCGAGATAGCGCGCGTGCGGCATGTCGATGCCGGCGTCGTGGAACGCCTCGGCATCGAGACGGATGGTGCGCGTCGCGCCTTCGAGCAGCAGCGCGAGCAGGCGCACCGTGCCCGCGTGCGGATAGCGCACCAGCACGACGCGGGTGGACATCAGCTGGGCGGCGGGGCGGCCGAGCGCGAGCGCCGGCAAGTCGATCACCGGCAGCGGCGCGCCTTCGTGCTCGAGCACGCCCGCGACCCACGGCGGCGCGCCGGGGATCGCCTTCGGCGGCTGCGGTGCGAGCGGCATCAGGCGCTCCACCTGCGTCGCGTCGATCACATAGCGTTCGCTATCGAGCGTGAAGAGGATGAAGAGCATCGGCGCGTGCGTGAGTGTGAGTGCGGGCGTTCGTGTCAATGAGCCCGCTGTGGCGCGTCAGGCTTGCACCTTGAAGCGCGACACGCCGGTGCGCAGGCTATTTGCGACGTGTGTCAGGTCGTCGATGGCCTGGGTCGACTGGCGCAACGACTCGGCCGTTTGCTGCGCGGCTTCCGACAGCTGCGTCAGCGCCTGGGTGATCTGCTCGGCGCCGGTGGCTTGCGTCTGCATGCCTTCGTTGACCATCGAGAAGCGCGGCGCGAGCGCCTGCACCTGCTGGATGATCTCCGTGAGATGGCCGCCGACGCTCTGCACGTCGAGCATGCCGCGCCGCACTTCCTCGGAGAACTTGTCCATGCCCATCACACCCGCGGCCACCGCCGACTGGATCTCCTTGACCATCTGTTCGATATCGTAGGTCGCCACCGCTGTCTGATCGGCGAGACGGCGGATTTCCGTCGCCACGACCGCGAAGCCGCGGCCATATTCGCCGGCTTTTTCCGCTTCGATCGCCGCATTCAGCGACAGCAGGTTGGTCTGGTCCGCAACCTTGGTGATGGTGGCGACGACCTGGTTGATGTTGCTGGCCTTCTCGTTGAGGATCGCAAGCTTCGCGTTGACCGAACCGGCCGCCTCCATCACGAGGCGCATGGTTTCCTCCATGCGCGTGAGACCGGCGTGACCGGTGCCCGCGAGCGCCGCCGACTGGCCGGCGACTTCGGAGACTTCGTTCATCGTGCGCAGCAGATCGCGCGAGGTCGCGAAGATTTCTCGGGAGGTCGCGCCGATCTCGGTGGTGGTCGCCGCGGTTTCGTTCGCCGTGGCTTGCTGCTCGCGGGCCGTCGCGGCGATTTCCGTGACCGACGTGGTGACCTGCACCGCCGACTTCTGCGCCTGGCCGACGAGAGCGGTCAGTTCGTCGGTCATCCGGTTGAAGCCGGCTTCGAGCGCGCCGATTTCGTCGGCGCGGTTCAGTTGCAGACGTTGCGTGAGATCGCCGGTGCGCATGATGTCGACGACTTGCAGCACCTTGGCCATCGGCGTGGTGACCGCGCGCAGCAGCCAGAGGCCTGCCAGCGCGGCAACGGCCGCGGCGACCAGCAGCATCACGAGCAGCACGATGCGGGTGGTCTCGACCGAGTTGCGGATGCTCTCGGCGGATTGGTCGGCGACGCTCTTGTTGTCGTCAACGATCTTGAGCACTGCCACCCGGCCGCTCTCCCAGATCGGCGTGAGTTGCGTGTTGAAGATGCGCCTGGCGTTCTCTTTCGAACCCGCCAGCGCATTCACCAGTGTGGTCTGGATGGACAGGAACTGCGTGTGCTGCTGCCGGAAATCGTTGAAGAGGTCGCGGTCGGTCTGGCGGAAGACAGTGGTGCTGTAGTCGTTGAGGAGCTTTTGAAGCGTCTGCTGGGTTTCGGTCAGACGCGCGGTGTCGCGCTTGACGGACTCGGCGTCCTCGTCCAGGTAGATGAGGCGCTGGGTGACCGTGTAGTTCTCGAGCCACGCTGTGCGCATCGCGGTCGCGTAGTAGAGGCCCGGCATGGAATCCTGCTGCTGACTCTTCGCGTCGCGGTCGATGCCGCCGAGCTGTTCGAAGGTGACGATTGCCATGGCCAGCATCACGATCAGCACGATGCCGAAGCTGCACAGAATCCGTTGCCGGATGGTCCACTGTTTCACGCGCACGCCCCTTACTTTCTTGGCTTGGTCTCGGCGCCCGCCCGCTTGTCGACGCTGCGCCTGTCGAAGCTGATTTGTCAGGTGAATTGGAGGATCGGAAAGCTTTGCATTCGTCAGATTTTCCTGACGGCTTATGCGGCGAATTCTACATTGATCGGGGGAATGGAGGTGGGTTGCGATGGTCTTGCAAAGGCGACAGCAACGGCTTTGAAGAGCGGTTTCAGCGTTACACCGGTAATTCCCCGTTACCACTTGCAGCATCTATTTCCGCGCGCGCCATACACAATCTGTTTCATGCCTAAACGGCGGGGAGTCAGACATGAAAAAGATTGCAGTGGCGTTGTTGATGGTCGGAAGTCTGAGTGTGACCGGACAAGCGTCGGCTCATGGCAATGGCGGCGATGTGGTCGGCGCGCTGATCGGCGGTGCATTGCTCGGCGCTGTGGTGACGTCCGCTTTGAATCCGGCGCCGGTGGTGGCTTACCAGCAGCCTGTCTACGCGCAACCGGTGTATCAACCGGCTCCTGTCTATGCGGGGCCGCCGCCGGGATACTGCTATGACCAGTACCAGCGTGCGTACGTCGCGTGCGGTGCGCCGCCGCCCGGACAGTACTATGGTTATCCGCAGGAGCCTCCGCCGGGGTGGTAAACAGGCGGATAGGTGGGGCGAGCCGGCGATGATAATCGCGCGCTACACAAAAAGGCCGTCGCGGCATGCGACGGCCTTTTTATTTCGTGCGGTGCTCAGTGTTTGTGATGCAACCATTCCGCATAGTGCGTATCGAGCCAGCGCTCCAGGCGTTCCGGCCTTGTCTTGTGGCTATAGTGCGACGCAGCCCAGATCGCAACGCCGACCATCAGCATCACCAGGGGTCCCAGCAAATAAGCCATCAACGATTCAGACATGGGAGCCTCCGTATCGGGTTGCGCGCATGCTTCAGTTTAGGCGATGAATGGCGAGAGAAAAGGGCGCTGTGCGTTGAAAGTGATGAGAGCGTGAACGCGTTGTTACCGACGCGATAGGAACCTAGTGGGGAGATAAATTTTCTTTTTTCTACAACACCTTGCATATGGTTTTTATGCCGCTGTGTACCAACCATCGAATGGGAACTGTCTTCGGTAAGGTGGGCAACGCCCTATCTGTCGGATGCCATCAGAACGGGCCTGTCCCTACATTTCGGCCGCCCTGGATCTGGGTATCGACGAAGTCTGCCCAGAGCTGCAAGATCCCGCGCCGCTCGGCGGCATCTTCCACGCCATTGACGCTTGCGGTGTCCTTGATCGTATGCGCCAAGGTCTTTTCGATCGCGCCTGATGGCTGTCCCAACTCGCGCAAATGTGTCGACGCGGTGCGCCGAAAGTCATGCAAAACGAAATGTTCCACGTCGAGTCCGAGTGCCTTGACGGCTTGATTGAGGGTGCTCTTCGCGATGGGCCGGTTGTCGCCCCTGACTGTCGGGAATACGAAATTTCGACTAGCCGTGCCGCCGCGCAACTCCCGAAGCATCGCAACCGCCTGGTGCGGGAGATACACGTCGTGGCCCCGGTCTTTCTTCATTCGCGCGGCCGGAATCGTCCAGAGCGCTGTGTCCAGGTCGAATTCGGACCACGTCGACTCGACGAGTTCGGACTTTCGAACCATCGTCAGCACCAGAAGATGCAAGGCTAGCTTCAGCGGTCTCCGGATACTCGATGCGTAAATCGAACGGAGCATCGTGCCGATTTCGTCTGGGGAGAGGACGCGGGTGCGGCTGTCCGATGTAGCTATGGAGCGAGCCGCAATGACCTGCGCGGGGTTTGTCGTCGCGAGTTGGCGGGCGATCAGATACTCATAGAGCCGCTTCACCACATTGCGCGTATGCAGCGCCATTTTTGGGGAGCCACGGCTTTTGATCGTGTCGCATATCGCGAGGATGTCGTCGGCAGTCACGGCTTTTATCGGCTTGCCGCCAATCGAGGGCAACACGTCCTTTTCCAGTGCCCGCCGCGTGGTGCGTTGATATTCTTCCGACTTGCCGGCCATCTCCGTCGCGAGATAGAGCTCCGCGCCCTCTCGCAGAACGTCCGCCTTGCTTTCCGCGCCACGGTCTCTGCGCGCCGTGGCCACCGGCGAGACGCCGCTTGCGACCATTTCGGCGTACTTTTGCGCCTTCGCGCGGGCGACCCGCAGCGAGATCATTCTGTAGTCGCCGATCGTGACGAGCGGCTGCCGCTTGCCGTTGAGCGAATAACGGAAACGCCAGACTTTTGTGCCGGTCGTCATGACTTCGATGACCAGGCCGTTGCCGTCGGCTACTGAATATCGGGTCGCGCGCGGTTCTAGCGCACGTATCTGAGTTTCGGTTAGGGGCGCGGCTAGTTTTGGCATTCTCGAATCGTTGACTCACGGACAGACGCGATTCTAAACCGTGTACCCGCTGTGTACCAAAGATTTGGGCTGTTTTTGGTCAACGAAGCTCGGTCGAACGTTTTCGGAAGTAGTGCGTGATGTGGCTTATATGCCAGTCCTATCGGGTTTGTCCCTGCAAAATTCGGAAACTCTCTACTTGCCGATACAGAACCTGCTGAAAATCACGCCGAGCAAGTCGTCCGAACTGAATTCACCGGTGATCGAGTTCAACTGGTCCTGTGCGAGACGCAGCTCTTCAGCGAAGAGATCCAGCGCCTGCGAGTTCTGATCGGCGTGTGCGGCGGCCGTCGCCAGATGCTCCTCTGCCTCGCGCAGCGCGATCAGATGCCGCTCGCGCGCGAGATACACGCTCTCCGCGCCGGCTTGCCAGCCGGCGATCCGCAAGAGTTCCTGGCGCAGCAGCGTGACGCCGTCGCCTTGTTTCGCCGACAGCCGCACCTCGCTCAGATCGACGTCTGCCGCCGTGCTGAGCGATTTCACCTCCGGCGCCAAATCAGTCAGATCGGTTTTGTTCAGCACCCGCACCACCGGCACGCCGCCCGGAAAGCGGCCGGCGATCGTCTCGTCTTCGGCGGTCATGCCGGTTCTTGCGTCGAGCAGATGCAGCACCACGTCCGCGCGTTCGATCTCGCTCCACGTGCGTGCGATGCCGATCTTCTCCACTTCGTCCTCGGTATCGCGCAGGCCGGCGGTGTCGATCACGTGCAGCGGAATGCCTTCGATCTGGATGGTCTGCGCGACCTTGTCGCGTGTCGTGCCGGCGATCGGCGTGACGATGGCCAGTTCCGCGCCGGCCAGCGCGTTCAGCAGCGACGACTTGCCGACATTCGGCTGCCCCGCGAGCACCACCGACAAGCCCTCACGCAGCAATGCCCCTTGCCGCGCTTCGCTCAGCACGTGCGCGAGCCGCTCGCGAATCCGCGCGAGCTTGCCGCGGGCATCCGCGGCTTCGAGGAAGTCGATTTCTTCTTCCGGGAAGTCGAGCGTCGCTTCGACCAGCATCCGCAGCGTGATCACCTCTTCGACCAACGCGTGAATGTCGCGCGAAAACGCGCCGTCGAGCGAACGCCCCGCCGAGCGCGCGGCGGCCTCGGTGCTGGCCTCGATCAGATCGGCAACGGCTTCGGCCTGCGCCAGATCCAGCTTGTCGTTGAGAAACGCGCGGCGCGTGAACTCGCCCGGCTCGGCCAGACGCAGACCGAACGCGCGGCCGGCGTCGATGCAACGCTGCAAGACCAGTTGCAGCACGACCGGGCCGCCGTGACCTTGCAGTTCGAGCACATGCTCCCCGGTGTAGGAGTGCGGCGCGGGAAAGTACAGCGCGATGCCGCGATCGAGCGCGTTGCCGCTGTCATCGAGGAACGGCACGTAGCTGGCGTGGCGCGGTGCGAGCGTCTGGCCGGTGAGCGCTTGCATCAGCGGCTGGGCCGCCGTTTCGGCTGCGCGGCCAAACGAAATCCGAACGACTCCGATACCTCCTCGGCCGGGCGCGGTGGCAATGGCGACAATCGGATCGGAATCGGTGGTGAGCATGGGAAGGAAGCTATCAGAAGAGATTGAAACGCCCGCCAGTGGGCGCCGGGCATTGTAACGCGGGCACTCGCGCGCGCACCTTCAAGGGCAAGGGACTCCTAAGGCTCTGCGCAGCTCATCAGACAAATAAGGATTTATCTCAAATAAGCTAAGATGGATTAAGACGCGCTGGCGACTCCTTGACGCGCATAAACCTCTGAAGTCCATGCTGCAGAAGGAAAAAGCGATATTCGACGAAATCGCGAAAAGCGTTATTTGATGGCCATTTCAGGCTAAAAATAGCCTATTTACGCTAAAGTATAGCGTGAACGGTTGTCCACTGATTATGCGCTGAATTGCACAATCGGGCCATGCCGACCTCCAAAGAAAAAGTAGCTTTCGCCAAACGGCTGAAAGACTCACTCCCTAAAGATATTAAGGGTGGGACAGATTTAGCCAGGAAATTCAATCTGCTCTATAGCAGCGGCCCCGCTGTCTCGCCGCAAACCGCCCACAAATGGCTCGCAGGGTCGACGATTCCGAAGCCCGATAAGTTGCAGGTTTTGGCCACCTGGTTGCAAAAGGATGTCCATTGGCTGCATTACGGGCCACCGCCTGTGGGCAAGGTCAAACCGCTCGCGCGCGGCGAGAAATATCCGCTGTCGCCTGAAATGATTGAGCTTGCTTCGAGGCTCGCGGGATTGCCGCCGCGTCAGCGAAATCTGGTCGAAGAAATGATCACCGAATTGTATGGCGGTGCTGACGATCAAATAGACGGCGAACCCTGAAGCCCAATAAAAAACCGCCCGGCGCGAACCGGGCGGCTTTTTTGCGGCTGGCTTTTCAGCTGGCTTCTTCAGTTTCCGACAACCGGCGGGCGCTACTGCCGCCCGCCACTGACATCGTCAGGCCGCTTTCGTCTTCGACTGGCCCATCATCCGCGTGATGTAGTACTGCTGGGCGATCGACAGCACGTTGTTCACGACGTAGTACAGCACGAGACCCGCCGGGAAGAAGAAGAACATGACCGAGAACGCGATCGGCATGAACATCATCATCTTGGCTTGAACCGGGTCCGGCGGCGTCGGGTTCAGCTTGGTCTGCAGGAACATCGAGACGGCCATCAGCACCGGCAGGATGAAGAACGGATCCTGTTGCGACAGATCGTGAATCCACAGAATCCACGGCGCGCCGCGCATTTCCACCGACGACAGCAGCACCCAGTACAGCGAGATGAACACCGGAATCTGGATCACGACCGGCAGACAGCCGCCGAACGGATTGACCTTTTCGGTCTTGTACAGCTCCATCAGCGCGGCGTTCATTTTCTGCGGATCGCCCTTGAAGCGTTCGCGCAGCGCCTGCATGCGCGGCGTGATCGCCTTCATGCGCGCCATCGACTTGTAGCTCGCCGCCGACAGCGGGAAGAACACCGCCTTGATCAACAGCGTGAGCAGCACGATCGCCCAGCCCCAGTTGCCGACATAGCTGTGGATCTTCTCGAGCAGCCAGAAGAGCGGCTTCGCGATGATCGTCACATAGCCGTAGTCCTTCACGAGTTCGAGGCCCGGTGCGACGCCTTCCAGCATGCGCTCTTCTTCAGGACCGGCGAACAGGCGTGCCGCGACGTCGACCGACTGGCCCGGGGCGATCGTCGCCACCGGCTGCTTCACACCGACGCGATACAGCGCCGGATCGATCTTCTCGACGTAAATATCGCGCTTCGCGCCCTGCTGCGGAACCCACGCCGACGCGAAGTAATGCTGCACCATCGCGATCCAGCCGTTGTCGGCCGTGTTCGCGTAGGTTGCCTTGTTCTTGTCGATGTCGCTGAAGTCGATCTTCTGGAAGTGATGCTGATCGGTGTAGACAGCCGGTCCGATGAACGTGTGCGAGAAGCGCGGCGTTTCCACCGGCTGGCTGTCGCGCACCAGTTCCATATAGACCGACGGGCTCACCGGCGCCGTGCCGACGTTCTCGATCTTCGTATCGACGCCGATCACGTAGCTGCCGCGCGTGAACGTGTAGGTCTTGATGACCTTCACGCCACCCTTGACCGGCGACTCGAAGCTGATCTGGAACGACTTGGCGTCGCCCGTCAGTTCGTGCGGCTGGTTCGGCACCGGCGTGTAGACGTCGTTATGGTTCGGGAAGTCGCCGCCGAGCAGACCCGTGCGCGCCAGATACGTGTGGTTCGCGGTGCGGTCGAACAGCGTGATCACCAGCTCCGACTGCTTGCCGTCGCCTTGCTTGACGAGCGACAGCTTCGACAGCGTGCCGCCGCGGGTGTCGATCTCGCCGTTATAGACGTCGGTGCTGAACTTGATCAGTTGCGACTGCGTTGCCGCCGGCGCGTTGCCCGGCGCTGCTGCATTGGTGGCCGGCAGATCGGCGGGCTGGGTTCCCGGCGTCGTGGTTCCCGGTTCGGCGCTACCGACGGCCTTGGTCGGCGTGGCGCTCGGGAAGAACATCGACGGGCGTCCGTGGTCGCGTTGCCAGTTGTCGAACAGCATGACCGCTGACATGAAGAAGATGACCCATAGGACGGTGCGTTTGATATCCATGCGTTGTCTCAGTGTCGATGGAACGGCGCGTCAGCGCTTTTCAGAAGTGGGAGGCGGGACGAGATCGATGCCGCCCGCGGAAAACGGGTGGCAGCGGCAAATACGCCTGGCGGCGAGATAAGTCCCGCGCGCGGCGCCATGATACTGGATTGCTTCGCGCGCGTAATCAGAGCAGGAAGGGTAAAAACGGCACCGGTTGCCGAGCATGGGGCTCACGGCAATCTTGTAGAAACGCAGTAAAGCGATGAGTACCGTTTGCATGGCTGGTGCGGCCTGACAGCGCCGCGCAACGTGGAGTACCGGGCGACGCCCGCGCAGCAGCGCTGCCAACGCTGCGGTATGGGCGGTCACTTGAGCGTCATTCCGTCTTGGGCGCTTCCGCGGGCGGCGCCTCGCGACGGACAATTTCGCGCGCTGCCTTGTCGAGCAGCGCCTCGATTTCACTGCGGCACAGCGCCTTCAACGGCGGCGACGAGGCGCTCGGCAAAGCCTTCTTGTCGAAGCGCGTGTGCAAACGCAGCAGCACATCCCAACCGCCGAATTCGGCGCGCCGCAGCCGGAAGGCTTCACGTGCGATTCGACGTACCAGATTACGCGTGGCCGCGCGCGGCGCATACTTCTTGCCGATCACGAGACCCAGGCGAGCGTCTTTGCCGGTGGGCCGGCCGTACACCACGAAGTGCGCGGTGCGGCGCCACGGTCGCAAACGAAAAACGGATGAAAATTCATCCGTTTTTAGCAGCCTCGCGGCTTTGGGGAAGTCGGCTTGCGCTCGCAACGGAACCGAGCCCTGCTGCTGCGCCCCAGCCGTTCCCGCTTCACCGCGGGCTTCGGTCACAGCGCGCAATCCGCTCGCCTGCCTTAGATGGCGAGGCGCTTGCGGCCCTTCGCGCGACGTGCGTTGATGACCTTGCGGCCACCTGCGGTCTTCATGCGAACGCGGAAGCCGTGGGTGCGCTTGCGACGGGTAACTGAAGGTTGGTAAGTACGTTTCATGTTGCTCTCACTTGATCGAAAAATAACCGCGCGATCATCGCTGAAAGCGCAATGGCCGGAGGTTCACTGAATTGGTTTTCGCGGAACCCGCTATTTAAACCGGTTTTCTGTTGGGCGTCAATAGTTTAGCCTGGTTCGGCCGCGGGCCCGGCGCGCTTTGTCAAGTGATCAGTCCCTGTGGATAACTCCCTTTCGGGTCCGATTTGGCGTTAGAATCTCGCCTTACTTTCCAAGAATCCTGCACGCCGCTCCGGCTCGCTTGCCCCGCAAACCCTTGTGGAACAAGCGCCTGGAGCCGTTACGCCTGGCTGCTCAGGGCCTTGTTGCGTGCGCGCGACAGTGGCAGCGGCGAACCGCCGTGCACACCATAACGACAGCAACTCGATGAACGATTTCTGGCAACACTGTTCCGCATTGCTGGAGCGTGAGCTTACGCCCCAGCAGTACGTGACGTGGATCAAACCGTTGGCCCCGGTCGCCTTCGACGCCGCTGCGAACACGCTCAGCATCGCTGCGCCGAACCGCTTCAAGCTCGACTGGGTCAAGAGCCAGTTCTCCGGCCGCATCGCGGATATGGCCCGCGATTTCTGGCACGCACCGGTCGACGTGCAATTCGTGTTGGACCCCAAAGCAGGCATGCGCGCCCCGGCGGCAGCGGCGCCGGGGCGTCCGGTTTTGTCCGCGCCGATGGGCGGCAACATGGCCGTTGCCGCGGTGGACGCAGCGGTGGGCGCCGTGCAAGCGGCGCAGGCCGCTCGCGCCGGCGGCGTCAACGCGGCTGCGCAGCAGAATGCGAACGCCCGCGCATCGGCGGCTGCAGCCGAAGATTCCGCCGACCTCGACCTACCGAGCCTCGACGCCAACGAAGCCGCTGCCGCCCGCCGCACGTGGCGTCCGGGCCAGAGCGTGAGCGCCAACAGCGGCGAAAACGACTCGATGTACGAGCGTTCGAAGCTGAACCCTGTGCTCACCTTCGACAATTTCGTGACCGGTAAGGCCAACCAGCTGGCGCGCGCCGCGGCGATCCAGGTCGCGGACAATCCGGGCATCTCGTACAACCCGCTGTTCCTGTACGGCGGCGTGGGTCTCGGCAAGACCCACCTGATCCACGCGATCGGCAACCAGCTCCTGATGGACAAGGCCGGCGCGCGGATTCGCTACATCCACGCGGAACAATATGTGTCCGACGTGGTGAAGGCGTACCAGCGCAAGGCGTTCGACGACTTCAAGCGCTACTACCACTCGCTCGACCTGCTGCTGATCGACGATATTCAATTTTTCTCAGGCAAGTCGCGCACGCAGGAAGAATTCTTCTATGCGTTCGAGGCGCTGGTCGCGAACAAGGCGCAGGTGATCATCACCAGTGACACGTACCCGAAGGAAATTTCGGGCATCGACGACCGCCTGATCTCGCGCTTCGACTCCGGCCTGACGGTGGCGATCGAGCCGCCCGAACTGGAAATGCGCGTCGCGATTCTGATGCGCAAGGCGCAATCGGAGTTCGTGAGCCTGAACGAAGACGTCGCGTTCTTCGTCGCGAAACATTTGCGCTCGAACGTGCGTGAGCTCGAAGGCGCGCTGCGCAAGATTCTCGCGTACTCGAAGTTCCACGGCCGCGAAATCACCATCGAACTGACGAAAGAAGCGCTGAAAGACCTGCTGACGGTGCAAAACCGGCAGATTTCCGTGGAAAACATCCAGAAGACGGTGGCCGACTTCTACAGCATCAAAGTGGCCGACATGTATTCGAAGAAGCGTCCGGCGAACATCGCGCGGCCGCGGCAGATCGCGATGTATCTGGCGAAGGAACTGACGCAGAAAAGTTTGCCCGAAATCGGCGAATTGTTCGGTGGGCGCGATCACACCACGGTGCTGCACGCGGTGCGCAAGATTGCCGACGAGCGCAGCAAGGACGCGCAACTGAACCACGAACTGCACGTGCTGGAGCAGACCCTGAAGGGCTAAGCGGCCCGGACGGAAAAATCGACCTGTTTATTTCCAAACTCGCCCCCATTTTAGTGAGGCGGTTCCGTTTTCAGGCACAATACAGGTTTAACCGCCCGGCGGCCGCGGGCGGATTTCACGCCGTGACAGGCGCTGCGTGGCGCCGGCGGGGAGCCACGGCTTGCGTGCTGGAAAGCTGCCTGGCAAGGCGCGCAGGCCGTCATATCAACGAAGGAACTCTATGCAACTGGTCAAGACCGAACGCGATAACCTCCTCAGGCCGCTGCAAACCGTGAGCGGCATCGTCGAACGCCGCCATACGTTGCCGATCCTCGCCAATTTGCTGATTACCAAGAACGGCCCGGACGTGTCGTTCCTGTCGACCGACCTCGAGTTGCAGATCACCACGCGCGCGGATTTCGGCGTGGGCGGCGATTCGGTCGCCACCACCGTGGCAGCAAGAAAGCTCCTCGACATTCTGCGCGCCATGCCCGACGGGCAGGTCACGCTCACGCTGAACGACAAGCGTTTGACCGTGCAATCCGGCAAGAGCCGCTTTGCGCTGCAAACCCTGGCGGCCGACGAGTTCCCGACCGTCGCTCAGGCTAAAGACTACGGCGCGAACCTGGTGGTTCCCCAAAAGACGTTCCGCCAGCTGCTCGGCATGGTCCATTTCTCGATGGCCCAGCAAGACATCCGCTACTACCTGAACGGCATGCTGCTGGTGGTGGACGGCGACCAGCTGATGGCGGTCGCGACCGACGGCCACCGTCTGGCGTTCTCGTCGATGAAGATCGAAGGCTCGTTCGCGCGCCAGGAAGTGATCATTCCGCGCAAGACGATTCTGGAACTGCAGCGCCTGCTGGAAGACATCGACGACACGCTGAAGATCGACATCGCGCCCACGCAGGTGAAGTTCACTTTCGGCCAGGTGGAACTGGTGTCGAAGCTGGTGGAAGGCAAATTCCCCGACTTCCAGCGCGTGATTCCGAAGTCGCACAAGAATCAGTTCGTGATCGGCCGTGAAGAACTGCAGCGTTCGCTGCAACGCGCCGCAATTCTGACCTCGGACAAATTCAAGGGCGTGCGCTGCATCATCGAGCCGGGCCAGTTGAAGATCATGTCGACCAACGCCGATCAGGAAGAGGCGCAGGAAGAACTGGAAATCGCATACGACGGCGACAGCGTCGATATCGGGTTCAACGTCACGTATCTGCTCGACGTGCTCGCGAACCTGAAGGTCGACATGTTGCAAGTGAGCCTGGGCGACGCCAGCTCCAGCGCGTTGATCACGATTCCCGAGAACGACGAATTCAAATACGTCGTGATGCCGATGCGCATCTAACGCGTCCAAAAACCAAGAACACACCAAGGGGCGCAGCGCCCCTTTGGCGTTTTTATGGTGTTTTGAAAAGTCCCGAGCAGCAACCTTGCAGTAACGCAGAACCGGAAAAAATCCATGACTGAACTGAACAATTCGCAACCCGATAACAGCTACGGCGCCTCGTCGATTCAGATCCTCGAAGGTCTGGAGGCGGTGCGCAAGCGTCCCGGGATGTACATCGGGGATACATCGGACGGCACCGGTCTGCATCACCTCGTATTCGAAGTGCTGGACAACTCGATCGACGAAGCGTTGGCCGGGCACTGCAACGATATCCAGGTGATCATCCACGCGGACAACTCGATTTCCATCACCGACAATGGCCGCGGTGTGCCGACCGGTCTCAAGATGGACGACAAGCACGATCCGAAGCGCAGCGCCGCTGAAATCGTGATGACCGAGCTGCACGCCGGCGGCAAGTTCGACCAGAACAGCTACAAGGTGTCCGGCGGCCTGCACGGCGTGGGCGTGTCGTGCGTGAACGCGCTCTCCGCGTGGCTGCGGCTCACGGTGCGCCGCGACGGCAAGAAGCACTTCATGGAGTTTCACCGTGGCGTGCCCCAGAACCGCGTGATCGAAGAGATCGACGGCGTGGCCGTGTCGCCGATTCAGGTGATCGGCGACACCGAGAACCGCGGCACCGAAGTGCACTTCCTGGCTGACGACACGATCTTCGGCAATGTCGAATATCATTACGACATTCTGGCCAAGCGGATTCGCGAACTGTCGTTCCTGAATAACGGCGTGCGGATTCGCCTGACCGACCAACGCAGCGGCAAGGAAGAAGATTTCGCGTTTGTGGGCGGCGTGAAGGGTTTTGTTGAGTACATCAACAAGAACAAGAGCGTGCTGCACCCGAACATTTTCCACATCAGCGGCGAGAAGGACGGCGTGGGCGTGGAAGTGGCGATGCAGTGGAACGACAGCTACAACGAAAACGTGCTGTGCTTCACGAACAACATTCCGCAGCGCGACGGCGGCACGCACCTGACCGGGTTGCGGGCGGCGATGACGCGCGTGTTGAACAAGTACATCAACGATCACGAAGTCGCGAAGAAAGCGAAGGTCGAGACGTCCGGCGATGACATGCGCGAAGGGCTCTCGTGCGTGCTGTCGGTGAAGGTGCCGGAGCCGAAGTTCAGCGCGCAGACCAAGGACAAGCTGGTGTCGTCGGAAGTGCGCGCGCCGGTGGAGGATGTGGTCGCGAAGGCGCTCGAAGAATTCCTGCTGGAAACGCCGAACGACGCGAAGATCATTTGCGGCAAGATTGTTGATGCTGCGCGGGCTCGGGATGCGGCTCGGAAGGCGCGTGAAATGACGCGGCGCAAGGGCGTTCTGGATGGCGTCGGTTTGCCTGGGAAGCTGGCGGATTGTCAGGAGAAGGACCCGGCGAAGTCGGAGATTTATATCGTCGAGGGCGACTCGGCAGGCGGCTCGGCAAAGCAGGGGCGTGACCGGAAGTTTCAGGCGATTTTGCCGCTGCGCGGCAAGGTGCTCAATGTGGAGAAGGCGCGCTATGACAAGCTGCTTTCTTCGGAGCAGATTGTGACTTTGATTACTGCTCTCGGTTGCGGGATCGGCAAGGAAGATTACAACCTGGATAAGCTGCGTTATCACCGCATCATCATCATGACCGATGCTGATGTGGACGGCGCTCACATCCGGACGCTGCTGCTGACGTTCTTCTATCGGCAGATGCCGGACATGATCGAGCGTGGGTATATCTATATTGCGCAGCCGCCGCTGTTCAAGATCAAGGCGGGTAAGGATGAGCGGTATTTGAAGGATGAGGCTGAGGTTAATGCTCACATCCTGAAGCTGGCGTTGCAGGGGTCGGAGCTTTTGGCTTCTGAAAACGCTACGCCGATTACTGGGGATGCGTTGGGTGAGTTGGCTCGGGCTTATTTGCTTGCTCAAGCTGTGGTTAACCGTCTGAGCCGGTTGTATGACGCTGGGGCGCTTGAGGCTGTGATGGATGGGGTTGGGATTGACCTGTCTAGTGAGGAAGCGGCTGAGGGTTCGGCTAAGGCGCTTGAGGCTAAGTTGCGGGATGATGCGTTGAAGCCTGAGGTTAAGGTCACGACGATGTATGACCCGGTGCGGGAGTTGCGCTCGCTGCGCGTCGCTCGGACGCATCATGGTAATCAAAAGATCTCCGTGCTGGATCAGGATTTTCAGCTGACCGCTGATTACCAACAGCTGATCAATACCGCTAATACGTTTAAGGGGTTGATTGGTACGGGTGCGGTGATCAAGCGTGGTGAGCGGAGTATGGCGGTTACCGACTTCAAGAGCGCTATGAAGTGGCTGCTGGCTGATGCTGAACGGAATATTTCCAAGCAGCGGTATAAAGGTCTCGGTGAGATGAACCCTGGGCAGCTTTGGGAGACTACGATGGATCCGACCGTGCGTCGTCTTCTTCGCGTGCAGATTGAGGATGCTATTGCGGCCGACGGCATCTTCACGACGCTCATGGGGGATGATGTGGAGCCGCGGCGGGCGTTTATTGAGTCGAATGCGCTTAGGGCGGGGAATATTGATGTTTGAGGACTCCGTCTGTTTGTGATGTAGCAACCTAAAAATTCTATACACCGTGGAGCGCAGGTCACATTCCTCGTGACCTGTTCCGTGGTAAATTACGCCCTGAACCAATGGGGCTAAACCATATTCGACGGTGCGAAAGAAATCGGACACCTGCTTGCCGTTTGTCTAGTTGTCATCCAGGCCAAAATCGCTGTTGATAAAGCACTATCACGACATCGCGCGTTGAATCAAAAGATCACTGCGATCCCAGTATAGACATTTGACTTTCGAGCGATCCCGGCCGACGAACACGAACAGATTGCCCGAGACAGGGTTCTGGGCAAGCAGCGGTTCGACCAGATATGACAGCCCATCAATCGATTTGCGCATGTCGACCGGCTCACGGCAGATATACGCACGGACATCGGCTGCGATCAGCACCGTGCACCTCCAAGCTGTCCGAGCACGAAACGCACGATGCGCTCGGCATGAGCGCCGGTCAGCTCGATGCGAACACCGGAGAGTGACAACGTCACCCGATCACGTGAAGACGACGGAGCGTCAACCGTCGATGGCGGCGCCTGAATGGCTCGTGTGGTGTCCGGATGGGAAACGATAAATGCCGCGTCTGGCGTGAGTTCGAGCGGACGCGCCTCCGCCCGTGCCTCGCCCGAGAGCTTCTTGCGCCACAGGCCGAAGGTACTGACGGCCAGCCCCCGCTCACGACAGAAACGTCGCGCGCCGAGTCCGCTTGCGGTCCATGCCACGACCATCTCGCGCCAGAATGCCTCGCCTTGCCGAGGGCGTCGGGCGCCCGTCGGTACAGCCGTCTCTCCCGTTGCGTCGTCCATCGCCTTGCTCCGTTGCTACGATGGCTACACCTTCGCACCGGGCTTGCGTGCGTTCAAGACGGGATGCGCTGACGGATACATTGCACCCGATCTGCGCGATCGTCACCGATGCGCGCGCGGGGCAGTCGGACCGGTCGCTGTCGACCGGTCAGGTGACTATGGGGCGATATGCACTATCTAAGACCACCCGTGGGCAGAGACGAAATGAGCGTGCAACCACACTCGCATGCATCACCGTGTTGCGCCACCTCTAAGCCTTTATCGCGGGCTTGCGACGTAGCACGGGCAATATGATTGTCCCCGTGCCTGGGACACGACACAGGATCCCCGATCCTTGCGACGGCCTTCCCCATAAAGAAACAGCTCGCCGAACCACCCAGTACTTCGCCATTCGAACTGGTACGGTCACCAACCCGTATTACTCCCGTCATAATCCCCCCGTCAATTGAGTTGGCACCCGACGTCATCGAATACCATCTTCGCGTGCCAAATCAGCTTCATCAATCAATCGGGAAACATCTCTTCCGTCAGTTTCACCGGCTGGCCATCGACAGAAAATTTATACTGAATGACGTTCTTGTTCTGCAACGATTGAGTGTAAAAGGAGATCGCTCCATCACTAGTGGCAAATTTCTTATCGACTTCTTCGCTGGCGATTTTTCCCGAAACGATAGCAGCGGAATACGGCGACAGAGCAGGGGGCATGCTTAAGTCTTTTACCAACTTGCGCATCCTCGGATTCTGCGCGGACTGATCAACGAGGCTCGCTTCGTAGATATATTTCCAGCCGGTGATCTTCTTGAGGTGATCTGCGATGTCGTTATCCCATTGATATTTTTTCAGCAACTCCGCCAGCGTGATGGACGAGTTCTTGCCGACTTTCACGCAACAAAGAACGCCGTTCTTTGTGCCGGCATCCACCAGTCCGCTGAACACCGTGTCATCAGCAACTTTTCGATCGACAAAAACAATATTGTGGCGCGCCGCATTGGGTCCGCCATGAGCATCGGTGACGGGAAGCTGCTCCCACACGCCAACAATCGGGGTTTGTTGGGCATTCGCAAAATTGCAGAACAAAGCGACAAAAACCGATACTGCGATCCTTCTCATAATTTTCCTCGATTAATGACCCGTGTCAGACCAATGCATATTTTCGTGAGGATAATAGGTCACCCCATAACCATCGCCAACGTGCTTCAGGTCAGCGAATGACCTAAGCTCGACGTCATGGCCTGTCGCATCCTTGACTCGCTTGCCCACGTACCCGGTGATATTCATGTCGACTGCCGCGCCGTAATTATGGCGAGACCGCCCAGGCCTCCCGACGGCTTGCATCGCCGAATTGACATTGATGCCATAGCCTCGGCACATCTCCTTTGCGGCCTTAACCGACGCGTCCAAATCCATACTGCCGTCGGCCTTGCGGTGCACCCAATCTATGTTAACACCCGAATAGGGCGGCACCCGGTCCGGGCTCTCGCGCCCTTTAGCAATTTCAAAGGCATGGAACATCAGGTATGAGCGCTGGATGGGTCGAAGCGCGGCATTGACCCTCACAGAGATGTTTGCGTCGCGCATTGCGCCGATAAACGCGGTTGCCTTGGCCTTGAAAGAGTCGTTCAGCGAACTGAGCGATGCGCTTCCCGGAAACCTGCTGCACCACGCAACGCCACTAGGCTCAAGCGTGGGGGAGCTGACCACGGTCTGGGGATGGCCGTTTGGAGCGTGCTGATGTACAACGCCCGCGGGAGCGGCAGCGCCGGTGGCGGCCGAACCCGCAGGCGCTCCACTGGCTGGCGGATGTGCAGTCGCACTCGATCCACTACTCGCCACGGCGTCGGTGCTGGCCGCCGCCACCTGCGACGTTGCCGCGGGCGGCTTATCTGCCGCGGCGCTCTTCACCGCCGTGCCGCTATCGTGCGTGGCGGAGCCAGTAGTGGATTTGCCAGCCGCGACCGTCGTCTGTGGTTTGGCGCTAGTGCCCTGTGCGTTTGGTTGATCGGCCGGCTGAGATTGAGCATCGCCCGAGGGAACCTTGAGATGCTGGTGCGCGTAAATGTGATTCACATCCTTCATTCCATTTGCGCCGACCATCGCATCAACGGTCGTCCCGTACTTCGTCGCGATCGACGACAGTGTTTCGCCAGGCTGGACAATGTGGATGCGTGGGCGCGCGGATTCATCTTTTGCATGCAGCCGAGGACGCGTGGGGATCAGATGATACGGGGCGTTGAATGTAAAGGCGTTGGACGCCGATGACGTGGAAATCTTCCCTACGTTCTCATGGTCGTCCTGCTCGCGTTTGTAGACAATATTGACATCCTGCCCGAGCAGGCCGTTATAGATCCAGGGGAGCTCGCCGTTGTCATTGGTTTTGGCATCAAAACTGGCGTTCGCGCCTTTGATCTGCATGGCCTGTCCCGCGAAAGGCTGGTTCAGCTTGTCGAGCATCTGAACCTGGACGGGTTTGCCCAGAGGCTTGATCACCCCCGGAACCCAGCCCTCCTTTTGCTCCATCGCCGCCGCCACCGCTTTGAACTTGTCGTCGGGTAAAGAACCGACGACATCAGTGGACGAAACACCGGCCTTCTTTGTCACCAAGCTAATATACCCTTCGGTATCGTTCTCGGATGGCGGTGCATAGATGGTGATCATGCCGCGGATGGTGCTGTCGCCGTAGACGTCTTTAAGCAGCCTCTGGTGTGCCTCCTGACCCGCCGCGCGGTCGGGGAAAATGATGAACAACGATTTTGCATTGCTCGTGCGTTGAGCGTAGCCAATAGCCGACTTCATGACGTAGGCACGCGGCTTGGTCAGGTTCCCGGGATTACTGGTGCGCCACGCAAATGAACCGCCTATGTAGAGCGTTTCATTGCCATCTTCATCGAAGTAGTGAACGGTTCTTTTTTCGCGATCGTAGGTTGCTCTGACGAACATGTGTAGCCTCTACTTCGAGAAGAATTCTTTAGCCAGCGCATCGCCTGCATCCATGTAGGGCGCCTTGCTGGTCGAGGTCTGCTGCAGCTTGAATCGAGCCACATCGAGGCTGCCGTTGAACCGATAAACCTTGAAGATAATCGGTGCAGGCTTTAAATACAGATCGGGCGCGCTACTGCCATTTTTGGTCGCCACAACAGCGTAGAGTGCGCCTGCCGCGCGATACATGGCAACGGCCTGCACGGTTGAGTCCGCGGACTCCACCGTTCTGAATTCGGAAATGCTGCCGTCAGGTTGATCGACCGGTATCTGTAACCAGGCGCCGCCGGATTTTTCCGGGAGGACGTAGCTGGTGAATGTGTCATAGCTGTGAGCCGTCAGCGTGCCGACGTAGCCTTTGATAACTTTTACGGTCATCCCAGTCAGCGCTACATCATTCGCACCGTCCGTCAATTTCAATTCCGCATTCGCAGGGATGGGTTTGGTGTCTGCGCCATAGGCTCCAGAAATACAGAGCGCCAAACACAAGAGTGCGACGATCTTCATGCGTTAGTCCTCGCCATCCAAAATGGCCTGTTTGATTGCCGGGTCATTGAACACGAGATGTTCAATCAGCGAGCGTTGGAATTCGCTCGTTTCCCCATTGGGAAGCGGTGACGAATTCGTGTTGATCGACGATTGAAGCGGCTGTCCGTCCTCGTTCGCTCCCGTGTCGTCGGTGCCATGGGGTTGCTGATTCACAAGTTGAACAAAATCTGGAGATGCTTGGGCCGTATGATCGATCCCGCAACCGCAGTCGTCGTCATTGTGCTCGGTCATGAGCCAGTCACCTTTTTCTCCGAGCAGCACACTTAGGGCTTCGGTATTGGTGTGGTAGACCCGTTGCGTTGCGCCTAATTCATCAATTGTCCCCTTTGCGACTACCGCACCGCTGTCGCTGACAAACTGATAAGGAATGGCGCCCGTTGTACCCATTCGCTCCTGGAGTTGCTTGTCCAGAAAGACTTTCGTGCTGTAGTTAGCGGGAATCTGGCCTGGCCAAAGGTTCTCCGAATCTGATAGCTGCGCGGGTCCTTCCCAATGGAAATTTCCGGACTTGAGCATAATGCTGCCTGGGCAACCCAGTTCGATATTGCCGTTGGCAATCTTCACGTAAGCACCGCCGCTCGTCAGGGTGATGCCCTGTTTCGCTGCGATCGTAATTTGACTTTCGACACTATTCAGCTTGACATCTTGGGCCGCCGACAACGCCAGTTGGGCGTCGGTACTGCGTATCGTCAGATTCTTAAGCGCGCTCAGAGACATTTCGTCGTTCTGTGCCTGGATGTCTACCTTGCCGCTCGACGCGAACATCTTGATTCCAGCCTTTTGAACGAACAGACTGATCTTTTCCACGACGCTCATTACGAGCGATTTCCCGGTAGCAAGATAGGTGTCCTGCCCGCTGATGACATTGATGTGCTGGTCCGCGCCTATGTGAGTCGACTGCGGAGTCGATAGTGCGATGCCCGACGGACTCGCCATCAGCATGATGGGTGTCGAAAATCCGTTGGCGCTACCCGTACCGCCGCCTGCAGTTCGCCCCCCCGTCGAATCGCGTCCAGTCACGCTCCGCTGTGTTGCGTCGGTAAACTTTTTCAGGGCTTCCTGGCCCGTCCGCATGCTTTCGGCCTGACCTGCGACACTCGCCTCGGAAACCGCTTCGATGACGCTTTCCGCATTGATCAACTGCTCGCTTGCCGGCTGAGAACTCAAGGGTTGTCCCGCCGACGTAGGATGCGTCGAAACATACAAACCTTGTCCCGCCCGAATCGCACCGTAAGCATCGGATTTCAGGTCGAAACCGCTGCCGAGAAACCCGCCACGCGCGTTGTCCGAATGCTGGATCAGATAGCCCAAGTGCAGGTGCGAGTTGTAGCTACTCGAGTACAGGTGGACGCGGTTTTGGCCCGTCGCGTCGTCCAACACCAGTTGATTGAAGCCGTTACCGCCATACTCTTTAGACCTATAACCCGACAACAGTCCGTTCGAATGCCACTGCGGTTTCGTCGCGCCGTTATACATGCGAGAGATCACCACGGGCCGGTCGCAATCGCCACTGACGTGATCGATCAGCACCTCTTCTCCCACCCGCGGCATGTGGACCCCGCCATACCCGTCGCCAGCATCCGACTGCGCGACCCGCACCCAGCATGACGCCCGCTCATCTCCGCCGTTCAGACGATCCCAGATGAACTGCACCTTGACCCGGTTCAGATCGTCCGTGTATGCCTCTTCGCCCTGCGGACCTACCACGATCGCCGACTCCAGATGCGTCTGCGGCTTTTTGTGCTCGAACGGACTGCGATACGGCACACTCGTGCGCTGTGCCTCTATTTCCGTCAGATAGAAACCCTCGGAGCCATCCGTGTGCGACACCTTGAACGCGTTACTGCCGTGGCTCAGACGCACTTCCTCTAGCGCGCGCTGCAGGCTATGCGGGAACGCTGCTCCCTGATCACTCACCGGCAGGTTGTTCGCGATCACCCACGCCGTCTCGATCACCGCGAACTCCTTCTGGTTCGCCTGATCCAGATCGTGGTCCGGATGGCCGCTCAAGACAAAGCGCCGCCCGGCGTCGATGCTCCGCACGCCGCCCACACCGTGAAAGCGTTTGGCACGCGACTCCCATTCCTCCATCCGGATCCCGGACAACTGGTTGCCCCGATCTTGCTTTGGATAGGTGTACGCCCCGGTGTACTCGTACACCTCGGTCTGATCCGGCAACGCGCCCTGATTCGGCATCGTCGGCACGCTCGTGCCTTTCGGGTTGAACTGGGTCGACGGGTTTTTGTAGTCAAACGTGCAGGTCGTGAGCATCGCGCTTTGCAGCGTGCGCGTGCCTGACCATTGCGTGAGCGCATCCGTCTCGCTGCGCGTGCCCGCCCGGTAGAACGTCACAGTCTCCGGCGACAGCGCATCGAACGTCTGCAGCCGGTCGGTGATCACCAGCGTATGGGATTTGCCGTCCTGCGCCTGCTGCCAGAACCCGTATAGCCCTTCGGACTCCAGCAACCGGTGCACGAAGTTCCAGTCATCCTCGTCCTGCCGGCAGTACGAACGCAACGGTAGCGGCTTCGAGAGCGCAAACTGGAATAACCCTTGGGCCTGCGGATGCGTATTGAATACATCCGTCACGATATCGTCGACGCTTTTATCCTGCCAGATGCGTTGGTCACGGCGAAATTTCAGGAAGTGCATCCACGACGCGAAGCCGAGCTGGTAACTCGTCAGCCCGCTGTTCGAACCGAGCCGGCGCGCCGTATGCACGTAGCCGTTATGCGGCAGATACGATTTGTCAGCTTGCTGGATCCACAGCGTTACGGGCTGCGCGATAAGCTTCTTGAGCTCGATGCTGCCTGAGGTGGACACTACGTCGATCGTGAACTCGAAGTGCCGGCCGATGCGCGAGCGGCCCACCACAAACTGTGGTACCAGCGTGTTCGCCCCGAGCGTTGTATCCAGTTTTAACAGGCGATCACTTTGCGACAGACCGCCTGTGATTGTGCTGATATAGTCCTGCGCTGCCATACCGCCTCTTTTTATCCAATACGCGCCCCCGCGTTGTCGCGCGATAATACAAAACTTCAGATGAATCCGCCAGCTTTCGAATATCAGCAATTGCAAAGTGGCATTTATTTCCTAAATCCATATATGCGCCCCGCATATCGGTAAATACTGTTAATTCAATCTTCAGTGAGTTTGCCGGCCGGGCAGATAGATTACGATGCGGGGTTTGATGGCTGCGCCGCGAACGCTCAAAGTTAGAGATGGTTCCACGTAACAGGATGGTCGACAGTTGCGGTTCAGTTGTTTTCATCAAAGCTTATCTTATCCATTGCATCGATAAAGTCCTTAACCGCGAACGGCGTAAGCAACAATTGACGTGAAGCGATACGCGGCTCATCTCTCCCGCTGCAATTTCTCAAGCCCCCCCTCCACCCACCCAAACCCAATCTTCTCCTGCTCCAACCTCAGATTCTTGCGCAACCGGTTATCACGCAAGTCATCGTATAGCGCCTGTTCATCCCGACTAAGCCGCGGCAAATCACGCGTTATCTGCTTCTCTTCCCAATCCCATTGTGACGCGAAAGTCAGCAGCGTTTCGCGGTCCATTAAAAACGACTCGACATGGCCGAACAGGCCGCGCAACTGATCGAGGATCGCAAATCCATGTGTGTCGATATCGCCCCAGTAGAGCACCCGACGATTCGACAACCACGTGGCATCCGTCAGCATGTCAAAACCATAGCCGGCGCCGAAGACAGCCATACTGTCGTCAACAGGCGGAAAGGCCAGAAAATTGATCTCGTTCTCTGTGATGAAAATGCGGCTAACCCCAGGATCGAGTTGCGCAAAACTGGCGGCGTCCAGCGTGACATCCTGCTCGGTCGTGGCGGGCTGAAAGAGCGCCTTCTTCGCATCCAGCATGCGAAAGCGGATACGCAGCGGCTTGTCGCGAAATCCATAGCGTAGTGAAAACTGGCTGAGTCCGGAGCGCGTCGCGTCGACTGCTTCAATGGGCAGAACGTAGTCCAGCAACTCGGCAAGCACACTGCGATGGCCTTCGATAAATTTGGTGTGCACGTCTACGATATCGATCTGCCGCAGATACACACCAGGGCGCGGATGCTGCTCGAGCCAAACACACACGTCCAGCAAACGCTCCCACACCTCACCGAGTTCAAGCGCCCGCAACGGCCGTTTGGCAAGCCACGGAACGAGGCGCGGCTCGCGCACGCGCGTGATGTTCAACAGCGATCTAAACCGCGCCGCGTCGCGCTGCTTTCCGATCAGCGCAACCGCGTCCTCGAAAGAGTCGATCCACGCCTCATTCGGCAAGGCATTCGCGCCAAACACGCGATGTCGAAACTCACGCATCTGCAGGCGGCAATGCGGCATGGCTCTGAGCGCACTACTCCACTGACGGATATCTTCGAAGCGCTCAGCGATCTCGGTAGATGTAGGGCCTTTAAGGACGAGACGCTTCGGGAATGAAGGCGCATCCACTGCCACGTTGGCAAGCAGTTCGCCACGTTCCCAAAGCCTGTTCACCTGTGCGCGCAGATCGGCCGGTGTGGTCCAACTCACGTTTCGCTCCTGGCTTTTTCCTCGCGGTACGCTTCAATCGACAGATTACGCAGCCGCGACTCCCGTCCTTCCTTGTTATCGACAAAACCGACGCTGGAAACAAACGGCTCAATGATATAAATCTTCTGCAACGGGGTGACGATCAGCAATTGCAGGTTCAACTGCGCGAACAGCCGCAAACCGTATTGCGCGGACTCATCCGAACCGCGTCCGAAGGCTTCGTCGATCACCACAAAGCGGAACGAGCGCGAACGCACCGCCCCCCATTCAAGACCGAATTGATACGCGAGGCTGGCCGCCAGAATCGTATAGGCGAGCTTCTCTTTCTGCCCGCCCGATTTGCCGCCCGAGTCGGAATAGTGCTCGTGCTCACTGCCGTCTTCACGCCAACGTTCACTGGCCGCGAACCCAAACCAGTTGCGCACGTCGGTGACCTTGGCAGACCAGCGGCGATCCTGCTCAGCCAATCCTTCACGGCCGCGAAAGCGCTCGATGATCTGCTTGACCTGGAGAAACTTGGCCTCGGAATACTGCACGTCTTCCGAGCCAGTGAGCGTGCCTTCGGTACACGACCGCAGGTCGCTCTGAAAGTCGCGGATCTCCGCATCCTGGCTCAACTGCGCTTCGAGAACGATGTAGCGCCCGGCGTTGTAGTCGATCTGCGTCAGCGACTCATTGATCAGCTCGATCCGCTCGCGGATCGTCTCGCGCTCGCGAGCCAACTGCGACTGGAAGTTGGCTACCTCGCGGATGGTATTTTCGTTGAGCAGGTCTTTGAAGCGAGCCTCGAAACGAGGCAAATCGTCGGCTTTCAACGTGTCGAGCATGGTGCGATATTCTGCCGCCGCCTCGATCGCGACATCCACTTCTTGCGTTTCCAGCGGGAACGCCACGCAGTAGGCTCGCATGGTCTCGATGATCTTGTCGCGCTGGCGTGAGACCTTTTTTTCTTCGGCATCGATATTGTCTTGCAACCACTTGCGCATATCGCTCTCGCGATTGTCGCAAGACTCGACGGTCAACTGGTGCTTACCCAGCACCTCGGGCCACAACTCCGCGAGCCGGGCGAAGTAAGCGACATGACCGGCGTAAGCCTGATCATCCAGAATCGTCCGGGTTTGCGCGTGCAGATCGTCAGCGATGCGCTGTCGCTCTTCAGTACGTGTGCGTTCCGCTTTATGTCCATCGAGTTGCACCTCGACATCGGCAAGCGCGGCGGTGACCTGATTCAGACGTTCCGTCAGCTGCTGCAACAGGTTGGATGCGGATTCCAAACGTGCTTTCTCGTCGCGCAACCCGGCGACTTCCGTCGCGAGCGTGCCCCAGTCGAGCTCGCGATAGTCTCCATGTTCAGAGAGCAACGACAATGCGTTCAGGCGCGACTTCAAGGCGCTCTGCTGATCCTGAATCCTGCCGATCTGCGCGCCGAGATCTCGCAGTTGCGCGGCCAACTGAGCGGATTGCGCTTCAAGCGCCTGGATTTTTGCGGTGTTGGTCCAACCCAATACGTAACGCCGGCGGTCGTCCAGTCTGTGCCGATCGTCCTTTTCGTGCCGCTCGCCCGGCGCCTTGATCTGACCGGCCCGTGTAATGGCGCGCGTCTCGCGGCGGAATTGTTCCTGCGTGTCGCAGCACACCACATTGAAGCGCTGCGCCACTTCGTACTCGAGCCAGTCGTAAAACGGCGAGTCGGGTTTGACGGAAATCTTTCGTGCCAGCGAGTCACGGTGCAATTCGGCGCGTTCGCGTCGCGCAGATTGCCGGATTCGAAAATAGACCAGCCGCCCCTTCAGATGGGTTCTATCGACCCATTCGGTGACGGCGGCGTAGTGCTCGTCAGAGACCAGCAGGGACAGGCCAAAATTGCGCAACAGACGCTCGGCGGCGCCCTCCCAATCGCGTTCGTCCTCGCGGACTTGTAGCAGTTCGCCGGCAAAGCATAGATCGGCTTCGGGCAGCGCAAGTGCGTCGCATAACGCCGCACGCATGGCGATCTGTTCCGCGGGGATATTGCTGCGCCGGCTCTTCAGGCTGCCGATCTCGGCCAGCAGCGCGTCATGCTCCTGTTTGCCCGTGCGGAAACTGACGCCGTGTTCGGTCAGGTCGTTCTGCAGGCGGTCATCGTCCGATCGCGCGCTTTCGATGAGTTCCGGTAGGCGCCGCCGGAGCGCGAGAAAGCCGAGTTCGTCTTGTGCAAGCGGCTCGCCGATAATCTGCGCGAACTCATCGTAGCGCTGTGCCTTTTGCTTACGTCCCGCGCACTCCTGATCCTTCGATCGAATCTCGGCTTCGAGCCGCTCCAGCCGATCGCCTCCGTTGTCGGCAATATGGCGCCGCAGTTCGCTCTCCTGGATTCGTTGAGCGGAGCGTGTCGCGTCGAGCCGCTTCACATGAGCGTCCTGTCGCTCCCATTCCGCGGCGAGATTCTCAATGCGTTTGTCGAGCAAACCGAGTTTGAGATCGGCGGCATAGGAGCGGAGCGCTTCCCGACAGGCACGCAGATCGTCGACTTGCGACACGAGCAGCGCGTGCCGCTCGCAATCGTCGACGAGCGGATTGAGCCGCTCCATCTGCCGCTTGGCCTTTAACACTGCCTCATGCGCGCGGTTCAGGTCGTCGAAGTGGCCGATCAGCGCGGTCATACGTGGCGCAACATCGAACGGTTCGAGCATGTGGCTGCGGACAAAATCCGTCAGATTGCCCACTGACTTCATCGACACCGTTTGATGAAACAACTCCAGCGCCTGATCATTCTCGATGCCGAAGCGGCGCCGGAACCACGCACCGTAGGGCGGGAAACTGTCGAACACCTCCGCACCGGCCGCGCGCAGCTTCTTGCGCAGGCCGGCGATGTCGGGGCCAAACCCGGCGAAGTCGGCGGCAATCGACAACGCCCGTTCCGCGCCGACAAACAGCCTCCCGGGCTGCCCGTGCGGATCCTTCATCCAGAACACCTGCGCCAAGGTAATGGTCTGGTCGTAGCCGGCATTGTGGAAGCGGCCGAGAATCACCGAATAGCTGCTGTGATCTCGCAGCGCCACGGGTTTGGCTGTCCCGCTGGACTCATTGCGTTCCGATTTGTAATGGCCAAGCACGTACGAGCGCAGTGTGCGTTCCTTGCTGTCGGCACCCGCTGCCTTGTTGTACGCAATGCGATGCGCGGGCACCAGCAGCGTCGTCACGGCATCGACGAGTGTCGACTTTCCGGAGCCGATATCGCCTGTCAGCAGCGCATTCTTGCCGTCGGGTTTCAGTGTCCACACCCTGCCGTCGAATGTCCCCCAATTGAAGACTTCCAGCTGATGCAGGCGAAAACCGGACAGGGCATCGTCGGCGACAAAATCGAGTTCGGGCAGTTGCATGTCAGTCATCGGCGCTCCCTGCTGCTGCCCCGAGTTGCGCCTGATAACCAGCGAGCCGTGCATCGAAATCGGCCAGCCACTGTGCATCGACAAACGCTTTGAGGATGCGCTGCACTTCGAACGCGGCAGCTTGCCCGTCGCGCTTGCCGGCGACCGGCTTGAGTTTGCGCAAAAAGCCGAGTTCGATGATCTTGTTGATGTGGGTATCGATCTGATCGGTCAGCTTGGCCTCGTTGCTGCCGGTGGGCAGGAACACCCGGACCATGTCGACGATCTGCTCCCGCACGAGAATGAGGCGTGTCTCACCGCCGCTGGCATCGGACTCGGTGAGCTTCTTGCGCAGCAACGCCAGCAACAGGCTCACGGGAAACGATAGCGGGCGTCTTGCCACGAGCCTCGGCAGAGCGGGAGAATCGTCGCCGTTCTCGGGGCGTGAGCGCAGAAACGCGTAACCTTCGGCTTCGTCGAGTACCAACTCGAGGTTCAGGACCGTGACGTAGTCGCGGACGCGGGCTTGCAGGTCGAGCAACGCGCTCCACAGTGCTGTATCCGCGTCCCGGTAAATGACCCCTTTGAGCAAGGGAATCAGAAGGCTCGACAGATCGTGCATCGACGCCGTGGCGTCTTGTTCGGGTTCCAGCATGTTCATCTCACGAAAATGACGCGCGGCAGGCTCGCCTGCCGGGTCTGGTGTTCGCCGCCTTCTTTCACGTTGCGCCACATGATCGTCTCACTCGACTGTTCGTCCACCATGCTGCTGAAGGTGTCGCCGGCAAGTTGCAGGTAGGCGACCAGTTCGGCCAAACCCTGCTGCAGCGGCTGCATCTCGCACAGTTCGCGCAGCGTCACTTGTGAGCGATCCTGCAGGACATGACGGATGTGCCAGGTCAGTCTGGCTTTGTCGACGACGACTTGTGCATACAACGCCGCCGCATCGATGTCGGCGTCGCCCGCCTCGATCGAAATCGACGCGATGCGCGGTTTCAGCGCAGGTGAATAGAGGGGGCGCTCCATCGGCAATTCGATGTCGGAGGCCGTATCGGCGATCGTCATTATTTCACCGGACGGCGGCGTGTCCCGCAATGCCAGCGCTTTAGCCTCGACACCGCGCAAGATGTCCATGATCCGGCGGTTCTCGAGCCACGCCTGGTCGTCGAGAAAGCGCCGCAGCTGCTGCGACAAAAAGGCGACCGTCCGCTGCGTGTGCTCGCCGGCTTCGAGCCAGTCATAGTGGACTCGCCGGGTGCGCGCATCGGGCTTGAGTTCGGCCACAGGCGGAAGGACGAGCACGCGGTCGAGCAAGGCGGTCAGTTCTTCCTGACGACGACTCGACATCAGAAAGTCCCAGAACGCGCGGAAGCTGCGGCCCTGATCCGAGTCGGCGATCGTATCGCGTTCGCCCATGATTTCTTCCAGCAGTTCGCCCTTTGCACCGTCCCATAGCGCAATGCGTTCGCGCACTCGACGGTCGAGGCCGCGGAAATTGTGCTCCACCTCGCGGAAGTCGGTCAGTAGTTCACGCGCAATGGCGGTGAATTGTTGGAAGCGGTCTTTCAGCGCGGTGTCGTCCATGATAGAAATGTCGCCGGCCTCCGCACGCGCGATCTCCGCGTCGATCTCCGCACGGCGCTTATGAAGTTCGGCAAGGCGCGCCTCGGGGTCCCGCTCGCTGCCTTCGCTCATTTGCTTGAGCAATTCGAACAGCGTGAGCAGGCGCGATTCCGTGCCGACGAAACTGCGTTCAGTCAATGTGCCAAGCCATGCGATGGCCTTCTCTGTAGCGGGCGTCAGATCGAAATGCGGTTCATCCGAGTCCGGGCCATAGAACTTGCGCAGCCAGCCTTTATCGTTAGCCGCCCAGTCGTTCAGATAGTCCAAAGCCGCTTTGGGAAAGGCGGAAGGACCGAGCTGTTCGCGCAATGCAAACAGTTCGTCTTCGAGGGCTTCGGCCAGATCCGCTTGCGCGATGACGCGCACGTTGGGCGCCGTGAAAGTTCGCTGCAGGAAGCTCGAGACGA
This sequence comes from Paraburkholderia sp. FW306-2-2C-D06C, assembly GCF_058781505.1. NCBI lineage: Bacteria > Pseudomonadati > Pseudomonadota > Betaproteobacteria > Burkholderiales > Burkholderiaceae > Paraburkholderia > Paraburkholderia sp. FW306-2-2C-D06C. Next base: position 78,285 of record NZ_JBYSWU010000004.1, on the reverse strand, counting down.
GCGGTGCGTGATCCGAGCGTAGCAGGCGCCATGCGGGATGGTTCTGGCGCAACAGGTCCAGCGTGGAATAGTCGAAGTTCATGGGGCAGGCGTTGGAAAAGCTGAAGCGACCGCTGTGTCCGAAACTTCGATGATAGTCGACGTCGTTGGTCGACGAGGGCTCGTGGGGCTCGGCTAGCGGCTAGGGTTCGTGGCGTTGAAGCGTGAAACGCTGCGCTTAAACTTCGTCCCACTCGATCTGCTCAAAGATTCCCTTCAGCTTCGCGCCCCGCGTCGCATTCAGCATCACCGCCTGCGCGACGCGGCCCGCCAGGTGCGCCTGAAAGTTGGGGTGGCCGGCACGATTTTGCGAAGCCGGCCCGTGTCTCACGCAATTAGTGAGCACGGCTTTCAACGCATCGAACAGCGGCCGAGCGAGATTCGGATAGCTATTCACCACCACGCCGGCCAGATGTTGCCTCGCACCCCGTCGCATCACCCGCGTCTTCCGTAAATTGACCGAAAACCCTTCCTCAATCGCAATCGCCGCCACGCGAATCGACAGCCGTTCAGCGACCCGTGCGAGGTCCTCACCACCCGAAAAAGCCAGGTCATCGGCATACCGCGTATAAGTCGCACCGAGGGAACGCGCGAGTCCGGCAAGCCTCAGGTCCAGCCGAAAAGCACACAAATTCGCCAACGCCGGCGAAGTCGGCGCCCCCTGCGGCAAATGCCGGTTCCGATATCGCTGGCGTTCCTGCCAATCGATCCTGTCCCGCACATCCAGCGCGAGCAAGCGACCACTCGGCACGCGATTGGTACACAGTGCAGTCAGAACCCGCACAACGTCCAACGGATAACCAAAAGCACGTATCACGGAGTAAACGCGCCCCGCATGCACAGACGCAAAGAAATCCGTCAGATCGAAGCGAATCACAACCGCTCTACCCGCATGTGGCGCCGCGAACGTAACCGTATTCCGCCCACGTCGAAAACCATGCACCGCATCATGGGCAGGAACTCGATCGAGTAAGCCATGAAGCACTTTCCTCTGCAAAGCTCGCAAGCGCGATTTGGGCACTTCAATAATCCGACACCGACCGTCGCGTTTTTCGATCGCCTTGTACGAATAGTGATGAAGCGGTGTCGCCGCACTCTGCGCAGGCACGCGCCAGCGATCAGCAAACCAGTCCAGTTCGTCCGGCTCGATTTCCAGCCACGAGGCCAGATCGCCGAGCGTCGGCAACTGCGGTAGCGCCACGTCATGCAACCAAGGCGGAGGCGGCCGCTGAAAAGGAGGGCGAGCCAACACACGAACAACCCTCGGCCGGCTCTCACTCCTCCAAGCCGAGACAAAACCCGCGGTCTCGGCAACGACCTTCGACAATTCTTTACTGTCGACGCTATCCCACCGCGCGCCGAATCGCTTCGCAACCCTGAGCGCCAATTCATTCATCCAATCCGCGCGTTCACCCAACACAAGCGTCATCCGCTCGGCCATCGCAGCGGCCTCGGGCGGCCCGGCCAACATGGCATTGGCGATCGCGTAGGTGACAAATTGCAGAGAAGATAACGGCATAGAGCAAAGAGAGGGGCGGGGCGGCCAGTCAACGCGTCTTGTGCTGCGTGAGCCGCGTTGCGCAACGCGCAAGTGGCGCTCATGCGACGAACTGCGGAGGTCATTCTGATCCACGGGGTAGCCCCGTAGTGCCCGGAACGTATACCGCATTGCGTGACATCAGCGAACTCCTCGCATTAGGGGTGTTGAAAAAATCAGCAGCAGGGGGCCGCAGCACGTCGTACGAGTTAGCGGATTGAGCGCGACATAAGCAACCCCACTTATCCACAGCCCCCTCTGGACAACTTTTGTAAAAGCCACCTGACACACTGTGGGCGAAACTTTGATAAAAGCGCGGCTTCGCAACGCCGAACAAAAGTTTTCCCTGGCTCCGTGCTCCTGTCCGCTCATGCTCCGCAGGGTTATCGATTCCGCAGACCTTTGATCCGTAAACGAAGATTCAAGTTATCCACAGCCAGGCGCGCTGCTTGTTAACTATTACTACGTATACGTATACAAAGACTATAAAAGCCAGAGAGGCATCCGGAAACCACGCTGCACAAGCGAGCACAAGGCAAGCAGTGCGGGCAAAGCATCAAACCAACGGCAAACAAATCTCCGTCAACAGATCCGCAGGCGATCCGCAGGCGCTGTCTCCTTCGGGCTATTCAGATATTCCTCGAACATCGGCGCATCCGCAGCTTCACGTCCCGACTGCACCAGCCACGTTCCATACCGCCACTCATACGCCGCACGCATATCGCTATACGGCCCTTTGTGCCGCAGCACCGCATATTGACCGCCTTTCACATGCGCCACGGAAACCGGCGGACTGACCGTCACCGAAGCCTGAACCGGATGCGGCAACAGCACGCCGGCCTTCGAACGCAAATCGCTTTCCGCCACCACACCTGGATCGTCGTAGTAGATCCCGATCATTCGCATCTGCGCCCCCAGCAGATTGTGTTTCGCTAGCCAACCGAACAGCGTGTCGAATGCCTTGCCTGATTCGTTCATGAACTGGTCAAAGGAAGTTTGCTAAACGGATGCGGACAAAAGTACCACGTCCCCATTTACCAAATCCTGCGGATTTCGCGTACTGCGGGTCGATGCATTTAAGCGCCCGCTGACACACCTGTGGTCTGAAAATTGCCGAATTTCGATAACACCTCGATTTATGGCTCACTACCATCGGCTGAAGCCTGTCCGCCCATGCACCGCAAAACCTTGCGGCATCAAGCAAGCGGCAACATCAGGGAGCGCCCGATGAAATCAGAATCCAGGAACCAACACGTCGGTAAGGTCACGCATCACGAGTTGAAACAGACGCTCGGCACGTGGCAACTGTGGGGAATCGCGGTCGGTCTCGTCATTTCGGGCGAGTACTTCGGCTGGAGTTACGGCTGGGCGAGCGCCGGCACGCTCGGCTTCGTCATCACCGCGGTTTTTATCGCGGCGATGTACACCACCTTCATCTTCAGTTTCACCGAACTCACCACGTCGATTCCGCATGCGGGCGGCCCGTTCGCCTATGCGCGCCACGCGTTCGGTCCGACCGGCGGTTATCTGGCGGGCGCGGCAACGCTGGTCGAATTCGTATTTGCGCCGCCCGCGATTGCACTCGCGATCGGCGCGTATCTGCACGTGCAGTTTCCCAGCCTCGAGCCGAAGCACGCGGCAATGGGCGCGTACCTTGTGTTCATGGCGCTCAATATTGTCGGCGTGCAGATCGCCGCGGCCTTCGAGTTATGCGTGACGTTGCTCGCGATCTTCGAACTGCTGGTGTTTATGGGCGTCGTCTCACCGGGTTTCCAGTGGGTCAACTTCACGAAGGGCGGCTGGTCGGGCGCGGATACCTTCAGAATGGGTTCGTTCCACGGTATGTTCGCGGCGATTCCGTTTGCGATCTGGTTCTTTCTCGCGATTGAAGGCGTCGCGATGGCGGCCGAGGAAGCGAAGAACCCGAAGCGCTCGATTCCGATCGCCTACGTGACCGGCATTCTGACGCTGGTGGTGCTCGCTATCGGCGTGATGGTATTTGCCGGCGCGGCGGGCGACTGGACCAAGCTGTCGAACATCAACGACCCGCTGCCGCAAGCGATGAAATTCATCGTCGGCGAACATAGCGGCTGGATGCACATGCTGGTGTGGCTCGGCTTGTTCGGGCTCGTCGCGTCGTTTCACGGCATCATCCTCGGCTACTCGCGGCAAATTTTCGCGCTGGCTCGCGCGGGTTTCCTGCCGGAGTGGCTCGCGAAGGTGCATCCGCGCTTCAAGACGCCGCATCGCGCGATTCTCGCGGGCGGCGTGGTCGGCATCGCCGCGATTTACAGCGACGAGCTGATCCAGTTCGGCGGCCAGACGCTGACGGCGAACATCGTGACGATGTCCGTATTTGGCGCTATCGTGATGTATATCATCAGCATGTTGGCGCTGTTCAAGCTGCGCCGCTCGGACCCGAACATGGAGCGTCCGTTCCGCGCGCCGCTGTTTCCGTTCTTTCCGGCGTTCGCGCTGGTGGCCGCGGTGATTTGTCTGGCGACGATGGTCTACTTCAATTTCCTGGTGGCCATTGTGTTCGCGATTTTCCTCGCGCTTGGCTACGTCTACTTCCTGCTGACGCGCCATCAACGCGAAACGGCGCTGGCGGACGCTTTGCTCGAAGAGTGACGGATCGAGCCGCTGCGTAAGCAGCGGCGATGGAGTCGTAAAGATGAGCTACACCGAGACAATCGGCAGCCGCACCTATCGTTTCGCCGACCTGAAAACGCTGCTGGCGAAGGCCAGTCCGCAGCGTTCGGGCGACCAGTTGGCGGGCGTCGCGGCGGCCAGCGAAGAGGAGCGCGTCGCGGCCAAGATGGCGCTCGCGCAAGTGCCGCTGCGCACGTTTCTCAACGAAGCGCTGATCCCGTACGAAAGCGACGAGGTCACGCGCCTCGTGATCGACGATCACTCGCCGCAAGCGTTCGCCGAGATCGCGCATCTGACCGTGGGCGATTTCCGCAACTGGCTGCTCAGCAGCACGACCGACGCCGGCGCGCTCACGCGTATCAGCGCGGGCCTCACGCCGGAGATGGTCGCGGCTGTGTCGAAGCTGATGCGCAATCAGGACCTGATCGCGGCGGCGCGCAAGCGCCCGGTGATCACGCGCTTTCGCAACACGGTTGGCTTGCCGGGTCACATGTCGGTGCGCCTGCAACCCAATCATCCGACCGACGACGTCAAAGGGATCGCCGCTTCGATGCTCGACGGCCTGATGTACGGCTGCGGTGACGCCATGATCGGCATCAACCCCGCCAGCGACAATCTCGCCGCGATCACCACACTGCTCGTGATGATCGACGACTTCCGCCAGCGCTATCAGGTGCCGACGCAATCGTGCGTGCTGACTCACGTCACCAACACGATCGCCGCGATCGAAAAAGGCGCGCCGGTCGATCTGGTGTTTCAGTCGATTGCCGGCACGGAGAAAGCGAACGCGGGTTTCGGCATTTCGCTCGCGCTGTTGCAGGAAGCGTATGAAGCGGGCTTGTCGCTCAAACGCGGCACGGTCGGCAATAACCTGATGTATTTCGAAACCGGCCAGGGCAGCGCGCTGTCGGCCGATGCCCATCACGGCGTCGATCAACAGACGTGCGAAGTGCGCGCCTATGCGGTCGCCCGCAAGTTCAATCCGTTTCTGGTCAACACGGTGGTCGGCTTCATCGGACCCGAGTATCTGTACGACGGCAAGCAGATCACCCGCGCGGGTCTCGAAGACCACTTCTGCGGCAAGCTGCTCGGCGTGCCGATGGGTTGCGATATCTGCTACACGAATCACGCCGAAGCGGATCAGGACGATATGGACAACCTGCTCACGCTGCTGGGCGTGGCGGGCATCAACTTCATCATGGGCATTCCGGGTGCGGACGACGTGATGCTCAACTATCAAAGCACCTCATTTCACGACGCGCTGTATGTGCGCGAAGTGCTCGGCCTGCGCCGCGCACCTGAATTCGAAGAGTGGCTCGAGTCGATGCAGATCGCCGACGCGCGCGGCGCACTGCTCAGCGCATCGACCCAACAACCGCTGCTGGAAGGCGCGCGCGACTGGATGGGCATCGCATGAGCGACTTCCTCGAAAAGAACCCATGGAATGCGCTGCGTCAGTTCACCAATGCGCGCATCGCGTTGGGACGCGCGGGTAACAGCTTGCCGACCGCACCGTTGCTGGCGTTCAACCTGTCGCATGCCCAGGCGCGCGACGCAGTGCATCATCCGCTCGATACCGACGTGCTGCACGAACAGTTGCGGGCGCAGAAATTCCGCACGCTCGACGTGCATAGCGCGGCGCCGGATCGCGAGCATTACTTGCGGCGTCCCGATCTCGGCAGGCGTTTGTCGGAAGAGAGCCGCGCAGCGCTCGCTCAGGTTCCGGCCGAATCACCCGATGTGGTGTTCGTGATCGGCGATGGCCTGTCGGCGTTCGCTGCTTCAAAGCAATCGATTCCTTTGCTGCAAGCCGTCTGTCCGAAACTCACGGATTGGAAGATCGGCCCGGTGGTGGTCGCGCGGCAGGCGCGCGTCGCGCTAGGCGACGAAATCGGCGAGTTGTTGGGCGCGAAGCTGGTGGTGATGCTGATCGGCGAGCGGCCCGGTTTGAGTTCGCCCGATAGCCTCGGCATCTATCTGACGTACGCGCCGAAAGTAGGCTGTAGCGACGCGCAGCGCAACTGCATTTCGAACGTGCGGCCTGAAGGTCTGAACTACGCGTTAGCCGCGCACAAATTGCACTACCTGCTGACGCATGCAAGGAGATTGGGACTTACCGGCGTCGGTCTGAAAGACGATAGCGACGCGGCGCTGGCGCACACGCCCTCGGCACCCGCAGTCGGTGACGATTCGAGTTCGGACGCGTCATAGAAACTCACGCATCCGCCCGTTCGACCGGATGCGTTTCCAGCCACGCGTTCTCGTCGTCCTCAAAGAGTCGCGAGCGCGTCAGGAATCGCAATCCGCTGGGTCTTTCGAGAGAAAACATGCCGCCGTTGCCCGGCACGACGTCGATGATCAGTTGCGTGTGCTGCCAATACTCGAACTGCGATTCGCTCATGTAGAACGGCACGCCGGCGATTGTCCCGAGCTTCACGTCGGATGAGCCGACCATGAACTCGGCTTGCGGAAACATCATCGGCGCGCTGCCGTCGCAGCATCCGCCGGATTGGTGAAAAATCACTGCGCCATGCTCGGCACGCAGCGCGTCGATCAACGCCGCCGCGGCAGGCGTTGCGATCACGCGTGCGACTTCCTTTTCATCAGCCATCACATTCCCTCGCTGAAAAAAGAGCGAGCCGCGCAATGCGGCCCGCTCGAACAGGATCGTTACGCTTAGAAAAAGCCGAGCGGCTTCTCGCTATAGCTGACGAGCAGGTTCTTGGTCTGCTGATAGTGATCGAGCATCATCTTGTGATTCTCGCGACCAATGCCGGATTGCTTGTAGCCGCCGAACGCCGCATGCGCCGGATACGCGTGATAGCAGTTGGTCCACACGCGGCCCGCCTGGATCTGCCGGCCGAGGCGATAGGCACGCGTGCCGTCGCGCGTCCACACGCCGGCGCCGAGACCGTAGAGCGTATCGTTGGCGATCTCCAGCGCTTCTTCTTCGGTTTTGAACGTGGTCACCGACACCACCGGCCCGAAGATCTCTTCCTGGAAGATGCGCATCTTGTTATGGCCGCGGAACACGGTCGGCTTCACGTAGTAGCCCTTGCTCAGCTCGCCGCCCAGCGTGTTGCGTTCGCCGCCGATCAGGCATTCGGCGCCTTCCTGCTTGCCGAGATCGACATACGAGAGGATTTTTTCGAGCTGTTCCTGCGAAGCCTGCGCGCCGATCATCGTTTTCGTATCGAGCGGATGACCCTGCGTGATCGCGGCGACGCGCTTCAACGCGCGTTCCATGAAGCGGTCGTAAATCTTTTCATCGACCAGTACGCGCGACGGGCATGTACACACTTCCCCCTGATTCAGCGCGAACATCGCGAAGCCTTCGAGCGCCTTGTCGAAGTAACCATCGTCGTGATCGATCACGTCGGCGAAGAAAATGTTCGGGCTCTTGCCGCCGAGTTCGAGCGTTACCGGAATGATGTTCTGGCTCGCGTACTGCATGATCAGGCGGCCCGTGGTGGTCTCGCCGGTGAAGGCGATCTTCGCGATGCGTTTGCTCGATGCGAGCGGCTTGCCCGCTTCGAGGCCGAAACCGTTCACCACATTCAGCACGCCCGGCGGCAGCAGGTCCTGGATCAGTTCGACCAGTATGAGAATCGACGCGGGCGTTTGCTCGGCCGGCTTGAGCACGATGCAGTTTCCCGCAGCCAGCGCCGGCGCTACCTTCCACACCGCCATCAGGATCGGGAAATTCCACGGAATGATCTGGCCGACCACGCCGAGCGGTTCGTGAAAGTGATAGGCGACGGTGTCGTCGTCGATCTCGGAGATGGAGCCTTCCTGAGCGCGCACGGCGCCGGCGAAATAGCGGAAGTGGTCGATCGCAAGCGGAATGTCGGCGGCCATGGTTTCGCGCAGCGGCTTGCCGTTGTCGATCGTTTCAGCGACGGCGAGACGTTGCAGATTCGCTTCCATCCGATCGGCGATGCGGTTCAGGATGTTGGCGCGATCGGTGGTCGAAGTCTTGCCCCACGCAGCTTTCGCGCGATGGGCAGCGTCGAGCGCGAGTTCGATATCGGCCTCGCGTGAGCGTGGGATCGACGTGAACGGCTCGCCGGTGATCGGCGATATATTGTCGAAGTACTCGCCTCCGACAGGCTTGACCCATTCACCGCCGATAAAATTCGCATACTGCTTTTTATACGGGAATTCGGTGGTCAGAAATTGCATCTCTGCGTGATTCATCTGTGTGCTCCTCACATGTTGAATGGGCTGTATTCGGCGCGATATTTCGCTTGGCCGCGAGAGACTAGAGCCAGAAGTGTGCCAATGCACCGCGCTGGTGAGTCCCGCACGTGCAACAGGCACTGTCGCGACGCGTCGCACGATGCGCTGTTCAATCTGCCAAGGATGAACGTCCCGCTTCTGTCCCGTTTCTGATCAATGTGAAAAGCGTTGTTCATCAATTGAACAGGGCGTTGGCACTTGTCGATGCCGCATGCTGCGAATGCGTTCGGCATGGGAATTGCCTTCTTTTTGCCTTCGATATTCAGTTCTCATAGATCCGGTATGACGATTGAACGCCAAAGCGACAGCTTCACTGACCGGCCCCCAGCGCCGCAGCCGAGCATTTGCGTGCAGACTTGCGTCGCCCACGATGCCGACGAACAGGCGCGCAACCTCCACGGCTGGAGCCAGACCTACGACCAGTTGACCGCGGGCCGCTTTGTGGGCGGGTTGACGGAGTTGCGTCTCGATCACATGCAGGTGTTCGTCGAAACGACCAGTCACACGTTGCGGCAAACCTGCGAAGTGCAGAAAGACGCCTACTGGTTTGGCATTCCCACGTGCCCGGAAGGCTCCGGGCGGATCGACGCGCAGGTGATCGCGGGCGACGCGCTCGCATTTCGTCCGGGCGGGATCGAGTTCGAACTGCTGACCTCGGCGGGTTACGAGATTTTCGGTGTGGTGGTGAAGGGCGAAGTGCTGCGCCGATACGCGGCCGAAGTGGAGCGCGTCGGCTTGGCGGACCATTTGCCGAATACGGAAGTCGTGCCGATCGGCATGGCGAGGAAGGAGCGGCTGTGCGCTTCGCTGCGCCAGCTTCTCGACGACGGCGCGGCGAGCGCCGCGCCGCTGTCTTCGTTCGCGCGCAACAATTTGCAGGCGTCCGTGCTGGCGTCGCTGTTCGACGTGGGCGCGTTGCCGGGCTCGGAGCAGGTTGCGATGCCTGCGCGTCCGCGGCGTCAGTCGATCGTGTCGGAGGCGCGTGAATATGTGCTGGCCAATCGCGATCGCGCGGTCAATGTGCCGGAGTTGTGCGAACGGCTGCATGTGAGCCGACGCACTTTGCAGTATTGCTTTCAGGACGTGCTCGGCATGGCGCCCGCCGCCTATCTGCGCACGATCCGGCTAAACGGCGCGCGCCGTGATTTATGCAGCGCGTGGCGCGAGTCGCGTTCGGTGCAGGATGTGGCCGCGGCGTGGGGCTTCTGGCATCTGAGCCAGTTCGCCACTGATTATCGGAAGCTGTTCGGAATGCGGCCTTCGGATACGTTGAAGGCGGCGATCAATGGCCGCACCCAAACCGACAGCTGTTCGTTCGCTCACTAGTGCATAAGCGCATTCGCGTGTGACGGCAGCGTTGCTGCGAAGTGCCGTAACAGGCGGTACGCGTCACGTGCTTTTCAAATTGATGCAATCAGTGCACATCGAAGCCCATTTTTGCTTATCCACTGTTCGTCTATCAAGCATGGGGTTTCTGGACGTTCGATTAGCAAAGCCTAAAGATTCGGATTTGCGTGCCGATATTAACGGTGTGCGAAGCGATATCGAGCGGTTTTCGAATCACATAAAAAAACGAAAAAGTCTTTGATCGAAAAGGACAATTCGTCTTTTGACGGGATTCGATTAATCCGCCACGCATAAAGACGAGCAGACTCGATGGCGGCAATCAAACGCCGCGTATATCGAAGTCCGCCGGGGCCAACATAACAATGCAAATCGGGGAAAATGAAGAATCGTACCTTAAGCGCCTTGACGCTCGTCATGGCGATGACCGGTTGCGCGACGGTTTCCGATCAACCGGCCAAGGTTGAAGCGCCGCAACCGCGTGTCCAGCAGGCCGCTGCGCAACAGGCGCAAGCCGCGCCGGCGGTGAAGGCCTTCAAACGCAAGATCGCGATTGGCCGCTTCTCGAACGAGACGCGCTATGGCCGTACCTTCGTCACCGATGCAAGTCTCGATCCGCTTGGCAAGCAGGCCAGCGATATCCTCGCCGCGCGTCTGGTCGAATCGAAGCAGTTCATGGTGTTCGAGCGTCCGGACCTGAGCAAGATCGCCGCGGAGCAGGGGCTGAACAAGGACGGCAAGATGGTCGGCGTCGACACGCTGATCCTCGGCTCGGTGACGGAATTCGGCCGCGGCACGACCGGCAAGTCGGGTTTCCTCAGCTCGACGAAAGTGCAGACGGCGCACGCGAAAGTCGAACTGCGTCTCGTCGACGTGAAGACCGGCTACGTGTTCTTCTCCGCGCAGGGCAGCGGCGAAGCGAGCACCGAGTCGGGTGAGATCGCCGGCTTCGGCAGCCGCGCCGACTACGACGGCACGCTGAACGACAAGGCCATCTCCGCCGCGATCTCCGACGTGATCGGCGCGATGATGACCAAACTCAACGAGCGTCAATGGCGCACCGATATTTTGAAAGTGGACGGCAGCACGGTGTTCATCACCGGTGGACCTCGGCAGGGCATTCAGCCCGGCGCAACGCTGCGCGTGTACAAGCCGGGTGAATCGGTGCAAAGCGGCCAGACCGGCTTCCAGATCGCATTGCCGGCCACGCCGGTCGCGACCTTGCGCGTGGTCAGCTCGTTCGGCGACAACGAAACCAATGAAGGGTCGGTCGCGCAGGTCACGAGCGGCACGCTTGCCGCAAAGAGCGCGGCCACCTACTACGTCGCGGAGTAACGCATGCTCACAAGCCAAATGAAGCGCCGTTTCGGCGCGCTGGGGATGTCGTGCGCGATCGCCGCGCTGCTGCTGAGCGGCTGCGCAATGCCGGCATCGAAAGTGGAAACCGGCGGCACGCGGCCGACGCTCGCGCTGATTGGCGCACCCGCCGATGCGATGCTCGTACTCGACGGCGCTGTGATCGGCCAGGCGTCGCTGTATGACGGCGTGCGGCGCGTGCTGACGGTCGAAGAAGGCGCGCACACGATCGAAGTGAAGCGCAATGAAGGGATCGTGCTCAGCAAGAAGGTCTTCGCGGCCTCGGGAGAGACGATCAAGATCGACGTAGCAAATGGTGTGAACGGGGAAAGACAACCATGATGAGAGTCGGTATAAAGGGCGGCTGCGCCGTCGCATGGGTGGCGTTGGTTGCATTGACCAGCGGCTGCGTGCAACAGCCGGTCGCGAAGTACAACTGGGGCGATTACGAGTCGGCGATGTACAGCTACTACCAGTCGCCGGCCGACAGCCACGCGTTCGCGGCGAAGCTGCTGGCCGCGATTCAGGCGTCGGAATCGGCGAACAAGAAGGTGCCGCCGGGCATGTACGCCGAGTACGGTGAGCTGCTTTTCGAAGCCGGCGACAACGCTAATGCGACCCAATACTTCGAGAAAGAGAAGGCTACGTGGCCAGAGTCGTCGGTGTTGATGACGAACATGATTCGCCTCGCGTCCACTAACCCGACCAAAAAGCCATGATGTCCATTCGATCCATACTTCGTGCGGCGTTTGCCGCTGCGGCCGTGGCCGCGCTGGCGGCTTGCGCGCCGGTCAAAACCGCGCAGAAACACGCCGACTACACCGCGTTTCGAGCTCAGGCGCCGCATTCGATCCTGGTGGTGCCGGTGGTCAACGAGAGTGTCGACGTCGGCGCACCGGACTTCTTCCTGTCGACCATCTCGCGGCCGATCGCTGAACGCGGTTACTACGTGTTTCCGGTCAATCTGACCAAGAAGGTTATGGCCGACGACGGCCTGTCCGACGCGAACATGGTTCACTCGAGCGATCCGGCCGCGCTCGGCAAGATGTTCGGTGCCGATGCGATTATGTACATCCGGATCAAGCATTGGGAGTCGAAATATGTCGTGCTGAAAACCACCACGACCGTCGAACTCGACTATTCGCTGAAGAGCGGCACGACCGGCGAAGAGCTGTGGAAGAACCATGAAGTGCTGAATTATTCGCCGCAGGTGAATACAAGCGGCGGCGTGCTCGGCGTGTTGATTTCGGCGGCGGTCGCGGCGGCGATCGAGAAAGCGAAGCCGGACTATATTCCGCTCGCACGTCAGGCGAATTTCCGGGCGGTGGGCGTGCTCGGCACGGGCTTGCCGGCGGGGCCGTACGACAAGGCATATGGCGCGGATACCGCCGCGTTCTGATCCTCTGAACGCGATGCGCTGAAAAAAGGGCGGCCTTTGGTCCGCCCTTTTTTTGCACCAGTCGACGCCGCGTGAAAGCGCGCTCACTTGCGCAACAGCCGCAACCCGTTCGCCACCACCAGCAAACTCGCGCCCACATCGGCGAACACCGCCATCCACATCGTGCCCAGGCCCATGACCGTCAGCACGAGGAAAACGGCCTTGATGCCCAGCGCCAAGGTAATGTTCTGAACCAGCACGGCACGCGTCGCCTTCGAGAGCCGTACGAACAGCGGAATCTTGCGCAGGTCGTCGTCCATCAGCGCGACGTCGGCGGTTTCGATCGCGGTGTCGGTGCCCATTGCGCCCATCGCGAAGCCGATATCCGCGCGTGCGAGCGCCGGCGCGTCGTTGATGCCGTCGCCGACCATCCCGACCACAGCGCCGTCCTTCGACCAGCTCGCCACCGCGTTCTGCTTGTCTGCCGGCAACTGATCGCCGCGTGCTTCGTCGATGCCGACCTGCTGCGCGATCGCCTCCGCCGTGTGCGGGTTGTCGCCGGAGAGCATCGCGGTTCGTACGCCGAGGCGATGTAAATCGGCGACGGCGGCGCGGCTCGTGTCCTTCACCGTATCGGCGACGGCGAAGAGCGCCAGCACACGTTCGGCATCCACCAGCATCACGACCGTTTTGCCTTGCCGTTCGAGCGTATCGAGGCGCGCTTCGAGCGGCGCTGAACAGCGGCCGAGTTCTTCGACCAGCCGATGATTGCCGAGCCAATACGGCAAACCGTCGATATCGCCGCGCACGCCACGTCCCGTCAGCGCTTCGAACGCATCGACCGTCGCGCTCCTGACGCCTTCGGCTTTGGCCGCTGCCGCGATCGCCATCGACACCGGATGATCCGAGCGGCTCGCGAGACTCGCCGCGAGCGACCGGCAACCGGCGGCATCGACACCGGCCAGCGCTTCGAACTCCGTTTGCACCGGTTTGCCGTGCGTGATCGTGCCGGTTTTGTCGAGCGCGAGCCAGCTCAGCTTGCGGCCCTGTTCGAGGTAGGCGCCGCCTTTGATCAAAATGCCGTGACGTGCCGCTGCGGCGAGGCCGCTGACGATCGTCACCGGCGTCGAGATCACCAGCGCGCACGGGCAGGCGATCACCAGCATCACCAGCGCTTTATAGATCCACGCCTGCCACAGGCCGCCGAGCAGCAGCGGCGGCAGCACCGCGACCGCAAGCGCGGCCGCGAACACGATCGGCGTATAGACGCGCGCGAACTGGTCGACGAAACGTTGCGTCGGCGCTTTGGCGCCTTGCGCTTCTTCGACCGCGTGAATGATGCGCGCGAGCGTCGTGTTGCTGGCCGCCGCCGTCACGCGATAGTCGAACGAACCGGCCTGGTTGATCGTGCCGGCGAACACTGCGTCGCCAATGGTTTTGTCGACGGGCAAACTTTCGCCGGTGATCGGCGCCTGATTCACGCTCGAACGGCCCGCGACGATTTCGCCGTCGAGCGCGACGCGTTCACCCGGCTTCACGCGAACCACGGCGCCGAGCGCGATCGCCTTGAGCCCCAGCGAACGCCAGCTGCCGTCGGCCTGCTGCACGCTCGCCTGTTCGGGCGTCAACTGCATCAGGCCCTTGATCGCGTTGCGGGCGCGGTCGAGCGATTTCGCCTCGATCAATTCGGCGATCGTGAAGAGGACCATCACCATCGCGGCTTCCGGCCACTGGCGCAGGATCAGCGCGCCGGTCACCGCAATGCTCATCAGCGCGTTGATGTTGAGGTTGCCGTTGCGGATCGCGAGCCAGCCCTTCCTGTACGTGGTCAGGCCGCAGGAGGCGACGGCGAGGATCGCCAGACCCGCAGCCAGCCAGACGGGCGCGCCGAGCCAGCCGGCGGCCTCCGAGCCCACGGCGGCGAGGCCTGCCAGCGCCAGCGGCCACCACGGCCTGGACGGCGTGTGAGGCGCGACCGCGGACGCCGGGTTTGCGTTTGAATCTGCGTTTGGCCTGGCGTCGGCGAGTTCAGGTGTGAAATCGAGCGAGCGCAGCGCGGCGAGGATGGTGCCGAGCGCATTGGGCGCGTGCACGACCGTCAGCACCCGTTGCATCAGGTTGAAATCCATGCTGCGCACGGCCGGCATGCGGCTGAACCTGGTGCGGATCAGCGCTTCTTCTGTCGGACAGTCCATCTGCATGATGCGGATGGCGGTGCGTACATCGCTGCCGATGCTTTCGGCTCGTGGGAGCCCGCCCGGTAATGGCAACGCGCCCCCGCCCCCGCAACAGGCGGCGTCGGCGTGGCTATGCGCGTGTCCATGCTCCTGAACGTGCGTTTCGCGGCCGTGATCACAGGTTTCGCCATGGCTGTGCCCGTGATCGTGCTCATGAGCATGCGCTTTATGTCCGTGGGCACAGGCTTCGCCGTGTTCGTGGCGTTCGGCTTCGGCATGGCTGGCGTGTGGCATGGTGGCTTCCTGGTTCGATTTGTGGTCTAGTAAACACCTTGAAGCCACTACAAGGTCAAGGCCGCAATCCGGAGGCGCCATGAAAATCGGCGAACTGGCGAAAATCGCCCATTGCACGACCGAAACGATCCGTTTCTACGAGAAAGAGGGCCTGTTGCCCGAAGCGGAGCGCACCGAGGCGAATTACCGCAGCTATACGGCGAAGCACGTCGAACGGCTGCGTTTCATCCGCAATTGCCGTGCGCTCGACATGACCCACGACGAAATCCGTGCGTTACTGCGTCTGACCGACGCCCCGGGGGACGGCTGCGGCGCCATCGATGCATTGATCGACGAGCACATCGCGCATGTCGACACGCGCATCGACGAACTGAAGCAACTGAAAGTGCAACTGGCCACACTGCGCGAGCAATGCCCCGGCGAACAGGCGGTCGAAGACTGCGGCATCGTTCAGGGCCTCACCGATATGGACGTGAGCGCGGCGCGTGCCAGGCATACGCATCTGGGTTAAAGCGCTTCGTCCTTAGCCACCGCAGTTGTGATGGCATCATTGACCGCTGCAGTGACCACCGTAGTGAGCACCGCAGTGACCGCATTAGTGACCGCAATTCACGGCTGGGCCGCTCGTACGGCCCAGCCAACAAACCATCGAATCCAGTTGGAGAATCATCGTGTTTACCTGTAGAAACCAGTCCTGCGGCGCGCAGTGGGAGCAGTCGGACGTCGTCATCAAGAACGAGGGGCAGGGGCTCCTGTTCCGTTGTCCGATGTGCGGCGCGCGCAATTATGTCGAGCGCTTCGACGGGGACGACGGTTCGGTGCTTTACGAGCAGATCGAAGGTCGTCCTTCTCCTGGCCCCATGGCCGTTTAGACCCTGACCTTCAGCCCTTAGCCGACAGCGAGCCATTATCGATATGAACAGTCCCACCACCGCCGGCGCGCCGTTCAGCGAGCTGCCCTTGCCGCCCGCGACGCTCGCCAATCTGACGCAGCTCGGCTACGTCGAGATGACGCCGATCCAGGCCGCCGGTTTGCCGATCGCGCTGGCCGGCCACGATCTGATTGCCCAGGCGAAAACCGGCAGCGGCAAGACCGCGGCGTTTTCGCTGGCGCTGCTCGCGCGCCTCGACACACGCAACTTCGCCGTGCAGGCGATGGTGCTGTGCCCTACACGCGAACTCGCCGACCAGGTCACGCAGGAAATCCGCCGCCTCGCGCGCGCCGAAGAAAACATCAAAGTGCTCACGCTGTGCGGCGGCACGCCGATGCGTCCGCAGACGGCCAGCCTCGAGCACGGTGCGCACATCGTAGTCGGCACGCCGGGCCGGATCATGGATCACCTCGAGCGCGGCAGCCTGCCGTTGCAGGCGCTGAACACGCTGGTGCTCGACGAAGCCGACCGCATGCTCGACATGGGTTTCTTCGACGATATCGCCACAGTCGTGAAGCAGTGTCCGAAAGAACGGCAAACGCTGCTGTTCTCCGCGACGTACCCCGAAGGCATCGTCAAACTCAGCCAGCAATTCCTGCGTAATCCGAAGGAAGTGAAGCTCGCCGAGCGGCACGACAACACCAAGATCCGTCAGCGCTTCTATGAAGTGACCGAGGATGAGCGTCTGCATGCGGTCGGTATGTTGCTGAATCACTATCGCCCGGTAAGCACGCTGGCGTTTTGCAATACCAAGCAGCAGTGCCGCGATCTGCTCGATGTGCTGCGCGCGCAAGGTTTTCATGCGCTGGCGCTGCATGGCGAACTCGATCAGCGTGAACGCGATCAGGTGCTGATCCAGTTCGCGAACCGTAGCTGCTCGGTGCTGGTCGCCACCGACGTCGCCGCGCGCGGCCTGGACATCGCGCAACTCGAAGCGGTGATCAACGTCGACGTGACGCCGGACCCGGAAGTGCACGTGCACCGCATCGGCCGCACGGGCCGGGCCGATCAGGAAGGCTGGGCGCTGAGCCTCGCGAGCATGAACGAGATGGGCCGCGTGGGCAGTCTCGAACAGGCGCAAAAGCGCGACGTCGAGTGGCACAAGCTTGCGGATCTGAAACCCGCCAGCAACGAGCCGCTGCTGCCGCCGATGGAAACGCTGCAGATTCTCGGCGGCCGCAAGGAGAAGATCCGTCCCGGCGACGTGCTCGGCGCGCTGACCGGCGAAGCGGGTTTCGCCGGTTCGCAGATCGGCAAGATCAACGTGACGGAAATGTCGACCTATGTGGCGGTGGAGCGCAGCATCGCGCGCGACGCGGTGCGCAAGCTCAGCGCCGGCAAGGTGAAGGGCAAGAAGGTCAAAGTCCGCATGATGGACGAGTAAATCCGCCTGGAACGGCTGCGCTCACCCGGTCGCAGCCGTTCGGGTTCATCACATTACGTCATACCTCTGCCGTTTTCCGTATTCTTCCCGCGGCCTCATTTCTTCCCTCAAAGTCCCGATTTCATTGGCTTCACCCGCTCCGGCGCGGCATTGCGGCAGTCATGACGTAAACGCATGCCGCGCATGACAAAGTTTCGATTGTGACGGTTCTTTGGCTGGTGCCTAATCATCGAACCGGATGGGACCGCCGCGCAGCTGGCCGTCCGCCAATTCGCTGCCGGATGGAGAAAGGGAGAACGCCTTATGCAGAGCGCCTTGCAAGCCCGCTCGAAACTGCCTGATGTAGGCACGACGATTTTTACCGTGATCGGTCAATTGGCCGCGCAATACGAAGCATTGAACCTGTCGCAAGGCGCGCCGAATTTTGCGCCGGATGCGAAGCTGGTCGACGGTGTCGCGCAAGCGATGCGCGCCGGCCATAACCAGTATGCCCCGATGGCCGGCATCGGCGCGCTGCGCGAAGCGCTCGCCGACAAGGTCGAGACGTTATATGGCGGGCGTTACGACCCGGCCAGCGAAGTGACCGTGATCGCCAGCGCCAGCGAAGGCCTGTACTCGACGATCAGCGCGCTGGTGCATCCCGGCGACGAAGTGATCTACTTCGAGCCCTCGTTCGACAGCTACGGACCGATCGTGCGCCTGCAAGGCGCCAGGCCGATCGCGATCAAGCTGTCGCTCGACGATTTCCGCGTGGACTGGGACGAGGTCGCCGCCGCGATCACGCCGAAGACGCGCATGATCATCATCAACACGCCGCACAATCCGACCGCGACCGTATTCAGCGAGGCCGACGTCGCCCGGCTGAAGGCCATCACGCGCAACACCGATATCGTGATTCTCGCCGACGAAGTCTACGAACATGTGGTGTTCGACGGCGCCAGACATCAAAGCATGGCTTGCGACGCCGAACTCGCGGAACGCAGCGTGATCGTGTCGTCGTTCGGCAAGTCGTATCACGTGACCGGTTGGCGTGTCGGCTATTGCCTCGCGCCCGCCGCGCTGATGGACGAGATCCGCAAGGTCCATCAATTCATGGTGTTTTCCGCCGATACGCCGATGCAATACGCGTTCGTCGACGCTTTGGCCAATCGCGAGAGCTACCTCGGCCTGTCCGCGTTCTATCAGAAGAAGCGCGATCTGCTGGCGCATGCGCTGCGCGAGTCGCGCTTCGAGTTGCTGCCGAGTGAGGGCAGCTTCTTCATGCTCGCGCGTTTTCGCGGCTTTTCCGCTGAAAGCGACAGCGACTTCGTGCTGCGCCTGATTCGCGACGCGCGTGTCGCGACGATTCCGTTGTCGGCGTTTTATACCGACGGCACGGATTCGGGTTTGATCCGCCTGAGCTTCTCGAAGGACGACGCGACGCTGATCGAAGGCGCGCGGCGTTTGTGCGCAATCTGATGAACGCGGCACGAGCCAGCGGCTTTATTGGCCGCAGTATGATCGTCGCGCTTTGGCGTAGTAGCGCGATGCATGCTCGCGCCACAACACAATCGAAGGGAAAGGGACCTGCTATGAAGTTGCTCAAACCTCTACTCGCGCTGGCTTGCGCATTTGCCTCGGTGGCGTCGTCGTCGGTCGCCGTCGCTGCCGATACGTCGACGCTGCGTTTCGGACTCGAAGCGCAGTATCCGCCGTTCGAATCGAAAGGGCCGAACGGTGAGCTGCAAGGCCTCGACATCGATGTCGGCAAGGCCGTCTGCGCCGCTGCGCATATGACATGCAAATGGGTCGAAACGTCGTTCGACGGTTTGATTCCCGCGTTGCAGGGCCGCAAGTTCGACGCCATCAATTCGGCGATGAACGCGACCGAGCAGCGCCGTCAGGCGATCGATTTCACCACCGTCGTGTATCGCGTGCCGACGCAACTGATCGCGAAGCGCGACAGCGGGCTGCTGCCGACGCCTGAAGCGTTGAAGGGCAAGCGTGTCGGCGTGTTGCAGGCGTCGATTCAGGAAACCTTCGCAAAGGCGCATTGGGAAGCAGCGGGCGTCTCTGTTGTGCCGTATCAGGACCAGAACCAGGTCTATACGGATCTCGTCGCGGGCCGTCTCGATGCGACGCTCGTTCTGGCGCCGGCGGGGCAGGCGGGTTTTCTGTCGCAGCCTAACGGCAAGGACTTCGCGTTTGTCGGCCAGCCGGTGCGTGACGACAGGATTCTCGGCAGCGGCATCGCGTATGGCATTCGCAAAGGCGACACCGCGCTGCGCGATCAGCTGAACGCGGCGATCGCGAAGGTGCAGGCCGACGGCACGGTGAAGACGCTGGCGGCGAAGTATCTGGGGAGTATTGATGTGACGCCGAAGTGATGCAAAGGGGCGTGGTTCACGGAACCACGCCCCATTACGTCGCGCGTCTCGCCGAACTCGCCGGATATCCGCAGCCGTTCTTTTCGGCAGGCGACGAAGGAGATTCCCGGCTATTCTCTCGTGACAAGGCTGCGGCAGTGGCTAGTCAATGCATGCGGCGCAGCGGCCGAGGTCAGGGTCACGTGAATAATCGGGAGACGCGCAATGAGTGATGCAAAGCAGCAAGCGGTTTTCGCGCGAAGCGGCGCGCAGCCTCAGTTCTGGCGCGACGAGGCGTTGCCGTTTCTCGAAGCCCGCTCGATCGAAGATGGCCGCGAGCTTTGCTACGCCAAACACTCGCACGAAACGTTTTCGATCGGCGCCGTGACCGGTGGGCGCAGCGTGTACGTGAACCGCAGCGCGAGCGAGTGGGTTGGGGCCGGCGCCGTCGTCTTGATGAACCCGGACGACGTACATGCATGTAATCCGGTTGCCGAAGAACGCTGGTCGTATCGGATGCTGCATGTCGATGTTGCGTGGCTAACTGGTCTGCAACACGACTTGGGTTTCAGCGACAACCACGCGTTCCGCGCTTTCTCGCAAACGATGTCGGCGGCGCCAGCTTTGTTTGACGGGTTGAACCGTTTGTACGCGATTCTCGTCGACGGCAATGCCGATTCCATGCGCAAGGAAAGCGCTGCGGTCACGTTCTTTTCTGAAGTACAGCAGAGCCTCAATCCGGCACCCTTGCCGGATCACGACGCCAGCCGCCAACTGACGCGTGCCGCTGAATTCATCGCCGAAAACTGCACTCGTCCACTGAAGCTCGCGGACGTCTGCAAGGCGGCGGATCTTTCCTCATCGCATCTGATCCGCGCGTTCAAGCAGCGCTACGGCATGACGCCGCACGCGTATCTGATCAATCGGCGCATTCAGTACAGCCGCGCGCAGCTCAGACGAGGTCGTCTGATCGCCGACGTCGCGCTCGATGCGGGTTTCGCCGACCAGGCGCATTTGCAGCGGACCTTCAAGCGGCTGGTTGCGGCGACGCCGGGGCAGTATCGCAGTTGAGGTGAGCGTCACGGATGGCGACGCACGTGCCGTGGTGACGCGTGTGTCACGCGATGACGAGGTACAGGGCGCTAGCGGCCAGCAAACCCGCCATCACGCGATTGAATAGCCGCACGCGTTTCGGTTCCTGCAAATATCGGCGCAGAAACGTGCCGGCATACGCCCAACTCGCAATCGACAGATAGCAAATCACGAAGTACACGACGGTGAATTGCCAGACGAGCCTGCCGTCGCCGTCGGCTGCGTAGGCGCCCATGCCGGCGAGAGACGCGAGCCATGCCTTCGGATTCAGCCATTGCATGGCGGCGCCGTAGGCAAAGGATGGGCCTCGGGCGGGCTTGTCGGCGCCGAGCTGGCCGTTATCGATGGCGAGTTTGTAGGCCATGTAAAGCAGAAACCCGACCCCGGCCCACTGGACGACGGTGATCAGATTGGGGAAGTGGGCGAGCAACTCGTGCAGGCCGAGGCCGATGAGCAGAAGCAGCAGCGTGAAGCCGACGGTTGCGCCGGTGACGTGCCGCATGCTCGCGGCGAGTCCGTGCTGCGCGCCGGCGCTGAGCGCGACGACATTCACCGGGCCGGGAGAAATCGACGAGGCCAACGCAAAGGCGGCCATGGAAAGTAAGACGGTCATCTGATGCCTCGATACGTGGGTGCGCAGGATTTGCGACGGCCAACGGTATCGGGCTGCGGGGTGGGGTGTATTGAAGGAAATTGCTTTGGAGGGGCGATGCTACCGGGCGCTGGGGGACATTGCGTTGATGGTTACAGTGGGCCGAGCTCGCAAAAGCATCCGCGTAACGGCCGCGTGGCTTCAGTCATAGCGCAGCTTCATCGCGAGAATGCACGCCGCGAGCGCAAGCGTGACGGCGTTGGCCACGATCACCGGCCAGTTGCCGGTCAGCATGCCATAGGTGAGCCAGAGCGCGATGCCGGTGACGAACACCGCATACATACCGAACGACACGCCTTCGGCGGACTTGGTGCGCCAGGTCAGTATCACCTGCGGCACGAACGAGGCCGTGGTGCAGGTCGCGGCGATATAGCCGATTGGCTGGGTCAGAAGTTTGAAAAGCAGGGCCATGTTGCACGAATGAGAGCGGCGCGGGCGCACGAGTGCGCGGCCGCGCCGGATTGCCTGATGGTCCGGTCGCGGGAACCGGCTTCCGTTTTGCTTAGAACGAGTGACGCATGCCGACACGAACGACGGTCTGCGTCGGCGTGGCCGATGGCGTGCCGCTCGTGAAGTCGCCGATCGTCGCTGTCGCATCGACCTGATTGCCGTAGCGGTCGAGCGTCTTGCCGGCGGCGTGCGTGTAGCCGCCGATCAGGTAGAACTGGGTCGCCTTCGACATCGAGTAGAACGCGCCCGCGCCGACAGTGTGGTACGCCGGTGCCGATGCGCCGTCGATCCTGGTGCCGCGTGCGTAGTTGTAGCCCAATGCGACGCGCGTGAAAGGCGTGACGTTGTATTCGGCATTCACGCCCACTGCATTGAACGTCTCCTTGTGCTTGAACAGGGAACCACCGTCCGGTGTGTATTGCGTGTTGCCGTAGTTCACACCGAAGCGTGCATTGCCGACCTTGTACGTAGCCGCGGTAGCGATGATCTGCAAGTCCCTGGTGCTGGCGAAACCCTCGGTCACCGACGAACCGAACGAGCCGTCATACGAACTGTCCCATGTGCCGGTATTCGGCAGGGTGGTGTTGTTGGTCGCATTGAGGTAGGCCACGCCGACGGCGAACGGGCCGTACTCGTAGTTACCGCCCACGCTCCACATGTTGCGGGCCTTCACGCTGCCCGGTTGATTGCCGAAGCCGTACATAGCACCGAACTGCATGCCGTTCCAGCTCGGGGTGCGATACAGAATCGTGTTGTTGACGCGCGACTGGTTGTCTTCGTTGTCGAGATCGCCCGGGTGAGCGGTCACGCCGGTCGTGAACGAACCCGGACCGATCGAGGCGACGTACATCACGATCGGGTCGTACTGGCGGCCGAGCGTGAGGGTACCGTACTGCTTGCTCGACAGGCCCATGTAGGCCTGGCGGCCGAATAGACGGTCGCCCGACCAGCTCTGACCGTTGCCGATGTTGAAACCGCTTTCGATCTGGAAGATCGCCGACAGACCGCTGCCGAGATCCTCGCTGCCCTTCAGGCCCCAGCGAGGACCGGACCACGTACCGCTTGCGAAGCCGTAGAACGGCTTGTTCTGATAGCTGGTCGGGCGACCGGCCTTGCCGGGCGCGACGACGACGCGTTGGCCGCTCGTGTAGCCGAGTCCGGCGTCAACCACACCGTACAGCGTGACGCTGCTCTGAGCATATGCGGCGGCGCCGAACGTACCGAGCGCGAGCAGTGCGAAGCATGACTTTTTCATTGTTCCATTAACTCCAAATTCCCTCTGTCGTTCATGAAGGAAAATCCGTGGAGTGCAGCCGTTGATGCGGCCGCGCCCCAGTGGCTCGTTCCCCGTATGTGCGTGATGTGCACACGTGTGCAGTCTCGGGCCGGAAAAAAGGGCAAATAGTACGATTGCTCCTCATCCTTTCGGGCCTTCTTCAATCAAAACTGAACACGTGTGCACAACAACTGGAAAAATTGGGGGCGGTTTGCCCCCTTTCTGCGACCTGTCGACACGGTGCCTTCAGGCGATCCAGATTCGAAACGGTTCGCAGTCTTACGTCAATCGATGAAGCGTGTGTGACAGTGGCGCAGAAATCTCGGATGAGTCGCATTCCTCATGACATTGAACCTTCGGGAAATAGCGCGAAAACTAGGGAATTTCTGAGCATTCACCGGAAGCGATGTGAAGGATTTTCCTAATTCTGGAACACGCTGTTGCGACAGTCGCGTGATCGCTCGTCAACAGTCATACCTGCCGGGACGTCGCCCAGGTGCTTCGGAGCTGACGGAAAAAACCTGACCGCCCATCACAAATCTTTCACGGAACGCCAGAATAATGCCGGGCATGCACACGTGTGCACATCGGTCCGGGGCGATGCCGAATGTGCCGGGGTGATCTCGAACATGGTTGAAGGGGCAGGGAAATGAGCAAATCGACGAAGCGGATTTTCAGGTGCAGCCTGATGGTTGCCGCGCTGGCTTTCGCAGGCCACGCACTGGCTGCGGACTACACGATCTCGGTGGTGGCCGGCGGCTCGGGCCCGAACGACAGCTATCGTACCGACGCGATCGAAATGGCCGCCGACGTGCTGATGAAGCAGGCCGTCGCGAAGGGCGAGCATCTGAAGATCACGGTGGAAAAGCGCAGCTATTCCGACTGGGACAGCTTCAAGCAGGCAGTCACGCTGTCGGCCGAATCGGGCAACGCACCGAACATTGTGGTGACTGGCCATGAAGACATCGCACCGTGGTCACAGTCGGGCATCATCGTGCCGATCGAGGATTACCTGGAGACCTCGGCCCCGTCGATCAAGGGCATCTACCCGAACCTGATGAAGGTTGCCTCGTACAACGGCAAGCTGTATGGCGTGCCGCAGGACGCGGAAGCCCGCACGATGTTCATGTGGAGGAGCAGCCTGCGCGCGATCGGCTATAGCGACAAGCAGATCGATGCGCTGCCGGGCAAGATCAAGTCAGGCGAATACACGCTCTACGACATGCTCGCCGATGCGAAGAAGGCGCAGGACAAGGGCCTCGTTGCGCCGGGCTACGGTTTCTATCCGCGTCCGTCGGCTGGCCCTGACTACTGGCAGTACTACGTGAGTTTCGGCGGCCAGATGCAGAATCCGAAGACCGGCAAGCTCGTGTTCGACAAGCAGGCGATCCGCAAGACCTACCAGTTCTTTGCTGACGCAGTGAAGATGGGCGTGACTCGCAAGAACATGATCGGCACGCCGTGGGACCAGTGGTATCACGAAGTGGCGGCCGGCAAGGCGGTGTTCTGGCAGGGCGGCACCTGGCATTATGTGCGCTACACGGGCAAGGAGGGCTTGAAGGATTTCTTCGGTAACGTCGACTACTCGATGATCCCGGCAGGCGACAAGACCGGCAAGGCGAATACCCTCACGCACCCGCTCGTGTATCTGATCACGAAACAGGGCAGCGACAAGCAGAAGGCGATCGAAGCCAAGCTGATCGAAATCGCTTCCGAGCCGCGCATCAATGCGCTGCATGCGCTCAAGTCGGCGCACCTCGGCATCAGCCCGGCGGAAAATAACGTCGAAGCCTACCGCGCCGACCGCTGGTCCGCCGAAGCCACGGAGCGACTGTTGCCGTATGCGTACGCGATGCCGAACGACAGTGACCTCGGCAATCTGTGGAACATCTACTGGAAGGGTCTCGAGGCCGCATGGACGGGCACGAAGTCGCCGGAAGAAGCCGCTGCCGACGCCGAGAAGGAAGTGCGCGCCAGCAGCTTCGCCAGCAAGGTCGAAGTCCGGTAATGAGCGTGCTAAATCGGTCGCGCACCCTGGGGCCGGCGATGCTCGCGCCGGCCCTGGTTCTCTTGTCGCTCTTCTTCCTGCTGCCGGTCGTGATGACAGCAGTGTTCTCTATGACGGACATGAGCACGGCCACCGGGATTGGCCGCGGGACGTACCAGTTGACCCCCGTGGCCCTGTCCCGCCTATCGAATGAGTTCAACCAACCTGACCTGGCCACCCGTCTTGGGGAGGCCGGATACAGGGTCGATGCGCACGGCATCGATAGACTCAACGCCAATGGTGCGCCCAGTGCTTTTGTCGAGGCGATTGCCGCACAACTCATGGGCCGCAGCTACGGGCAGCGTGACGATCTCGTGTCCGCGTTGCGCGTGCTTCCGGGGCGGCCGGACGAGGTGTTCGTGCTCAAGCGCGATGCTGACGCGTTCCTGCAGTCAGCGGGCAACGGCAAGTACGACAGTGCTGGCGGCCTGCTCGCTGCGGTGTCCGCCGCTGGGCAATCCCTGACGCCCGAACAGCAGCAGGCTGTGGTCAAGGCCAGCTATACAGGCTGGACCGTGACGGTCGGCAACTATGCGCGGATGGTGTCTTCGCCCGGCACCTGGAAAGTGCTCGGCAACACGCTGTTCTACGTGTTCGGTACGCTCAGCCTGTTCAATATCGGCTTTGCGCTCGTGCTCGCGCTTGCAACGCACTACATGCCGGCCCGGCTGTCGGGCGGTCTGCGCGCGATCTGGCTGTTGCCGCGCATCACGCCTTCTGTGCTGTATGTGCTGCTGTGGAAGTGGCTGGCCTGGGACACCGGTTTCATCTCGATGGTGATGTCGGCTTTCGGCGTACCCGCGCGCAACTGGATGCTCGATTCCGCCACGAATGCCTGGATATTCGTGTTCCTGATCAATGGTGTGGTGGGTGCCTCGATGGGCATGCTGATCTTTTCATCGGCACTGGCTGCCATTCCCAAGAGCCATTTCTGGGCGAGCGACGTGGACGGTGCGAGCCGCTGGCAGCAGATCCGCTATATCGTGTTGCCGCAACTGCGCTGGCCGCTGCTGTTTGTCACGTGCTACCAGACGTTGTCGCTGCTGACCTCGTTTGAATATATTCTGCTCGCGACCGACGGCGGTCCCGGCGGCTCGACCGAAGTCTGGGCGCTGAGCGCCTTCCACGTCGCGCTGCACAACTATGCGGGCAACCTGCAGTACGGCTATGGCGCAGCACTCGCGATGGTGCTGGTCGGCATCGGCCTGGTGCTGTCCTGCCTCTATCTGAAGTTGTTCGGCTTCACGAAGCTCGTGGTTCGGCCACGCATTGAAATCTAGGAGCCGACGATGATCAATAAACCATCGAACGTGCTGCTGCCTGTGGTCACCATTCTGCTTGGTTTGGCGAGTGTGCCGCTCGTGCTGATGTACGTGTACCTGCTGGTCGATACGTTCACCGACACGCGTGCGGGCGAGTGGCTGCCGCACGCGTTCACGCTCGCGCACTGGCATTTCCTGTGGCAGGACCTGCCGGGCCGTCCAAACATCTGGACGGTCACGCTGAACACGTTGCTGTTTGCGAGCACAACCACCTTGCTGGTGGTCGTTATCTCGTCGGCGGCAGCCTACACGCTGTCACGCATGGATATCCCGTTGCGTGGCTTCTTCCTTGGCGGCGTGATGGTGCTGCATGCGTTTCCGACCGTCACGCTGTTGATCGCGACGTTTCTGATCCTGCAGTACATCGGGCTCTATGACACGCTGCCAGGCGTGATTCTCTGCAAGGCTTCGCTCGAACTGCCGTTCGGCATCTGGATCCTCAAGGGTTTCTACGACAACGTACCCTGGGAAATCGAAATGGCCGCCATCCAGGATGGGGCAAGCCGTTTCCGCGTCTGGCGTGAGATCGTACTGCCGCTGGTGCGGCCGGCGCTGCTGCCGCTCGCGATATTCTCGTTCCTGGCAGGTTGGAGCGAGTATCTGCTGCCGCAGGTGCTGGCGCCGGGCAATCATGTCCAGGTGCTGTCCGTCTATCTCGCCGGCCTGATCGCTGACGACAACAACTACGACATGGCCACCTTCAAGGCAGTGGGACTGTTCTATGCTGCGCCGGTCATGATTCTCTTCATCGTATTCCAGAAGCAACTGATGAACATGTATAGCGGGGGGAACAAGGGATGAGCGGAATCCGGATTCTCAATCTCACCAAGCGCTTTGGCGAAACCCTCGTCATCGACAATCTCAACGTCGATATCGCGCAGGGCGAGATGATCGCGCTGCTCGGCCCGTCGGGTTGCGGCAAGTCCACCACGCTGTTCGCGGTCAGCGGCATCCATCGCGCCGACGAGGGGCAGATCCTGATCGGCGGACGCGATGTGACGCAGGAACCACCGCAGACACGCAATGTGGGCGTCACCTTCCAGTCCTATGCGCTGTATCCGCACATGACTGTCGAGCAGA
This sequence comes from Paraburkholderia sp. FW306-2-2C-D06C, assembly GCF_058781505.1. Lineage (NCBI taxonomy): Bacteria > Pseudomonadati > Pseudomonadota > Betaproteobacteria > Burkholderiales > Burkholderiaceae > Paraburkholderia > Paraburkholderia sp. FW306-2-2C-D06C. Next base: position 50,689 of record NZ_JBYSWU010000004.1, on the reverse strand, counting down.
ACGTCGGCTTTCCGCTAAAGGTGCGCGGCGAACCGCCCCGCGAGATCAAACGCAAGGTGGCCGAGATCGCTGCACTCGTGCGGATCGACTCGCTGCTGCACCGCAAGCCCGCCGAACTGTCGGGCGGCCAGCAGCAGCGCGTGTCGCTCGCGCGGGCGATTATCCGCCGTCCGGATGTGCTGCTGATGGACGAACCACTCGCCAACCTCGACGCGAGCCTGCGCATGGCCATGCGCGCGGAGATCCGCCGCATCCAGCGGGAATCGGGCATCACTGCGATTCTCGTTACGCACGACCAGGTCGAGGCGATGAGCATGTGCGATCGCATCGCAATCATGCAGCATGGCCGGATCGTGCAGGTCGATACGCCGGTACACATGTATCGCAATCCGCGCACCGAATTCGTGGCCGGCTTTCTCGGCAATCCGCCGATCTCGTTTATCGGCGGCAGTGTGGATGCGCAGCAGTTCGTGAGCGGCGGCGCGCGGATCGCGCTTGGCGGAACGCGCGCGGTGGCGCAGGGTCCCGCGCGTGCGGGGTTGCGTCCCGAGCACGTGACGCTCGTATCCGAGGGCGGGAATCCCGCGACCGTGAGTTTTGTCGAGCATCAGGGGCGCGAGATCCTGTACGACCTGCAACTGGCCAATGGCGACATCATTCGCACGCTGCAATCCGGCGGGCCGGTGCTGAAGGCGGGTGAAGCAGTGCAGTGGCATATCGAAGCGAACGACATCCTGTTTTTCGATGCACTCGGAGACCGTCTGCATGTCGCGTGAACACGTCCGCCGGGCCATCGCCGCGCTGGCTCGCCCAGAGCCGCTCTGTGTCGCCCATCGTGGCGCAAGTGGCCACCGACTCGAGAATACGCTCGAAGCCTTCGCGCTCGCCGCGCACCTGAACGCCGACATGTGGGAGATCGATGTCCATCTCACTGCCGATGGCATCTGCGTGGTGAGTCACGACGCCAATCTGCTCAAGCATGCGGGCGTCGATGTCGAAATCGCGCAATTCACATTCGACGAACTGCGCAAATACAAGCTGAATAACGGCGAGCCCGTACCGAGCGTGCGCGAAGTGATCGAGCTTGCGCAGCGTACCGGTTGCGGCCTGTATGTCGAACTGAAGGCGAAGGGCAGCGGGCCCAAGGTCGTCGCACTGCTCGAGGCCATGCGGTTCGACCGTGCCGTGCTCGGCTCATTCGATATCGCGCAGGTGGCCGAGCTGGCCGAGGCGGCATGCCCGTATCCGCTGTCGGTGCTGGTGCCGGTCGGGGCGGATCCGTTTGCGCTGGCGGAAGCCGCAGGGGCCGATATGATCCACCTGTGCTGGGAGCGCGCGTCGGATGCGCCGCACGAACTGCTGACGGACGAACTGATGGCTGAGGCGGGCAGGCGCGACCTGCCGATCGTCGCCTGGCACGAAGAGCGTGAGCGCGAGATTGCCGCGCTCCGCAAATTGCCGATCCTGGCGATCTGCAGCGATCTGCCGGAAATGATCAGTGGGTACCGCCCGAGCAAGGACAATCCGATCGAGATCGTCTGCCATCGCGGCGCAAATACCGTTGCGCCCGAGAACACGCTCGCCGGTGCGGCACTCGCGTACCGGATGGGCGCGCAGCGGGTTGAGCTCGATGTGCGCACGAGTTCGGACGGGAAGCTGGTCGTGATCCATGACGACACGCTCGCACGCACGACGAACCTTGACGGCCCGGTGGCCAACCGCACGCAGGAAGAACTGGCGCACTGCGACGCGGGTTCGTGGTTCCATGCACGTTATGCGGGGGAGGTCGTGAGCACGCTCGGCGATTACCTCTCCCTTGCGAAGCACCGTGGCGGACTCTTCGTCGAAATCAAGGCGGCGGATGTGCGCCGGGTCATGGAAGAAGTGGCGGCGCACGATGCGTGGACGTACTGCTTTTTCTGGTGCGAAGACAGCGCCGTGATCGACCGGATCCAGGCGGGTTATCCGCAGGCGCGCACGATGCGCCGCCGCCAGGATTTCCCGAGTCTCGACGCGCTGCTGGCAGCCGGAAAGCCGTATGTCATCGAATACGATTACCGTATCGACGATCTGTCGGAATTCGCACGCGCGCGTGCGGCGGGCGCGCGGATCATGGTGCGCTTCTTCTCGGAAGTCCCCGACGATGCCCGGACGCTGATTGCGCTGAAGCCCGATATGGTGAATATTGACGATCCGTTCGTGTTCAGCCGCGCCTATGCAGCCTGGCTGCAGAGCGAAGCGGGCCGGACCGCAGACACGAATACGGGTACGAATACGGATGCTTAAACAGGTAACAGCCCAGGAAGTGGCGGAAGCGGCGGGGGTTTCCCGTTCCGCGGTGTCGCGGACCTTTTCCAATAGCGGCTACGTGTCGGAGGAAACGCGGCGGAAGGTGCTCAAGGCGGCGGATACGCTCGGCTATCACGTGAACCATCTCGCGCGTGGCCTGAACATGCAGCGGTCCGATCTGGTTGGCCTGGTGGTGGCCGATATCGACAACCCGTTTCGCGCCCAGCAACTGAAGGACCTCAGCGAGGCACTGCTCGAGCAGCAGTTCCGCCCGTTGCTGATCCCGACCGCGGAAGGCCGCGACAGTGCGCAGGTGATCGACATGCTGATGCGCTATGCGGTATCGGGCGTCATCATCACGTCCGATACACCGCCCGCCGAAATCTACCGGAGGTGCATTCGCCACGAGATGCCGGTGGTTCTGATCAACAAGGCGGATCAGCCTCCCATGGTCGACCGCGTGTTGTGCGACAACGCGAAGGGTATCTCACTGCTCGCGGATTTCTTCCGTCAGGCCGACTGCCGGCATGTTGCGGTTGTTGCTGCGGAAGATGGTTCCTACAGCATCCAGACGCGTGAGCGGCTGTTCGTGAAGCAGGCCGCGGCGCTGGGCATGCGGACCTCGCGGGTCCACGTGCCTCGGCATCACTACCAGGGCGGCGGCATGGCGGCACGCGAACTGCTCGAGGCCGAGGCCCTGCCGGATGGCGTGTTCTGTACCAACGATTACCTTGCGCTCGGACTGATCGACCATCTCCGGCAGAAGCTGAGCGCCGCGCGGTTCCGGAAACTGCACATCGCGGGCTTCGACGACATTCCCCAGGCCAGCTGGCTCGGCTACCAGCTCACCACGGTCCGGCAATCGACGCGCGAGCTGGCGGATGCCGCCGTCGGTCTGCTGAAGCGGCGTATCGATCACCCGGAGCGCGATGCGCAGACCGAGACGATCGACGTGCAACTGATCGTGCGCCACTGACCCACTCTCCGGACGTTATCCATGGATTCATTGCATCAGCGCCTGGCGGTGGCCAGGCAGCTTGCGCGGGACGCCGGTGCGCTCGCGCTGTCGTTTCAGGAACGACTGAAGCGCGACGATCTCGTCATCGTCGAGAAGGGGCCGCAGGACTTCGTCAGCGAGGCTGACCGGGCAACCGAGCGGCTGATCCGCGACGTGCTGACTACGCAGTTTCCGGAAGACGGGTTTCTTGGCGAGGAAACCGGACGTACCGAAGGCCAGGCCGGCATGTGGATCGTTGATCCGATCGATGGGACCAGCAACTATCTGCGCCAGCACCGGCACTGGTGCGTGTCGATTGCCTACGTTGTCGCGGGCGAGCCGGTGCTCGGTGTGATTTTCGATCCGGTCAACGACGAGCTGTTTCATGCCTGCAAGGGCGAGGGGGCTTACCTGAACGGCGCGCGTCTGCAAGGCCGCAAGCTGCAGGCCGGGGCAGGGCTTGTGAATATCGGCTATTCGGCGCGTACGGCGTTGTCGACGTACCTGAGTACCATCGAACAGCTTTACCTGAAGGGCATCGAGCATCGTCGTCTCGGGTCGGCTGCGCTCGGTCTTGCGTATGTCGCGGCAGGCCGGTTCGATGGCTACGTCGAGGCGCATATCAACGCCTGGGATGTGATGGCCGGCGTGGTGATCGTGCGCGAGGCCGGGCTGCGGGTGGACCTGAAGCCGGTCAATAACGGCTACGCGATTCGCGCAGGGCTGCCGGGGCTGCTGGATTTGCTGCCGTAAATTCTTTCGAATGACCACGAGCGCGCTTGCGTCAGCACGCTCGACGGCGGTCCTGAAGCCTTTGAACTTGCCTCAGCGTAAGGCTGGAATCTGTCTACTGTTCCGAGGGAAGTCCAACCATAGGCCGAAGTGCCTACCGGACCCGGGGCTGCGCCAGGAGTGTTTGAACGCTAACAGGTTCTTGTCGTTGGCTGAATATTTCGGCGCGCTGCGCGCGGCTACATTTACCCAGCACGTCGACATGGATCGACATTGATTGATACAGACCCAAAATACCTGCACGGTGCCTACACGGAATCCAGAAAGCAAAAAGCCCAGTCACGAGGACTGGGCTAAGTGCTTGAATTTCTTGGTGGGGCGTGAGTGACTCGAACACTCGACCTACGGATTAAGAGTCCGCTGCTCTACCAACTGAGCTAACGCCCCCAACAGAAGCGAAATTATGCAGCAACTTTCCGGGATTGCCAAGGCCCTTTAGCAGATTTCTTAAAAAAATCTGCTAAAGGGCGCTCGAACATCTGCCTGGCAGACGCGCTGTCACTGACAACGCGCTGCGCTCAGCGTCCCGGTATCATGTCGCGGACACCATGCCGCGCGAAGCGTCGTGCGGCTCTCGACCGGGGACAGACATGAATGATAAAGAGATTCTCGAGTTGCTCGACCGCGTCCTCGCGCCGTGGGTGCGCACGCTCACGCTCACACCGGTCAAGGTCGGCGAAGAGGGCGCGACGCTGCGCCTGCCGTTTTCCGGCGAACTGCGTCACTCGGGCGGCGTGATCTGCGGTCAGGTCTTCATGGCGGCCGCCGATACGGCGATGATCGTCGCGATTGCGGCCGCGCTCGGCGGCTTCAAGCCTATGACCACGGTCTCGCTCAACATCAGTTTCATGCGCGCGGTCCGTAAGGGCGACGTGCTGATTACCGCGCGCGTATTGCGCATGGGCCGTAATCTGGTGTTCGGTGAAGTCGAGTTGCTCGATGAAACCGGCAACATGGCCGTCCACGCCACGACCACCTACGCGCTGCTCGACTAAAGCGACTCAATTCGACTTAAAACAACGCGCCGCACGCCGTATTAGGGGAAAAAGCCAAGATGTTCGATCAGGTCGTATTCGCCGGTGGCGGCAATCGTTGCTGGTGGCAGGCGGGATTCTGGGACGTCGTGCAGCCGGAGCTGCGTATCCGTCCGCGCGTCATCACCGGCATTTCGGCCGGCGCCGCCACCGCGTGCATGCTTTACACGCGCGATTCAGACTGGGTGATGCGCTATTACGAAGAGGCGCTGCGCCACAACACCCGCAACGCCTACTGGGGCAACCTGCTGCGCGGCGAATCGGTGTTTCCGCATTACCGCATCTACCGGCAGGCTCTGCTCGACATCTATGGCGACAAGTTTTCGACGCTCGCACAGGCGCCGGAAATCCGCATCGGCGTGTCGCATCTGCCGCGTTGGCTCGGCGCACGCAGCGCGGTCGCCGCGGGGCTGATCGCGTACAACATCGAAAAGTACGTGCGCAAGACGCTGCATCCGACGCTTGGTCAGACGCTCGGTTTCCGTCCGGAATTCGTGCGCGCGCAGGATTGCGCGACGGTCGAGGACCTCGCGGATCTGATCCTGCAATCGTCGAGTACGCCGCCGTTCACGCCGGTTCTGCGGCGCCACGGCCGGCCGGTGCTGGATGGCGGGATGGTCGACAACGTGCCGGTCGGCGCGCTCGATGCCGACGCGCCGGGCAACGTGCTGGTGATGGTCACGCGTCTTTATCCGCGTCCGCAGATGTTCGTCGTGCCGCATGGCGTGCAGCAACGGCTCTACGTGCAGCCCTCGCGCAAGGTGCCGATTTCGAGCTGGGATTACACGAGCCCCTCGCAGATGGTCCACGCGTACAACCTCGGCCGCACCGACGGCGAGACTTTCCTTGAACGCATGCCCGATCTGCGCGAAGCCGCCGCGCACGAAGCGCGCTGAGCGGCGGCGGCGCGGTTTCGTTTCGCCGTTTCTTTTCGTTGAGCGCCGCCGCGCGCAGGGCCCGAGCCCGCGCTTCGCTTAACGCCGCCGGCCGCCCTGCAACGCTTCCGGATTCGCCACGCTTGCCGTATCCCCGGCGTCGAAAGCCAGAATGTTCTTGAACGCCGCGGTGAAATACAACTCGTAGCTCTCGCGCTCGACATAGCCGATGTGCGGCGTGCAAATCACGTTTTCCATCCGCAGCAGACTGTAGCCCTGCAGAATCGGCTCGCTTTCGTAGACATCGATTGCGACCATCCCCGGACGGTTGTGCGACAGCGCATTGACCAGCGCATTTTCGTCGAGCAGTTCGGCCCGGCTCGTATTCACGAGCAACGCGGTCGGCTTCATCCGCATCAGGTCTTCCTGCTTGACGATGCCGCGCGTGTCGTCATGCAAACGCAGGTGCAGCGACAGCACATCGCTCTGCTCGAACAGCGCTTCGCGGCTTTCTGCGACGCCGAAGCCGTCGGCGCGAGCCGCTTCGCGCGAATGCTCGCGGCCCCAGATCAGCACATTCATGCCGAACGCCTTGCCGTATCCGGCAACCAGCCGCCCGATCTTGCCGTAACCCCAAATCCCCAGCGTCTGGCCGCGCAACACCTGGCCCAAACCGAAGTTCGGCGGTAATGCCGACGTCTTCAACCCCGACTGTTGCCAGGCCCCTTGCTTAAGGTTTGCCACGTATTGCGGAATCCGCCGTTGAGCGGCCATGATGAGTGCCCACGTCAGTTCGGCCGGCGCGATCGGCGAGCCGCTGCCTTCCAGCACGGCGATGCCGCGCTCGGTACACGCCTGCAGATCGATGTGGCTCGACACCTTGCCGGTTTGGCTGATCATGCGCAAACGAGGCAACTTATCGAGTAGTTGCGAGTTGATGCGAGTACGTTCGCGAATCAGGACGAGTGCGTCGACTTCGGAAAGACGGCTCGCCAGTTGGCCCAAGCCACGGACAGTGTTGTTGAAAACCTTGACCTCATGGTCGGCCAGCAATTGAAAGCAATCGAGCTTGCGAACGGCGTCCTGGTAATCGTCGAGGATGGCAATCTTCATGGTATGTGTCTTGCGGCGCACCATGACGGTGCGAAACGGAGTGTTATGCTGACTGTCCTACCATGTGACCCAGGTCACATGGTGGTCTGGATGGATGCCGTACCGTAATAGCTTCCGCGAAGAACGGCAGCACCACGGCAAGGCCGATTGACATCGTTTTTAACAGTTTGTTGCGTATTGATGCAAGCCGCTTTACAGACGGTTTCAGAAGGCTGTCGGCAAAAGCTTCCGCGCAACGGGCTGTGTGTGGCCCACGATAACCTGACCAATTGCGCGCGTTGTAAGAACGTCGGTGTGATGAATTGACCGCCTCTCGCGCGTAGCGTCGCTGGGCTTGTACTGTTTTTCTATTGCTTTCAAAACGGAGACAGGTCGATGAATCATTCCTCATTCGAAGGACAGCCCATCATCGAAGCGCCCGCCTGGGTCAAACACCGGAAATTGATCGATTGGGTCCAGCGTGTAGCAGCGTTGACCAAACCCGATCAGGTGGTCTGGTGCGACGGCTCGCAGGAGGAGTACGACCGCTTATGCGCGCAGATGGTCGAAGCCGGCACCCTCAAGAAGCTCAATCCCGCCAAACGTCCCAATTCCTATCTCGCGTGGTCCGATCCGTCCGATGTGGCGCGCGTCGAGGACCGCACCTTCATCTGCTCGCAGCGCCGTGAAGACGCCGGCCCGACCAACAACTGGATCGCCCCGGCCGAAATGCGCTCGACGCTCGACGGCCTGTTCGACGGCACCATGCGCGGCCGCACGATGTACGTGGTGCCGTTCTCGATGGGGCCGCTCGGTTCGCCGATCGCGCACGTCGGCATCGAGTTGAGCGACAGCCCGTATGTGGTGGCCAACATGCGCATCATGACGCGCATGGGCCGCAAGGTGTATGACGTGCTGGGCGAAGACGGCGAGTTCGTGCCGTGCGTGCATTCGGTCGGCGCACCGCTCGCTGCGGGCGCTAAAGACGTGCCGTGGCCGTGCAACAGCACCAAATACATCGTCCATTTCCCTGAGTCGCGGGAAATCTGGAGTTATGGCTCGGGTTACGGCGGCAATGCGCTGCTCGGCAAGAAGTGTTTCGCGCTGCGCATCGCGTCGACCATGGGCCGCGACGAAGGCTGGCTCGCCGAACACATGCTGATTCTCGGCGTGACCTCGCCGGAAGGGCGCAAGCATCACGTCGCCGCCGCGTTTCCGTCGGCTTGCGGCAAGACCAACTTCGCGATGCTGATTCCGCCGGAAGGCCTGAACGGCTGGAAAATCTCGACAATCGGCGACGACATCGCGTGGATCAAGCCGGGCAAGGACGGCCGCCTGTACGCGATCAATCCGGAAGCGGGCTATTTCGGCGTCGCGCCGGGCACCAGCGAGAAGACCAACTTCAACGCCATGGCCACACTGAAGGAAAACGTCATCTTCACGAACGTTGCGCTGACCGACGACGGCGACGTCTGGTGGGAAGGCATGACCGACGAACCGCCCGCGCACCTGATCGACTGGCAGCGCAAGGACTGGACGCCGGCGATCGCGAAGGAAAGCGGCCGCAAAGCGGCGCACCCGAACGCGCGCTTCACGGCGCCGGCCTCGCAATGTCCGTCGATCGATGCCGACTGGGAGAACCCGGCGGGCGTCGCGATCGACGCGTTCATCTTCGGTGGCCGCCGTTCGACCACCGTGCCGCTCGTTACCGAGGCGCGCAACTGGGTCGAAGGCGTCTACATGGCGGCGACCATGGGCTCCGAAACGACCGCGGCCGCCGCGGGGCAGCAGGGCGTCGTACGCCGCGACCCGTTCGCGATGCTGCCGTTCTGCGGCTACAACATGAGCGAGTACTTCGGTCACTGGCTCAAAACCGGTGAACGCCTGGAGAAATTGAACGCGAAGCTGCCGAAGATCTTCTGCGTGAACTGGTTCCGCAAGGGCGCGGACGGCAAGTTCGTCTGGCCGGGCTTTGGCGAGAACATGCGGGTGTTGAGCTGGATGGTCGGACGCATTGAAGGCTCGGCGTCAGGCGAGGAACACGCATTTGGCATTTCGCCGCACTATGAAGACATCGACTGGAGCGGGCTCGATTTCAGCCGCGGGCAATTCCAGCAGGTGATCTCGGTCGACGCCGCCGCCTGGCGCGATGAACTCGTTCTGCATGCCGAGTTGTTTGACACACTGCAGCAAGGGTTGCCACCGGCTTTGACTCAGACTAAAGCAGCCTTGGAGCGAAAACTCGTGGCCTGATCACGTGAGTGTTCACTTCGTATCAAAAGCCGCCTTCGGGCGGTTTTTGTTTTTTAATTCGACCCCCAAGGCATTTTTTCTGATTCAGCAACACTCGAGCGACCGTTGCGTCTGTTCGAACAAAAAAGACAGCGCAAGCTGCAGTGCAGCAGATTGTTGCCTTTCTGGGAACAATGAGCGTCCATGCCCCGCACTAGGGAACACAGTGGCACAAATATCGACAAAATTTCCGCTTTGACGGGCAACTTCTGCACGATTTTGCGAGTCGTAGGAGAATTCCAAGTTCGCTTCACTGGTTTTCACTAATTGTCAGGACGCTGTAACACGGCAGGAGTTGTCCTATGGATCATTTGCAGTCGATGCGAGTTTTCGTCAAAGTGGCGGATCTCGGCAGTTTTGCCCGCGCTGCAAGCGCGATGGATATTTCCAACGCAGTCGCGACCCGCCACGTTGCCGATCTCGAAGGCCGTCTTGGTACGCGGCTGCTCAATCGCACAACCCGCAGCTTGTCGCTGACGGAATCAGGTCAAGTTTATCTGGAGCGTGCGCGTCAGATTCTCGACGAACTGGAAGACGTCGAGCAGATGGTGGTCGCGCGAAATCATGAACCCGTCGGCACCTTGCGAATAGTTGCGCCGGTCGTGTTCGGGTTGCATAACCTGGCGCCGGTGCTCCAGACATATGCGGAGCGCTATCCGAAAGTCATTCCCGATGTCACGCTGGTGGACCGCCAGGTCGATCTGGTCGAAGAAGGCTTCGACGTCGGTGTGGTGATCGCGCGGCAGATGCGCAGCGCGAGCATCGTCACGCGGCGTTTGACCACCGGTTGCATGACGGTGTGCGCGACTCCCGCATACCTGGAAAAGCACGGCACGCCCACCCGTCCTGAGCATCTGCTCGAGCATCCGTGCCTGAGCTTGCCGTCTGAGTACTGGGGCGACGAGCGCGTGTTCACGGGGCCGGACGGCGAGGTGCGGGTGCGTCCGTCGAACGTGATCGTGGCGAACAACACGGAAATGCTGCGGCAGTTTGCGCTGCTCGGCATGGGCATCGCGATTCTGCCGAGCTATCTGATTGGCCGCGACATGACGCGCGGCAGGCTCGTGCGCCTGCTCGGCGATTACCGTTTGCCGCAGGTGGAGATCAACATTGCGTATCCGAGCCGCCGTCACTTGCCGGCGAAGGTGCGCACGTTCATCGATCACCTGGTCGATCATTTCAGCCAGACGCCGAACAGTCTGCTCGGCGAGCAGTGGATCAAGGACGGCCTGGTGCGTCCTGCCACGGCGGCCGCGGTGGATTCCACGGAGATGATGCCGCCGGAAGCCTTCGACGGCGCCGAGCCGCTGTCACGGCTCCTCGACAGCGAATTGTCGCCAGTGCCGAAGACCTTGGCGAAGACGTCGAATCGCCCGCGACCGACGGCTTTGTCGCCGTTGTGAGTTCGTCCTGGACGGGAAGCGCGGCGACAAACGCAGTCTGGCGGTAAATAAAAGGCGCAGTCACTTCAAGTGACTGCGCCTTTTTTATAGCGAGCGCGAAGCTGGCTGGACATGAACTGAATGCCGGCCACAGATTCCTGCGGCAGATTCTTGCTGGATTCCCCCAGCTTCAATTACGAGCCGGTCTTGCGCGCCGCCGCTTTCTTGGCGGGCGCCTTCTTGGCCGCGGCGGTCCTGGCAGCGGGCGCTTTCTTCGCAGCTGCCTTTTTTGCCGCGGGCGCCGCCTTCACTGCAACTGCCGCCTCTTCGTCATCCGCTTCCGGCGCCGCCTTGGCAGCTGATTTCGCCGCCGCAGTCTTCGCGGCGGTTTTCGCCGACGGTTCCTTCTTCTCGAACTCGAAGCCGATCTTGCCGTCGTTCTGCTTGACGAGGAACGCCTTGAAGTTGCGGCCGGTACGCGACGACTTGAAGTTCGTCAGCAGATCGGTGCGTCCTTCTTCCAGCAGTTTCGCCATTTGCTCGCGGGCGATTTCCTGCTGCAAGATCACTTTGCCCGAGCGGAAGTCGCACGTCTTCGGGTTCGCAACCGAGTTCTCGCAGACATAACTCATGCCGTGCTCGAACACGCGTCCTTTGCACTTCGGGCATGCGCCGACCGGCTGCTGGTCGGAGAAATCGGGCGGTTCGCCGTCTTCGCCGCCCGAATCCTGGCCGAAGTCGAATTCGAGCTTGTAGTTCTTGATCTCGTCGTCCAGCGAAAGCTTCAGGATTGCCGAGAACGGCCGGCCCATCTTGCTGCGGAAACCCGACAGCGGTCCGATCGTCTTGTTCTTCAACAACTCCTCGACTTCCTCGATTTCGAACTGGCGTCCGCCCGGAATCTTCGAAATGGAGAACTCGCACTTGGAGCACGCAAAGCGCCGGTAGTTTTCCTTCACCTGACCGCCGCAATTCGGACACGGCGTCTGCAACGTCGCGTAATCGCCCGGGATCGTGTCGGAATCGTATTCCTTCGCGCGCTTGACGATGGTTTGCGTCATGCGGGCGATTTCCTGCATGAACGCGTCGCGCGGCAGGTTGCCACGCTCCATTTGCGAGAGCTTGTATTCCCACTCGCCGGTCAGTTCCGGTGCGGTCAATTCCTTGACGCCGAGGCCGCGCAGCAGCGTCATCAGCTGGAATGCCTTGGCGGTCGGAATCAGATCGCGGCCTTCGCGGATCAGATACTTTTCGCCGAGCAAGCCTTCGATGATCGCAGCGCGCGTGGCCGGCGTGCCGAGACCCTTGGCCGCCATCGCTTCGCGCAGTTCGTCGTCTTCGACCAGCTTGCCCGCGCCTTCCATTGCCGACAGCAAGGTCGCTTCGTTGTAGCGTGCGGGCGGTTTGGTCACCAGTTGCTGTGCGGCGATCTTGTCGGTCTTGACCTTCTCGTTTTTCTGCACTGGCACGAGGTTCGCGTCTTCGCCACTGATTTCACGGCCGTAGACCTGCAACCAGCCCGGTTCGACCAGCACCTTGCCTTCGGTCTTGAAGTGATGGCCGACCACTTCCGTGATCCGTGTCGTCACCCGGTACTCGGCGGCCGGGAAGAACACCGACAGGAAGCGCTTCACGACCAGGTCGTACAGCTTCTGTTCCGGTTCGGACAGACTCTTCGGCGCTTGCAGCGTCGGGATGATTGCGAAGTGGTCGCTGATCTTCGAGTTATCGAAGATGCGCTTGTTCGGCTTTACCCAGCCCTTGTCGAGCACTTGCTTGGCGAACGGCAGATAGTTGTTGCTCTCCTTGAGCATGCCGAGTGTCTGCTTGACCGTCTCCATATAGTCTTCCGGCAGCGCGCGCGCGTCGGTCCGGGGATAGGTCAAGACTTTGTGCTTTTCGTACAGCGCCTGAGCCAGACCGAGCGTGTTCTTCGCCGAGAAGCCGAAGCGGCCATTGGCCTCGCGCTGCAAGCTGGTCAGATCGAAGAGCGCCGGCGACAGTTGCGTGGACGGCTTCGACTCTTCCGTCACCGTGCCGATCTGGCCGCGGCAGGCGGCGACGATTGTCTCGGCGGCGGGCAGCGCCCACAGACGCGAGTCGCGCTTTTCCGGATCGAACTCGTCACGCTTGAACTTGGGATCGAACCAGCGGCCTTCATAGAAGCCGGCTGCGCAGACGAACTCCGCCTTCACTTCCCAGTAGTCGCGCGGCACGAAGCGGCGAATTTTCTCTTCGCGCTCCACGACGATCGATAGCGTCGGCGTCTGCACCCGCCCAACCGTGGTCAGGAAGAAGCCGCCACCCTTGCTGTTGAACGCGGTCATGGCCCGCGTGCCGTTGATGCCGACCAGCCAGTCCGCTTCCGAACGGCAGCGTGCCGCGTCGGCGAGCGGCTGCATTTCTTCGTCGCTGCGCAGGCGGGCAAATCCTTCGCGAATCGCGGCCTGCGTCATGGATTGCAGCCACAGGCGTTGCACCGGCTGCCTGGCTTTCGCGTGCTGCGCGATCAGGCGGAAAATCAGCTCGCCTTCGCGCCCCGCGTCACATGCGTTGATCAGGCGTTCGACGTCTTTACGCTTGAGCAGCTTGGTCAGCACCTTCAGGCGCGACTCGCTTTTTGCGATCGGGTTAAGGTCGAAATGCGGCGGAATGACGGGTAGATTGGCGAAACTCCACTTGCCGCGCTTGACTTCATAATCTTCGGGCGCGGCGATTTCCAGCAGATGGCCGACTGCCGAAGAAAGGACGTAGTCGTCGCTTTCGTAGTATTCGTCATGCTTGGTAAAACCGCCCAAAGCGCGCGCGATGTCGTTCGCGACGGAAGGCTTTTCGGCGATGATCAGTGCTTTGGACATGACTCGATGTGAGGTTGGTAGATCCGGGTTGATGGCCTTGAGTGCGCGAAATTAGCGCGCGACCCTCGTTTGCGACCTTTGCGACCCAATAACGACCGCTTTATAGCACACGGCGCGAGAGCGGCGTGTCAAGTGCCATAAAAATGCGTGCCATCATAATTTCGTGCCCAGCGGTTGAGCAAGCCGTGGCGTGCGCGTTCGGGACAGCCTGCAGCGGCTGTCCCGCAAGGCTGTGCGGCCGGTTGCTGCGCGTCAGGCGACTGCCAGTGCGGGCCGTAATTTGGGCGCTCCGCTGATGCCGGGCACGGCCGTCAGGTCGACCAGCATTCGCTCGACAATCGCCGCCTGTGGCAAAACCGTGCCAAAAAAACGTGTCGTGACCGAGTCTTCAATCAGGATGGTCGGGAAATTCTCGACGTCCAGGTCATCGAAACGGTCGGCATGGGTTTCGATGTCGATCCATGCGAAGCAGATGTCCGGGCGCTTGTCCGCCAGTTGGTCGAAGACTTCCCGATAGTCACGGCAGGTTCCGCACCACTCCGCGCACAGGCAGGCAACGAACAGCGTGTCGGGTTCGTTGACGCGCTCGGCGATCCGGTCTTGGTCGGTGTCGAGATTCAGCGCGGGCATGATGGTTCCTTGCGTACTTTTGTCAGGTGCTTTGGCGCGAATGTAGCATGGCCGGTCGCGAGCCGCGGTCAATCCATGGTCGATGCAGGGTCAGCCGTAGCTTGCCCGCATGAAGCGACCGCCAGGCAGGACGGTCAGTTGGCCGGCGAGTTCGAGTTGCAGCAATGTGTTTTGCAATACTGCGCCCTCCATCTCGGTGCGGGTGGCAAGAATTTCAAGTGTGCTTGGCGCATGGCCGAGCGCGGCGAGCAATCGCTGACCTTCTGCGGTAATTGCTGGCCGAACGGCAGCTGACGCCGCTGCCGGTGGCGAATCCGCCTGAACCTCGCTATCCCGCTGCACAGACGGCGTGCAAACAGGCTTAGCCGTCGACGCTCTGGCGAAGCCGAGCTCCTCGAGCACCTCATCGGGCGTTTCGACCAGCTTGGCGCCTTGCTTGATCATCCGATGACAGCCGCGCGATAGCGGCGCGTGGATCGAGCCAGGCAGCGCAAAGATATCGCGCCCCATTTCGTTGGCGAGCCGCGCGGTGATCAGCGAGCCTGAGCGCATCGCTGCCTCCACGATCAACACGCCGCTGACGAGGCCGGCGATCAACCGGTTGCGCTGCGGGAAATTGGCGGCGCGCGCGGGCGTGCCGAGCGGCCATTCCGAGACGATCGCACCTCGCACCGCGATCTGCCGGGCCAGCGCGTGATGCGCCGACGGGTACACGAGGTCCGCCCCGGTGCCGATGACCGCCACCGTGCCGCCGGGACCTTCCAGGCCGCCGCGATGCGCGGCGCCGTCGATGCCGAGCGCCAGCCCCGACACAACTGTCACTCCCGCCACTGAAAGCTCACGCGCAAAACGCTCCGCGTCCTCCACACCTTGCGGCGTCGCGCTGCGGCTGCCCACCACGGCAATTGCCCGCGTATGCAGCAGATCGAGCCGGCCCTTTATATATAGCAACGGCGGTGGATCGGGCATGGTCAGCAGCGTGGGCGGGTAGGCGGGATCGTCGAGCGTTACCAGCTGATTGCCGGGCTGCTCGCGCCACGCAACCACTGCGGCAAGCTGTGCCTCGAAGTCGGGACTGGCCGGGGCCAGCACGGCGCGCGCGGCAGCCTCGCCGACGATGCTGGCGAGCGCCTCTGGCGATTGATCAAAGATCGCTTCGGGAAGTCCAAAAGCGCTCAGAAGCAAACGTAGCGCGGCCGGTTTCAGCCCCGGCGCGAGCGATAGCCGCAGCCAGGCGGCGAGTTCAATATGGGTTGCGGGCAACGTGTGCATTGCGGTCGATCCTCCTACAGGGCCAGCGGGCAGGCGGGCGCCATGCTAAAATTTTCATCATCCGAAATAACCGCAGCGCCGCGCCCACCCGCGCGGGCTCGTCGTCTAGCGCAAGTGGCGCGTTGAATCGAACCGGTTCGACACCATCTATCCTGTGCGTAACGCGACGGGCTCACAACCTGGCCGAATGGCCAACGCGAACCTTCCACCGGCCAGCGGCGCCTGAAATCAACTTCAAGATCATGGCTTTACTGAACATCCTCAATTACCCGGACAAACGGCTGCACAAGATCGCGAAGCCGGTCGAAGCGGTCAACGACCGCATCCGCCGCCTCGTCGCCGACATGGCCGAAACGATGTACGCCGCGCCCGGCGTCGGCCTTGCCGCGACTCAGGTGGACGTGCATGAGCGCGTGGTCGTGATCGACGTGTCGGACGCGCACGACGAACTGCTCGTCTTCATCAACCCGGAAATCATCTGGTCGAGCGACGAGCGGAAGCTTTCGGAAGAAGGCTGCTTGTCGGTGCCGGGCATTTACGACAACGTGGAGCGCGCCGAGAAAGTGCGAGTGCGGGCGCTGAACGAGAAGGGCGAGACCTTCGAGATGGGCTGCGAAGGGCTGCTCGCGGTCTGCATCCAACACGAAATGGATCACCTGATGGGCCGCGTGTTCGTCGAGTACCTGTCGTCGCTGAAGCAGACGCGTATCAAGAGCAAGATGAAGAAGCTCGCCCACGCGATGTAATTCGCGTCCATTTCGCCTACTGCTCCCGTTCATGAGTCATTCGTTGCGCGTCATCTTTGCCGGTACGCCGGAGTTCGCCGCGGCCGCACTGGCCGCGATCCACAGCGCCGGTTTTCCGGTACCGCTCGTGCTGACCCAACCCGACCGGCCCGCCGGACGCGGAATGAAATTGCAGGCGAGCCCGGTAAAGCGCTATGCGCAGGAGCATGGCCTTGCCGTCGCGCAGCCGCCGTCGCTGCGCCGCGCCGGCAAGTACCCGGCCGAAGCCGCAGCCGCGATCGACCTGCTGCGCGCCACGCCGCACGACGTGATGGTGGTGGCCGCGTACGGCCTGATCCTGCCGCAGGAAGTGCTGGATATCCCGTCGCATGGCTGCATCAATATTCACGCATCGCTGTTGCCGCGCTGGCGCGGCGCCGCGCCGATCCATCGGGCAATTGAAGCGGGCGACGCGCAAACCGGCATCACGCTGATGCAGATGGACGTCGGCCTCGACACCGGCGCGATGATTTCCGAAGCGCGCACGCTGATTTCCGACGACGACACCACCGCCACCTTGCACGACCGGCTTGCGCAGGACGGTGCGAAGCTGATCGTCGACGCGCTGAGCGAACTCGAGCGCAACGGCAAGCTGCCGGCGACGCCGCAACCCGCGGACGGCGCGACTTACGCGGAAAAGATCGGCAAGCACGAAGCCGCGCTCGACTGGCGACGGCCGGCCGCCGTTCTTGCGCGCCAGGTCCGTGCATTCGACCCGTTCCCCGGCGGCGTGGCCACGCTGGAAGACGGCACGTCGATCAAGATCTGGGCAGCCGTGCCGGCACAAACGCAAGGCAATGGCGGCATTCCCGGCACGATTACCGATGTGTCGCCCGAAGGCGTTGTAGTGGCCTGCGGGGAAGGCGCGCTGCGTCTCACGCAATTGCAGAAACCCGGCGGCAAGCGCTTGCCGGTACGCGAATTTCTGGCCGGCGCGACGCTGGCCGCGGGGCAGCGTTTCCAGCTTCCCGAAGCACAATAACAGCGATGCGCGCGTCCTGAACATCGTCCGTTCGGCCGATGTTCGGCGCCCCCGCCGCACGCCTGCGGCGCGTTAGAATCCTCCATGCAACGGCCCAGTTTTCGAGGATTTCCATGTTCGGCATCACCCATTTCGAGTTTTTCGTCGTCGCCGTTTTTTTGTTGAACGTGACACCCGGGCCCGATACGGCCTATATCGTCGGGCGCAGTGTCGCGCAGGGGCGCGGGGCGGGTCTGATGTCGGCGCTCGGTATCTCCGCCGGATGCTGCGTCCATTCGCTTGCCTGCGCGTTCGGCTTGACGGCGCTGCTGGCCGCGTCGACCACCGCTTTCACCGTGATCAAGTTTGTCGGCGCGATTTATCTGATTTATCTGGGCGTGCGGCTGATTTTCGCGAAGCCCGCGGCAGACGAGGCGGCGTGCAAAGCGCGTGCGGCGGGCGCGCCGAAGTCGCTGCGTCAGCTGTTCCTGCAAGGCTTCTGGACCAACGTGCTGAACCCGAAGGTGGTGCTGTTCTTCGTCTCTTTCTTCCCGCAGTTCGTGACGACCGGCAGCGACCACAAAGCGCTCGCGTTCCTCACGCTCGGCGTTGTGTTCGTCGTGATGAGCATGATCTGGAACAGTTTCGTCGCGTGGATCGCCGGAAGCGTGACGCGGCGTTTCTCCGGCAAACCGTCAGTGAAGAAGTGGCTGGATCGCGGCGTTGGCAGCGCATTCGTCGGCTTGGGCGTCAAGCTCGCCACCGCATCAAGATGATTGAATTTTCCTCGCGCACCCATATCTAACAGTTCGCTTACAATCAGGCGCCGCCATGACGCGGCGCAGATATGAACCCGCGTTAGGGCAAGGAGTTGCAGACATGTTCAATTGGGTCAAAACCGCGATGTTGATGGCCGCGATCACGGCCCTTTTCATCGTGATCGGCGGGATGATCGGCGGGTCGCGCGGCATGACGATCGCGCTCGTGATCGCCCTCGGAATGAATTTCTTTTCGTACTGGTTCTCGGACAAGATGGTCCTGCGCATGTATAACGCGCAGGAAGTGGACGAGACGAGCGCGCCGCAGTTTTACCGGATGGTGCGCGATCTCGCCACCCGCGCTGGCTTGCCGATGCCGCGCGTCTACCTGATCAACGAAGACGCGCCGAACGCGTTCGCCACCGGCCGCAATCCGGAGCACGCGGCGGTCGCGGCCACCACGGGTATCCTGCGCGTGCTGTCCGAGCGCGAGATGCGCGGCGTGATGGCGCACGAACTGGCGCACGTGAAGCACCGCGACATCCTGATCTCGACCATCTCCGCGACGATGGCGGGCGCCATTTCCGCGTTGGCGAACTTCGCGATGTTCTTCGGTGGCCGCGACGAAAACGGCCGTCCGACGAATCCGATCGCGAGCATTGCAGTCGCGTTGCTCGCGCCGATCGCCGGCGCGCTGATCCAGATGGCGATTTCGCGCGCACGTGAATTCGAAGCGGACCGTGGTGGCGCGCAGATTTCCGGCGACCCGCAAGCGCTGGCTTCGGCGCTCGACAAGATCCATCGTTACGCGAGCGGCATTCCGTTCCCCGCAGCCGAACAGCATCCTGCCACCGCGCAGATGATGATCATGAATCCGCTGTCGGGCGGCGGTATCGCGAATCTGTTCTCGACGCACCCGGCCACGGAGGAACGCATCGCGCGGTTGATGGAAATGGCGCGCACCGGGCGCTTCGAATAACGGATAACGGTGCGCGGCGCCGATGGCGAGGCGCGAACGGCGAGGCGCGCGCGCCGTGTGATGAAAGGCGAGTCCGCGGGCTCGCCTTTTTTATGAAGCGGAGAAAATTGCGCGCGAGAGCGGCGGCGCCGCCGGATACAAGCGATGTGAAGGCCTGTCACGCCGGCAGCAGGTTCTCGGGCCATACGCGCTGGTTGCCGCGGCCCGGCCGTCCTGCCGCAGAGGCCCCCGCGCTGCACCACGCTACAATGTGTTGTTTGCGTCGCGCGCTCCGCGCGGCCTGCCTTTGCCTCTTTCATGATCCCAAAGCCTTTTTCGCGTTCTGCTTCCCAATCGGCGCGCCCGCGCGAATCACGTCTGTCGGTGATGCATCTCGCGCCCGAATCGCTCGGTTTTGCGCTCGACTGCGCAGGCCAGGCCGTCGGCGCCGTGCGCCTCGGCGCGGCGTTGCCGGCCGCCCTGCAATCCGTGTTCGTGTCCGCGCCTGAAGGCAACGCCGCCGCTGCGCGCGGCGCAGTGCAGGACATCGCGTATCGCACGATGCGACGTCTGGCTACTGTCGAATGGCTGATCGCGAAGCTGGTAAAGAAGGCGCCGCCTCCACACGTCGGCCACGTGCTCGCCTGTGCGCTCGCCTTGCTCGTCGACGATGAAGCGAGCGCTGCTTACGCGCCGTTCACCGTCGTCGATCAGGCTGTCAGCGCAATCGCTGCGCGTCGTGAATTCGCGTTTGCGAAAGGACTCGTCAACGCCGTGCTGCGTAATTTCTTACGCGAGCGTGAGACGCTGCTCAGCGCATTGCAGGCCGACGAAGTGGCGCGCTGGAATTACCCCGCGTGGTGGATCGACGCAGTCAAGCGCGCATGGCCCGACGCGTGGCAAGCGGTGCTCGCCTCCGGCAACACGCAAGGTCCGCTGACGTTGCGCGTGAACGCGCGCCGCTCGACAGTCGATGCCTATCTGCAAGTGCTGCAGGATCATCACATCGCCGCGAGCCGAGCCGGCGACTACGCGGTCAAGCTGGCCACGCCGATGCCGGTCGACCGTATCCCCGGCTTCAACGACGGCGTCGTGTCCGTGCAGGATGCCGGCGCGCAACTCGCGGCGCAACTGCTCGGCGTGCGCGACGGCATGCGCGTGCTCGATGCGTGCGCGGCGCCTGGCGGCAAGACTGGTCATTTGCTGGAACTGGCCAACCTCCAGCTCATCGCGCTCGAAAGCGACGCGTCGCGCGCGCGCCGCATCGGTGAAAATTTGCAGCGGCTCAAGCTGGACGCGGAAGTACGCATCGGCGACGCGGGCCAGCCGTCAAAATGGCATGACGACATCGACCAGCCGTTCGACCGCATTCTCGCCGATGTGCCGTGCTCGGCGTCGGGCATCGTGCGGCGTCATCCGGATATTCGCTGGCTGCGCCGCGCGTCGGATATTCCCGCGCTGGTCGCCGAACAGCGCCGCATTCTCGACGCGCTGTGGCCGCTCGTGAAGCCAGGCGGCGAGTTGCTCTACGTTACGTGCTCGATCTTCCCCGAAGAAGGCGAGTTGCAGGCGCAGTGGTTTGGAGACAAATACCAGGATGCGGTACGATTGGACGCGCCGGGGCAACTTTTACCCGCAGTTGCCCGCGCGCCCGCCGACACATCGGCCGGTTCCCATGCCGGACACGCCGCTGAAGATGGCGCCGGCTCGAACTCAGACCACGACGGATTTTTCTACGCGCGCTTTCAGAAACGGTGACCATCAAACGCTTCTTCCCGCTTCGGCTCGCAGCCGTGCTCTGGATCGCGCTGGCCGTATGGCTTGCCGCACCGGGCGCGGCGCACGCTGACCCGATCGCGGTGCAGCGTGCGTCGCTGCAGGCCGACAATACCGGCTGGAGCCTGGACGCGCGCTTCGACTTCGATCTGAACAGCAACCTCGAAGACGCGGTCAATAAAGGCATTCCGCTTTATTTCACGACCGATTTCGAGTTGAGCCGGCCGCGTTGGTACTGGTTCGACGAGCAACCGGTGAGTGTGTCGCAGAGCATTCGGCTGTCGTTTCAGCCGCTCACGCGTGAGTACCGCGTGTCGAGCGTGTCGTCGGGCGGTTTGCAGCTCGGCTTCACGACGCTCAAGGACGCGCTCGCGGTGATCAAGCACGTCACCTCGTGGCATGTGATCGACCGCAATCAGGTGCATGCCGGCGAGACTTACAATGCCTCCGTGCGCATGCAACTCGACATCGCGCTGATGCCCAAGCCGTTCCAGATCGACGCGGTGAACAACCGCGACTGGAATCTCTCTTCGGAGTGGAAGCGCTTTACCTTCACGGTGACCGAACGTGCTAAATAGAGTGCGCCGAGCCACCAGTGTCAGCAGCATCGTCGTGCGCGTGCTGGTGTCGACGGTCGCCGTGACGGCCGTGTTGCTGCTCGTCCTGCTGGCGGCGGCGAGCGCGAATACCGAATTCTTCGACCGCTATTACCAGTGGCTGTATGCGGCCAACCTCGCGGTCGCGATGATCTTCCTGCTGGTGGTGGCCACGCTCGTCATCATCATCATCGCGCGGCTACGGAAGGGTAAGTTCGGCACCAGGCTGTTAGCGAAGCTCGCGTTCTTCATGGCGCTGGTCGGCGTGGTGCCGGGCGGGATCATTTACGTCGTGTCGTATCAGTTCGTGTCGCGCAGTATCGAGTCGTGGTTCGACGTGAACGTCGAAACCGCGCTGACCTCGGGCCTGAATCTCGGCCGCGGCATGCTCGACGCGTCGCTGTCCGATCTGCAGACCAAGGGCCGTTTGATGTCCGAACAGCTGGCGAGCGCGGACGCGGCCGGCACGACGCTCACGCTACTGCGTTTGCGCGATCAGTTCGGCGTGCAGGACGCGACGATCGTCGAACCCACCCGCAGCATGTCGGGCGCGACGCCGGACATGCACGTGGTCGCACAGGCGTCCAGCAATTTCGCGACGCTCTTGCCGAACGACTTGCCCACGCCGTTGATGATCGATCAGGCGCGCGGCCGCGGTTTCGCCGCGATCGAAGGCGAGGTGGACGGCGATCCGCACGCGCACGGCAGCAAGGGCGCGTTGAGGCTGCGCGTCGTGCAGCGTATTCCTGATTCGAACGCGGCGCTGCTGCAACCCACCGAACGGTTCCTGCAACTCACGCAGCCGGTGTCGCCCTCGCTCGCACGCAATGCCGATGCAGTGCAGCGCGCGTATCGCGAGTATCAGGAGAAGGCGCTGGGCCGCACCGGCTTGCGCAAGATGTACATCGGCACGCTGACGCTCGCGCTGTTCCTCGCCACCTTCATCGCGATGATGCTGGCGCTCGCGCTCGGCAATCAGCTTGCGCGGCCGTTGTTCCTGCTCGCGCAGGGCACCAAGGAAGTGACCGAAGGCGACTACACGCCGAAGCGCGAAATCAAGTCGCGCGACGAACTGGGCTTCCTCACGCAGTCGTTCAACGCGATGACGCGGCAGTTGTCCGAAGCGCGCGCGGCGGTCGAGAACAACCGTATCGCGCTCGAGCATTCGAAGGCCTATCTGGAAAGCATTCTCGCGAACCTGACGGCGGGCGTGTTCGTGTTCGACCGGCAGTTCCGCCTCACCACCGCGAACCGCGGCGCCGAGCGGATCTTCCGCCAGCAGTTCCAGGAGGTGTTGGGTTCGGCGCTCGAGCAGATCGGCGTGTTGAGCGAATTCGGCGGCATGGTGCGCAAGGCCTTTGCCGATCGCGAGGCCGCGAGCGGCGACGGTCACGACGACCGCGGCCACTGGCAGCAGCAGTTCTCGGTGCAGGTGCCGGGCGAAACGGAACCGCTCACCTTGCTCGTGCGGGGCGCGCGCCTTGTGTCCGCCACCGAACGCGACGCCGAAGACATGCAGACCTCGGGCTACGTCGTCGTGTTCGACGACATCTCCGACGTGATCTCGGCACAGCGTTCGATCGCGTGGGGTGAGGTCGCGCGGCGCCTCGCGCATGAGATCAAGAATCCGCTCACGCCGATCCAGCTTTCGGCCGAGCGCTTGCAGATGAAGCTCGCCGACAAGCTCTCGCCGTCGGATGCCGATGTGCTCAAGCGCGGCGCGACCACGATCGTCAACCAGGTCGCGGCAATGAAGCAGATGGTCGACAATTTCCGCGACTATGCGCGTACGCCGCCGGCGGTGCTTGCGCATCTGCAGCTGAACGATCTGGTCAGCGAAGTGCTCACGCTGTACGGTATCGAG
Source organism: Paraburkholderia sp. FW306-2-2C-D06C (assembly GCF_058781505.1). NCBI lineage: Bacteria > Pseudomonadati > Pseudomonadota > Betaproteobacteria > Burkholderiales > Burkholderiaceae > Paraburkholderia > Paraburkholderia sp. FW306-2-2C-D06C. The sequence continues at coordinate 27,478 of NZ_JBYSWU010000004.1, read as the reverse complement.
GAAGGCAAGAGCTCGATTCAGGTGGAGCTCGCGGAGTTGCCGGTGATCCGCGGCGACGCGACGCAATTGCGTCAGGTGATTCACAACCTGCTGCAGAACGCGCAGGATGCAGTGGCCGACGTCGAGCAACCACGTGTCTTGCTCGAGACGAGGACAGTAGAATACGGAGACCCCGACGCGGAAGGCAAGGTGCGCGTCGCGGTGCGTCTGACAGTGTCGGATAACGGGCCGGGCTTCCCCGCGCGTATCCTCACACGTGCATTCGAGCCTTACGTGACGACCAAGGCCAAAGGTACGGGCATCGGTCTCGCGATGGTCAAGAAGATCGTCGACGAACACGGCGCGCGGATCGATATTCGCAACCGCATGAAAGCGGGTGATGTGATCGAAGGCGCGCAGATTTCGATCCTCTTCCTTCAACTGGCAGACGATGCCGCGGCGCCTGAAGCGGGGCCGCGGGCGGCGCACGGCGGTGCGTCGCAGGGAACGACAAAAGCAACAGTGCAGACAAGGGCAGCGTAAATGGCAACCATCCTGGTGGTAGATGATGAAATGGGCATCCGGGAATTGCTCTCGGAGATCCTGAGCGACGAGGGGCATGTCGTAGAGGCTGCGGAAAACGCGCAGGAAGCGCGCGACTTCCGTTTGCGCCAGGCGCCCGATCTGGTATTGCTCGACATCTGGATGCCCGATACCGACGGCGTGACGTTGCTCAAGGAGTGGGCCGCGCAAGGGCAACTGACAATGCCGGTGATCATGATGTCCGGCCACGCGACTATCGATACAGCGGTCGAAGCGACCAAGATCGGCGCGCTCAATTTTCTCGAGAAGCCGATTGCGTTGCAGAAGCTGTTGAAGGCCGTCGAGCAAGGGCTGGCGCGTGGCAATGCGGCGAGCGCGCCAGGCGGCGCGGCAGTCAAGCCGGCCTTGCCGACGAACGCGTCGGCAGTGGCGTCGGCGGCGGCGTTGCCGATGCTGTCGGCCGACGGCATGAGCAGCGGCGCATTGGCGGCGCAAACAGCATCGATCTCGTTCGATATCCCGCTGCGCGACGCACGCGACGCGTTCGAGCGCGCGTACTTCGAATATCACCTCGCGCGCGAGAACGGCAGCATGACGCGCGTGGCGGAGAAGACCGGTCTGGAGCGCACGCACCTGTATCGCAAGCTCAAGCAACTCGGTGTGGATCTCGGCAAGAATAAAGGGGAGTGAAGGGTCGCGCACTGCGCGCTGATTTCGCCCCGGCAGATTTTTTCGGGAAGGGGCTTGCCGTGCTGCTGACCCTTTGATATGATTTCGTTCTTCGTTGGCCCGGTAGCTCAGTTGGTAGAGCAGCGGATTGAAAATCCGCGTGTCGATGGTTCGATTCCGTCCCAGGCCACCAGGATTCAGCCCCAGGAAATCGCAAGATTCCTGGGGCTTTTCCTTTTCTGACGGGCTTTCATTGCTTCCGGCTTGTGCGCATGACGCGGGCGCGGTGCGCCCGGCGACGTTCGGCGGCGCGTGATAAAATCGCGACAGTTCAAGGACTTGCACATGAGCGTGTCGCCTGAATGCCGGCTGGGTGCCAACCGGGTGCCGCCGCGTCAGGCAAGTCCTTTCGCTTTTCTGGAGCGGGCCTTCCGAGGCTTCCCAGTCGCAAAAGCCGGGGCTCGCAACAGACGCCGAACCCATCGCCCGACGATTAACGGTATAAGCGCCCAGCGACTCTGCATGCGGAAGGCGCGGCCTATACTGGTTTGGGCCGGCAGCAGTGCCGGCACGCGTCGCGCCGCGTTGCTTGCATGGCGCACCTCGCGCAGCGCGACGTGGCACTCATCATTCACGGAGTTTCACGGTGATCCGCAAAGACGCTAAACGTAGCGCTCTGGTGCTGTTTTCCGGCGGCCAGGATTCCGCCACGTGCCTCGCCTGGGCGCTCGAACGTTATGAAACGGTCGAAACGCTCGGCTTCGATTATGGTCAGCGGCACCGGGTCGAACTCGAATGCCGCGAAGGTTTTCGTAACGCCGTGGTGCGCGCTTTTCCGGCGTGGGCCGACCGTCTCGGCGACGATCACATGATCGATCTGTCGGTGCTCGGTTCGATCAGCGAAACCGCGATGACGCGCGAGATCGAGATCGAAGCCACGGCGAACGGGTTGCCGAATACGTTCGTGCCGGGCCGCAATCTGATGTTCATGACGATCGCCGCAGCCATCGCGTATCGGCGTGGTTTGCAGGTGCTGGTCGGCGGGATGTGCGAGACGGATTTCTCGGGCTATCCCGATTGCCGCGACGATACGATGAAGGCACTGCAGGTCACGCTGAACCTCGGCATGGACAAGCGCTTCCTGCTCGAAACGCCGTTGATGTGGCTCGACAAGGCCGACACGTGGCGTCTCGCGCACGAGCTGGGCGGCGACGAACTGGTCGAACTGGTGCGCGTCGAAACGCATACGTGCTACCTCGGCGAACGTGCCGAATTGCATGCCTGGGGCTTCGGCTGCGGCGAGTGCCCGGCGTGCCGCTTGCGCAAGCGTGGGTACGAAGCGTATCTGTCAGGCGAAAAGGTCACGGAGCCGGTTTGACGCAGCAGTGCCGCCCGGACGCGCGCGGCACACGCAATCACATTCAGGAACACAGGCAGAAAGCAGCATGACGTACGCGGTCAAGGAAATCTTCTACACATTGCAGGGCGAGGGCGCGAATGCCGGACGTCCGGCCGTGTTTTGCCGGTTCGCCGGTTGCAATCTGTGGTCGGGCCGCGAAGAAGATCGTGCCGAAGCCGTGTGCCGCTTCTGTGATACGGACTTCGTCGGCACTGACGGCGAGAACGGCGGCAAGTACCGCACCGCCGAAGAACTGGTGCAGATGATCGCGTCGCTGTGGCCGGAAGGCGAGGGCGAACGCTTCGTGGTGTGCACGGGCGGCGAACCGATGCTGCAGATCGATCAGCCGTTCGTCGACGCGCTGCATGCCGCCCATTTCGAAATCGCCATCGAAACCAACGGCTCGCTGCCGGTGCTCGAGACGATCGACTGGATCTGCGTGAGCCCGAAGGCTGACGCGCCGCTCGTCGTCACCAAAGGCAACGAACTGAAGGTCGTGATTCCGCAGGACAACCAGCGCCTGTCCGAGTATGCGAAGCTCGACTTCGAGTATTTCCTCGTCCAGCCGATGGACGGCCCGTCGCGCGACATCAACACCAGGCTCGCGATCGACTGGTGCAAACGCCATCCGCAATGGCGCCTGTCGATGCAGACCCACAAGTATCTGAACATTCCCTGATTTGCCGTGCTGACGATTACACGAAAACTCGAATTCGACGCGGGTCACCGCATCCCTGACCACCGCAGCCAGTGCCGTAACCTGCACGGGCATCGCTATGTGCTCGAAATCACGCTGCAAGGCGACCTGGTCGACACCGAGGGCGCGCCGGACCGCGGCATGGTGATGGACTTCGCCGACGTGAAGTCGCTCGCCGTCGAGCATCTGGTCGACAAGTGGGACCATGCGTTCCTCGTCTACGAAGGCGATACGCAGGTGCGCGGCTTTCTGGAAACCATGGCGGGGCATAAGACCGTCGTGCTCGACCGCATTCCGACGGTCGAAAACCTGGCCGCCGTTGCGTTCGACATCCTCGCGAACGTCTATGACGCGCATTACGGCGTCAATCTGCGCCTGCACAAGGTGCGTCTGTACGAGACGCCGAACTGCTGGGTCGACGTGGTCCGCGACTGAAGCTGCGGTCGGCAGCACGACCCGCAGCACGACCCGCGGTACGACCCACCCCCGCGTTATTGTCACGGTATGATCGCTGCGATAACCACACGGAGCGAGACATGCCGGTCACCGCATTGCGTCGCAACAGGCACGTCGGCCGCCACGGCCTTGGCGGCCATCAGGTTCGCCACACCAGCGTCCTTTCCCGCGTTTCAGGCGATGTGTTCCATCGCCGGGGAGCGCGGCGATGAGCACCTTCACCAATCCCCTCAAGCAGCGTCTGGCGGAAACCGATCCGCTGTTCGGCCTGTGGCTGTCGCTCGGTAGCGAATCGGCTGCCGAGGCGCTAGCGCATGCCGGTTTCGACTGGCTGCTGATCGACATGGAGCATTCCCCTAACGATAGCGCCGACGTCACGTCGCAATTGCGCGCGATCGCCGCCGCGCATCTGCCGAGCGAGCCCGTCGTGCGGCTGCCCGCGAGCGAGGCGTGGCTCGTCAAGCGCGTGCTGGACGCCGGCGCGCGCACGCTGATGTTCCCGAATATCGAATCCGCCGAGGCGGCAGCTCGCGCTGTGCGTCTCACGCAATATCCGACCACCGAGGCGCCCGACGGTTTGCGCGGCGTGGCGGGCGCGGTGCGTGCTGCGTCGTACGGCATGCGGCGCGATTACGTGCAGACGGCCAACGCGCAGATCGCGACCATCGTGCAGATCGAGTCGGCGCGCGGCTTGCAGGAAGTGGACAAGATCGCCGCGACGCCGGGCGTCGATTGCCTGTTCGTCGGGCCGGCCGATCTGGCCGCGAGCCTTGGTCATCTCGGCGATTCGAAGCATGCCGACGTGCAGGCGGCGACCGCGCGCATTGTCGGCGCTGCCGACAAGGCCGGCATCGCAGCCGGAATTTTTGCCATGGATGTCGCGAGCGCGAAGCAGTATCGCGACGCCGGTTTCCGTTTTATCGCGCTGGCCGCGGACGTCATGTGGATGTTGCGCGCGACTCGTCAGGCGTTGCAGGAGGTGAGGTCATGATGGGGATGGTGCAGTGCGTCGTCGTGCGTCTGGCGGTGGCAGCGGCGTTGATGGCGAGCGTGACGGCGCATGCGCAGGACAAGATCGCGAAGTCGAACGATCCCGAGACGCAAACCGCGGTCGCCGATTACAACGCGGGTAATCTGAAGGCCGCGCTTGCCGAGTTTCGTCAAGCAGCGGAGCACGGCAGCCGGCTCGCTGAGTTCAACTACGCAATGATGCTGCTCAACGGCGAAGGCACCACCGCGAATGTCGACGAAGGCAGGAAGTGGCTGCGCAAGGCCGCCGACGCGAACATGTCTCACGCGCAGTATGTGTACGGCAAGATGTACGACGATGGCGAGTTCGTCGGGCGCGATCCGGTCGAGGCGCACCGGTGGTTTTTGAAGGCCGCGCAGCAGGGGCACGTGCAGGCGGAACTGGCGCTCGCCAACCAGTTCCTCGACGGCCGCGGCACCGGGCGCGACAACAAGCAGGCGTTCGTCTGGTACAAGAAGGCGGCGCAAGGCGGCGACATGACCGCGCAATACGTGACCGGCTCGTTCTACGAGCGCGGCGGCGACGGTGTGGACAAGAATCTGAATGTGGCGCGCGCGTACTACGCGGCAGCGGCGGCGCAGGGCGATCCGGCGGCGCGTCTGAAGTATCAGCAACTGAGCGCGCAATTGCGGGATCAGAAGGAAGTGAAACCGCAGTAAATGAAAAAGGGGCGCTCCCTGCGGTGCGCCCCTCTTGTTTCTTGAGCCGTTCATGGCCGGCTTTAACCCTGTCGCTTCAGCTCTGCTGCTTCAACTCAGCCGCTTTAACCCTGCCGCTTTAACTCTGCTGCTTCAACTCAGCCGCTTTAACCCTGCCGCTTCAACTCTTCCGCTTTAACTCTGCCGCTTTAACTCTGCATCAACCGCTTCTGCCGCGCGACGTTCATGATCAGCCCGATCGCGACCCCCAGCGTAGTCAGCGCCGTGCCGCCATAACTCATGAACGGCAACGGCACGCCGACTACCGGCAAGATTCCGCTCACCATCCCGATGTTGACGAACGCGTAGGTGAAGAACGCCATCGTCAGCGAACCGGCCAGCAGGCGTCCAAACAGCGTCGCGCCATTGGCCGCGATATACAGGCCGCGTGCGATCAGCAGCATATAGAGCGTCAGCAGCACGAGGCCGCCCGCCAGCCCGAACTCCTCGGAAAACACCGCAAAGATGAAGTCGGTGTGCTTCTCGGGGATGAACTCCAGATGTGCCTGCGTGCCCTTGAGCCAGCCTTTGCCGAGCGGGCCGCCCGAGCCGATCGCAATCACCGCCTGGATCGTGTGGAAGCCCTTGCCGAGCGGGTCGGAGGTCGGATCGAGCAGCGTGCAGATGCGGTGCTTCTGATAGTCGTGCATCAACGGCCACTGCACTTCAGGCTGGCAGATCTTGTTCTGGAACGCGGCGATCGAACCGACCGCGATCACGCCGGCAATCAGCACCGGCACGATCAGCTTGAAACTCAGCCCCGCGAAGTAGATCACGAAGAAACCGGCGGCGAACACCAGCACGGCGGTGCCCAGGTCGGGCTGCTTGGCAATCAGACCGACCGGCACGGCGAGGATAAGCAGGCCGACCAGATAGTCGTACCAGCGCATCACGCCTTCGCGGCGCTGATAGTACCAGGCGAGCATCAACGGCGTGGCGATCTTCAGAATCTCGGACGGCTGGATCACGACGCCGACGTTGATCCAACGCTTGGCGCCCTTGCGCGTCAAGCCGAACAGCGCCACCGCGACCAGTAACGCGATACCGAACGTATAGAGCGGCACCGCGAAGCGCATCAGCGTGGTGGGCGGCACATTGGCGAGCGCCCACATCAGCACGAACGTCAGCATGATGTTGCGCAACTGGTCTTCCACGCGGCCAGGGACGTCCAGGCTCGCGCTGTACAACGTGACGATGCCGACGCACAACAGCAGAAACACGATCAGCGCGAGCGGGCGATCGAAGCCCGCGAACATTCGCTTGATGCGGTCGAGCCAGGCGCGCTTGTCGAATTGCATGCCATTCTCCTTACTCGTCGATGCCGCCGGAAACCGGCTGGCGTGGCGACGTGGACTGAATGCCGTCATCCCGCGACGGTCCCCCAAGGGGACTTCCTCCGGGGCGTGCGGCGGCGCTCGGCGCCGCTTCGCTGCTCGGGCGGGGCTTACGCGGGCCGCCGGACTTGCGCGGCGGCGGATTCTTTGCTGCGCTGGACGCAGACGCGGCAACGGCCGTTGATGCACTAGGGGCCGATGCACCGGGGGCCGATGCACGAGATGCAGCAACCGTGGCAGCAGGCGCCGACGTCGCGGCTGGAGCCGACGCGGCGGCCGCAGCCGAGGCCGCCGCGGCCGCCGAAGCGGCGCCGGGCATCGGCAGCGCGGTGAAGCCCGCCGCGATCTTGACCGGCTGCGCCGCTTCTTGCGGCGTCGGTGCGTCACCCACTTCGGGCGCGGATGCATCCTGTGTCGCCGAGGCTGCCGCCTCTACGGCCGCCGCTTGGGCGCCCGGCTTCATCCGGCCGACCAGGTAATAGTCGAGCACGCGCCGTGCGACCGGACCGGCCGCCTCCGCGCCCCAGCCGCCGTTCTCGACGACCAGCGCGAGCGCGATCTTCGGCTGCTCGGCGGGCGCGAATGCGATGAACAGCGCGTGGTCGCGCAGATGTTCGGCGATCGCGTGGCCCTTGTAGTTCGCGCCTTGCAGCGAATACACCTGCGCGGTGCCGGTTTTGCCGGCCGCCAGATACGGCGCGCCGATGAACAGTTTCGACGCTGTGCCGTTCGTCACGACGCCTTCCATCGCCTGCTTGATGACGTCGATGTCCGACTGCTTCACGGCGATCTTGTCGCTCGGATCGCGCACGACCGCGCGGGTGTCCTTCGTGATCGGGTTTTCGATATCGCGCACGAGGTGCGGCTTCATCACGACGCCGTTGTTCGCGAGCGTCGCCGTGGCGTGAGCGAGCTGGAGAATGGTGAACGAGTTGTAGCCCTGGCCGATGCCCAGGCTGATCGTTTCGCCCTCGTACCAGCGCTGCTGCTCGGGCTTGCGATACGCCTTGCGCTTCCATTCCGTCGACGGCAGGATGCCGCGCGCTTCGCCCGAAATATCGATGCCGGTGATCTGGCCAAAGCCCCACGGTTTCATGAAGTTGGCAATCGCGTTGACGCCGAGATCGTGTGCGAGCATGTAGAAATACGTGTCGTTCGACACGACGATCGCGCGGTTCATGTCGACCCAGCCCTGGCCCGAGCGCACGTCGTTGCGGAACGTGTGGCCGCCGAACGTGTACGAGCCCGGATCCTGGAAGCCCCAGCCCGGCGTGCGCTTGTGCAGCGTCAGCGCGGCGAGCGCCATGAACGGCTTATAGGTCGAGCCCGGCGGATAGGTGCCGTGCAGCGGCCGGTTCAGCAGCGGGTGGTCCGGCGAGTTGTTCAGTTCGTCCCAGGTCTGCTGATCGATGCCGTCGACGAAAGAATTCGGATCGAAGCTCGGCGCCGACACAAATGCGAGGACGTCGCCCGACGACGGTTCGATCGCGACCAGCGCGCCGCGGCGCCCCGCGAAGGCTTGTTCAGCGACCTGCTGCAAGCCGATATCGAGCGACAGCTCGAGGTTGTTGCCGGGCGTCGCCTGGGTGCGCGACAGCGTGCGCACCGGCCGCCCGCCCGCTGTCACTTCGACTTCCTCGAAGCCGGTCTGGCCATGCAGTTCCGTTTCGTAGCTCTGCTCGACGCCGATCTTGCCGATGTAGTCGGTGCCCTTGTAGTTGTTCGCGTCCAGACGTGGATCGTAGTGCTCCGGATCTCTGTCGTTCTGATCGCTGGCGTCGTCGATGCGCTCCTGGTCGCGCTGCGAAATCCGCCCGATGTAGCCGATCACGTGCGCCGCGGTCGGCCCGAGCGGATATTGACGGAACAGGCGCGCGCGCACTTCGACGCCCGGAAAACGGAAGCGCTGCGCGGTGAAGCGCGCGACTTCGTCGTCGGTGAGGCGGGTGCGGATCGGCAGGCTCTCGAAGTTCTTCGAGTCTTCCTGCAGCTTCTTGAAGCGGCGGCGGTCGCGTGCGTCGATCGAAATCACGGTCGACAGATTGTCGATCACGTTTTCGAGCGAATCGTTCAGCTTGGACGGCGTGATTTCGACCGTGTACGCCGAGTAGTTCTTGGCCAGCACCACGCCGTTGCGGTCGGTGATGATGCCGCGGTTCGGCACGATCGGCGCGACCGAGATGCGGTTTTCGTCCGCTTGCAGCGAGTACTTGCTGTAGTGCCAGACCTGCAGGAACAGGAAGCGGAAGCCGATCAGCCCGAAGCACACGAACACGAACAGGCCCGCCGCCGCGACGCGCAGGCGGAACTTCGAGAGCTGTTGCTGAGTGTCCTTGAATTCGGTCATGCGATTCTGCAAAAGGCCGCGTGACGGCCATCATGAGTGTGCGCCCAATCCGGCCGGAGCCGGAAGGCATGAACAGCGATGCGCGTCGAGCGGGCCGGGAGTGCAGGTTCCATCAGAACGGCCGGTTCGCTCGATGCGTGGTCAAATCGGCCGCGTATCGTCCGGATCGGCGGGGCGGCGCTGCGGCATCAGCAGCAGCATGCTGGCGATCGGCCACAACGCAGCCTCGACGAAGCCGTCGAACAGGTAACCCCAGCCCGGAAACGCCGCGCCCATCAGCAGACGGATCACGAACGGCACCAGCTGCGCGATCACCAGCAGCGGCATCACCGCGAAGGTCTGCACGCCGAGCGACATCCACAGCACGCGGCGATGGATCGTAATCGCCCCATACGACAGCAGCGTATAAGCCAGCGCATGTTCGCCGAGCAGGCTGGCGTTGTGCACGTCCATCAGCAAACCGAGGAAAAACGCGATGCCCATGCCGACCTTGCGCGGCTGGTGCACGTTCCAGAACAGCAGCACCAGCGCCACGAAGTCGGGCACGCCGACGAGGCGTCCCCACGGCATCAGGTTCAGCAAAAACGCCGCGGCGAGGCTGAATGCAATGAAGTACGGATTGACCGGCTGCAGGATGTATTGCGGACGGTTCATGGCTTGGCCCCCGGCGTGGCTTGCGGCTTGGCGCTCTTGTCGGCGGCCGGTTTCTTCTCCGCGGCGGCGGGTTTGGCGGGCGGGGTTTTGTCAGCGCCCCTGGCGGCCGGCTTGTCAGCGGGCTTCGCGGCGTTCTTGTCCGCGGCGGCCTTGCTGTCCGCGGCCTTCGCGCCTTTCTTCTTCGCCTCTTTCGCGGCGGCGGCCGCATCGGGCTCTTCCGCCGGACGCGGCGGCACATTGTTCAGGTAGTGCAGCACCAGCACCTGGCGCGCGCCGCGCACCGGCGCGACCGGCAGGCAGATCACGCGCGCAAACGCCGTGTCGGCCTGTTTATCGACGCGTACCACCTTCGCCACCGGCAAACCTGGCGGATACACGCCGTCGAGCCCACTGGTGACGAGCTCGTCGCCGGCTTGCACGTCGGCGCTGATCGGCACGAAGCGCAGATCGAGCGTATCGCCCTTCGGCGTGCCGTAAATCACGCTGCGCAAACCGGTGCGCACGATCTGCACGGGCACCGCCTGATCCTTGTCGGTCAGCAGCGTGACTTCGGCCTGCAGCGGGAACACGCGCGTCACCTGCCCGATCACGCCGTCTTCGTTGACGACCGGCGAGCCGTTCTGGATGCCTTGCTGCGCGCCGCGGCCGATCACGACCTTCTGCGTGAACGGATCGCGCGTGTCGTACTGGATTTCGGCGGGCAGCGATTGCGTGGTCGCGCGCTGCGACAGCTGCAGCAGCGCGCGCAAATGAGTGTTTTCGGCGGCCAGTTCGGCCGCCGTATTGGCTTGTTGCGACAGCTGGAGATCTTTGGTGCGCAGCTTTTCGTTTTCGTGGCGCAATGTGGCGCTGGTCACGGCCAGGTCGGCCGCGCCCATGAAGACGTCGCGCGGCACGAGGGCGGCGCGTTGCAACGGATAAAGACCCGCGCCGAGCACGCCGCGAACGATTTCGAGCGTTTTGAAGCGTGCGTCGGAGATCAGCAGGGCGAGCGCCAGCACGACAAAAAACACCAGCCGTGCGAGCGCGGACGGGCCTTGCTTGAACAGGGGCGGCGGACTGTATTCCATGGTCGGCGCCGGGGGCGTGAGCGGTTGGGTGAGACGGCGGCGCGCGAGGGACGCGCGTTCAGTGCGCGGCGGCTGGCAGGCCCAGCCAACGGCAAACCGGCCCGCAAGGGGCCGTTTGCCTGATCCGCGCTACTGGCATGGAGACGGGCTCGCTTACTCGTACGAGAAGATGCTGCCCAGCTTGTCCATGCGTTCGAGCGCCATGCCCGAGCCGCGCACAACGCACGTCAGCGGGTCTTCGGCGACGAGCACCGGCAGGCCGGTTTCTTCCGCGAGCAGGCGGTCCAGATCGCGCAGCAGTGCGCCGCCGCCCGTGAGCATCATGCCGCGCTCGGCGATGTCCGCGCCGAGTTCCGGCGGCGTTTGTTCGAGCGCGATCTTCACCGACGACACGATCTGGTTCAGCGGATCGGTGAGGGCTTCGAGGATTTCGTTGCTGGAGATCGTGAAGCTGCGCGGGATACCTTCCGACAGATTGCGGCCCTTCACTTCCATTTCCTTGACTTCGGAACCCGGGAACGCGGAGCCGATTTCCTTCTTGATGGCTTCAGCGGTTTGTTCGCCGATCAGCATGCCGTAGTTGCGGCGGATGTAGTTGACGATGGCTTCGTCGAACTTGTCGCCGCCTACGCGCACCGAGCCCTTGTACACGATGCCGCCGAGCGAGATTACGCCCACTTCGGTCGTGCCGCCGCCGATATCGACGACCATCGAGCCGGTGGCTTCCGACACCGGCAGGCCGGCGCCGATGGCGGCGGCCATGGGTTCTTCGATCAGATAGACCTGCGATGCGCCGGCGCCGTGCGCCGCTTCTTTAATCGCACGACGCTCGACCTGGGTCGAACCGCACGGCACGCAGATGATGATGCGCGGCGACGGTGAGAACATGCGCGATTCGTGAGCAGTTTTGATGAACTGCTTGATCATCTGCTCGGTGACGGTGAAGTCGGCGATCACGCCGTCTTTCATCGGGCGGATCGCCTCGATGTTGCCCGGCACCTTGCCGAGCATCTGCTTGGCTTCCTTACCGACTGCCTGAATGGTTTTCTTGCCGTTGGGGCCGCCTTCCTGGCGGATCGAGACCACCGACGGTTCATCGAGAACGATACCCTTGCCACGCATGTAGATGAGCGTGTTGGCAGTGCCAAGGTCAATCGCCAGATCGTTGGAGAAGTAGCTGCGCAAAAAACCGAACATTCAAAATCCTGTCTCGCTTGGCGCCGGGCCTCGCAACGTATGCGCAGGGCGGCAGCGGAAAAAATAACAGCTTCAACCGGGCGGAAGCGGCGCCACAGGAACTTGAAGCTGCGGGGGAGTCTACCGGAGGCCGGAGCAAAGCCATGTCGGCGAAATCCGAACTATCCGTGGGAATTGTTCAGAAAGGCCTGGGTAAGTCGGTCCGGGTTTGGGTCGAACGCGTAATGATACCTTATAATTTTGGTTGTTTTGAAGGAAACGGACGGCACTTTTTGCCGCCGCTGGCCCCTTTTTCGAGGCGTTCCTCCAGTGTCGTAACCCGCTGTCGCAGCATTGTTTTTCCGCGCTGCGGCGGTCCACCACATTTTCCGGTGACTGCATGGCTCTGACCTTGACCGATGTTAAACGCATCGCGCATCTTGCGCGGCTCGAACTGGCCGACGCCGACGCTGAGCACACGCTTGCCCAGCTCAATGATTTCTTCGGCCTCGTCGAGCAGATGCAGGCAGTCGATACCTCCGGCATCGCGCCGCTTGCCCATCCGATCGAACAGATCGAAGACGTCGCGCTGCGTCTGCGTGAAGACGCCGTAACCGAAACCGTTCAACGCGAAGCTTTCCAGCACCCGGCGCCGGCTGTCCAGGACGGCCTGTACCTCGTGCCGAAGGTGATCGAATAAAGCCCGGTGCGGTGTGCGAGCGGATCGCCGCCCAGCGGATCGCCGCCTGACCGATTCGCGCTCGCACGTCCACTGAATCCGGCCTCCTCGGCTTGGCTTGCCGGCGGGCAGCCGAATGCCTCCACGGCAGCGTTGCCCACGCTGCCGCGCTCTTCAGGATGAAACGCAATGCATGAAAAAAGCTTGACCGAACTGCGTGCCGCACTCGCTGCCAAGGAATGCTCCGCAGTCGAACTGGCGCAGTTGTATCTGAAGCGGATCGACGCGGCCAACAGCCTGAACGCGTTCATTCAGGTCGACGCCGATCTGACGCTCGCGCAGGCGAAAGCCGCCGACGCGCTGCTCCACACCGGCCACGCCGGCCCGCTGGTCGGCCTGCCGATCGCCCACAAGGACGTGTTCGTGACGAAGGGCTGGCGCTCCACCGCCGGCTCGAAGATGCTCGCGAACTACGAAAGCCCGTTCGATGCGACGGTGGTCGCGCGCTTGCAGAATGCCGGCATGGTGTGTGTGGGCAAGACCAATATGGACGAGTTCGCGATGGGCTCGTCCAACGAGAATTCGTACTTTGGCCCGGTGCAGAATCCGTGGGATCGTCAGGCCGTGCCGGGCGGTTCGTCCGGCGGTTCGGCGGCGGCCGTGGCGGCGCGTCTCGCGCCCGCGGCAACCGGCACGGATACCGGCGGCTCGATTCGTCAGCCGGCCTCGTTTTCCGGTATCACCGGCATCAAGCCGACCTACGGCCGCGTGTCGCGTTACGGGATGATCGCGTTCGCGTCGTCGCTGGACCAGGGCGGCCCGATGGCGCAAACCGCCGCGGATTGCGCGACGCTGCTCAACGCCATGGCCGGTTTCGACGAACGCGATTCGACGAGCCTCACGCGCGATGACGAAGACTTCACGCGCTACCTCGGTAAGACGTGGCGAGAAGATGGCGCGGACAAGCCGCTCGCCGGCCTGCGCATCGGCCTGCCGAAAGAGTATTTCGGCGCAGGTCTCGCCGACGACGTGCGCGCCTCGATCGACGCCGCGCTGAAACAATACGAAGCGCTCGGCGCAACGCTGGTCGACGTCTCGCTGCCGAAAACCGAACTGTCGATCCCGGTGTACTACGTGATCGCGCCGGCGGAGGCTTCGTCGAATCTGTCGCGTTTCGACGGCGTGCGCTTCGGCCATCGCGCCGCGCAATATCGCGATCTGCTCGACATGTACAAGAAGTCGCGTGCCGAAGGTTTCGGCCCGGAAGTGAAGCGCCGCATTCTGGTCGGCGCCTATGTGCTCTCGCACGGCTATTACGACGCGTACTACCTGCAGGCGCAGAAAATCCGCCGCATCATCGCGCAGGATTTCCAGGAAGCGTTCAAGCAGTGCGACGTGATCATGGGACCGGTGGCGCCTTCAGTGGCGTGGGACATCGGCGCGAAGGGCGACGATCCGGTGCAGATGTATCTCGCTGACATCTACACGCTGTCGGTGAGTCTCGCCGGTTTGCCGGGCATGAGCGTGCCGTGCGGTTTCGGCGCGGGCGCGAATGCGCAGCGTCCGGTGGGTCTGCAGATCATCGGCAACTATTTCAATGAAGCCCGGATGCTGCAAGTGGCCGACGCGTTCCAGCGCGCGACCGACTGGCACCGCAAAGCACCGGCAGGAGTGTGAACACCATGACCAAGCAATGGGAAGTCGTGATCGGTCTGGAGACCCACGCGCAACTGTCGACGAAATCGAAGATTTTCTCGGGCGCCGCCACGCAATTCGGCGCCGCGCCCAACACGCAGGCGTGTCCCGTCGATCTCGCTTTGCCGGGCACGCTGCCGGTGATGAACCGCGGCGCGGTGGAGCGTGCGATTCAGTTCGGCCTTGCGATCGGCGCGACGGTGGCGCCGCGCAGCATCTTCGCGCGCAAGAATTATTTCTACCCTGATCTGCCGAAGGGTTATCAGATCAGCCAGTACGAAATTCCTGTCGTGCAGGGCGGCCAGGTGACGATTCAAGTGCCGGCCAACGAAAAGGCGGGCAAGGAAGCGTACGAGAAGGTCGTCAACCTGACTCGCGCCCACCTCGAAGAAGACGCAGGCAAGTCGCTGCACGAAGACTTCGCGGGCATGACCGGCATCGATTTGAATCGCGCCGGCACGCCGTTGCTCGAGATCGTCACCGAGCCGGAAATGCGCAGCGCGGCTGAAGCGGTGGCGTATGCGAAGACGCTGCACACGCTCGTCACCTGGCTCGGCATCTGCGACGGCAACATGCAGGAAGGCTCGTTCCGTTGCGACGCGAACGTGTCGGTGCGGCCGGTTGGCCAGGCGGAATTCGGCACGCGCGCCGAGATCAAGAACCTGAACTCGTTCCGCTTCCTCGAGGAAGCCATTCAGTACGAAGTGCGCCGCCAGATCGAGCTGATCGAAGACGGCGGCACGGTGGTGCAGGAAACGCGTCTTTACGATCCGGACAAGCGCGAAACCCGCTCGATGCGCAGCAAGGAAGACGCGCACGATTACCGCTATTTCCCCGATCCCGATCTGATGCCGCTGGTGATCGATCCGGCGTGGGTCGAGCGTGTGAAGAGCGAGATGCCGGAACTGCCGGTGGCGATCCAGCAGCGCTTCGTGTCGCAATACGGCCTGACGCCGTACGACGCCAACGTGCTGACGTCGAGCAAGGCGATGGCGGCTTACTACGAAGCGGTAGTGCAGAAGGTCGGCCAGGCGCAGGCCAAGGTCGCGGCAAACTGGCTGATGGGCGAAGTGTCGTCGCAACTGAATCGCGAGGACCTGGATATCGCCGGGAGCCCGGTTTCGGCGGCGCAACTCGCATTGCTGCTGCAACGTATCGCCGACGGCACGATCTCGAACAAGATCGCCAGGGAAATTTTCCTCGCGATCTGGGAAGAGAAGGCCACCGACGAAGCCGCTGCCGATCGCATCATCGAAGCCAAGGGTTTGAAGCAGATTTCGGACATCGGCGCGCTGGAAGCGATTATCGACGAAGTGCTCGCCGCGAACCAGAAATCGGTCGAGGAATTCCGCGCCGGCAAGGAAAAGGCGTTCAACGCGCTGATCGGCCAGGCGATGAAAGCGACCAAGGGCAAGGCCAATCCGGCGCAGGTGAACGAACTGCTGAAGAAGAAGCTGTCCTGAGTTGAAGCTGAGTGGAAGCTCAGTTGAACAAACGCGGCTGAAGCGCACGCTTTAGCCGCCACGGGCTGTTGCCGGAAACGAAAGTGGGGCAACGGCCCGTTTCATTTTGCGCGCACGTTTAAACGCAGATCACGGAGTGTGTGAATGGCGAAGCAACCCGAACTCGACGATTTCCGCGTACCGTATTTCGACGACGGCAAGAAGAAGAGCAAATTCTCACTCGACGATTTCGATCCGGCCGCGAAGCCGTTTTCGAGCGGTTCAAAAGAGGGCGACCGCGCGCGTTTGTCGGAGATCGGTGCGAAGCTCGACACGTTGCAGGAGCGCCTGCACGCACAGCAGAAGCGTCGCATGTTGCTGGTGCTGCAAGGCATGGACACGAGCGGCAAGGACGGCACGATCCGCGCGGTGTTTCATGAAGTCGATCCGCTCGGTTTGCGCATCGTGCCGTTCAAGGCGCCGACGCCCGTCGAAATGGCGCACGATTTCCTGTGGCGCGTGCATGCACAAGTGCCGGCGGCCGGCGAGCTGACCATCTTCAACCGCAGCCACTATGAAGATCTGCTGGTGCCCACCGTGCTCGGCGACCTGAGCGCCGAAGCATTCGAGCAACGCTGCCGCCACGTTCGCCAGTTCGAGGAGATGCTGGCATACAGCGGGACGACCATCATCAAGTGCATGCTGCACATTTCGAAAGACGAGCAGCGTGCGCGTCTGCAAGCGCGGATCGACGATCCGAGCAAGCACTGGAAATTCGATGTGTCCGATCTCGACGCGCGCAAGCAGTGGGACAAGTATCAGGCGGCGTACCTCGACGCATTGGCCGCCACGTCGATGGATTACGCGCCGTGGTATGTGATTCCGGCCGATTCGAAGACGCATCGCAACGTGATGATCGCCGAGTTGCTGTTGCGCACGTTCGAAGGGTTGAAACTCGAATATCCGCCGCCCAAAGAGTCGCTGAAGGGCGTCAGGGTCGAGTGACCTGTCCTCCGGCCTCGCCGTGAATTGAACGAACTGAACGAATTGAACATAAGAGGAACGACATGTTGCGTGTGATTACCGCGAACCTGAACGGCATCCGCTCAGCGGCGAAGAAGGGCTTTTTCGACTGGTTCGGCGAACAGAAAGCCGACGTGCTGTGCGTGCAGGAAATCAAATGCTCGCAGGACGACATGACGCCCGAATTCATGGCGCCGCACGATTTCACCGGCTATTTTCAACATGCGGTGAAGAAGGGTTATAGCGGCGCGGGCGTGTACACGCGTCATGAGCCGGACGAAGTCGTGATCGGTTTCGGCAGCGAGGAATTCGACGCCGAAGGGCGCTATGTCGAACTGCGTTTCGGCAAGCTGTCGATCGTGTCGGTGTATGTGCCGTCGGGTTCGAGCGGCGATGAGCGCCAGCAGGCCAAGTACCGCTTCATGGACGAGTTCATGCCGCATCTCGCGGAACTGACCACAGAGCGTGAAGTGATCGTGTGCGGCGACGTGAACATCGTCCACAAAGAGATCGACATCAAGAACTGGAAGAGCAACCAGAAGAACTCAGGCTGCTTGCCGGAAGAGCGCGCGTGGCTGACCAGACTGTTCGACGAAGTCGGTTACGTGGACGTGTTCCGCACGCTCGATCAGCGGCCGGAACAGTACACGTGGTGGAGCAATCGCGGCCAGGCGTATGCGAAGAACGTCGGGTGGCGGATCGACTATCAGATCGCGACACCGGGCATCGCCGGCAAGGCGAAGCGCACCGACGTGTTCCGCGATATCAAGTTCAGCGACCACGCGCCGCTGACCGTCGATTACGACCACAAGCTCAAGAAGTAATCACAGAATGAGCGCCGCTTGAGCCGCTTGAGCCGCTTGAGCCGCTTGAGCCGCTTGAGCCGCTTGAGCCGCTAGCGCCGCTTGAGCCGCTAGCGCCGCAAGCACGGCAAGCACGGCAAGCACGGCAAGCACGGCAAGCACGGCAAGCACGGCAAGCACGGCAAGCGAGCCGCGAACGCGCGGCTCGCCAAACTCAATCGCGGACCAGCTTGCGGCGCGGACGACCCATACCGGCATAGTCCGGCAGCGCGTCCACGCTTTTGCCGGCTGCCTTGGCATAGAGCGGCAGCATGTCCGGCAAGCGCTTGATGATGTCCTGGCGGCGCGCCTGCGTGTACGGATGCACGTAGATGAAACCTTGCTCGCGATTGCTGCGCGTTGCCGTCGCCAGCTTGTCCCACAGCGTGACCGCCGCGCGCGGATCGAAGCCGGCGCGCGACGCGATATCGCTGCCGATCACGTCGGCTTCGGTTTCGTCGGTGCTCTCGTACTTCATTTCCAGCAACTGCGAGCCGATGCCGAGCGGCGCCGCGCCGAGATCGGCGAGGCCGAACAGCTGCGGAATCGCGCCCGACGAACCCAGTTGTCCCGCCTGTTGCTCGCCGAGCCGCTCGCGCGCATGCTCGCGCAACGCGTGCGCGATCTCGTGGCCGATCAGCATGCCGAGTTCGTTGTCGTTCAGCCGCACGCGGTCGAGCAGTCCGCTATACACGACGATCTTGCCGCCCGGCAGACAGTACATGCGGATATCGGGCGAGCGCACCACCGCCACATCCCACTTCCAGCCCTTCGCCCGCTCGTTCCATTTCAGCGAGTAAGGGATCAGCTTGTCGGTGATCGAACGCACGCGCGTGACGTGCGCGTTGGTGTCGCCGTACAGACGGTTCGCGTGGTCCGCGCCGCGCGCGATCTGGTCGAACTCTTCGGCGGCTTGCGCCTCGAGCATCGGCGACGGAATCAGGTTGCGGAACACCACATAGCCGCCGTAGCGCAATTGCGAGTTCGGACCGTACGACGAGGAGGCCCCAGGCGCGGTTGAAGCGCCGGGCGCCGATGTAGCGGCGGGCGCTTTTGCGGCGGTGGGCGGCAGTGCGGTAGGCGCGGGCGTCTTGGCCGTTACCGGCGCAGGCGGCGGCGCGGGCGGCGGTGAAGCCAGCGGTGTGGCGGCGGCAGGTGCGCTGCCGGCGGTTGCAGCGCTATTCGCGCCGGGCGCCGCCGGTGCCGGGTTCTCGGGGCCGGCCGCGCTCAGCGCCGATTTTGCCGCCGGCACGGTGGCCGGCGTCGGCGCACTGGTGGCGGCCGCGGGCGTTGTCGTCGCCGTCGCGTGTGCGCTCAACGGAGTGGCGAGCGTGACGCCGGCATAGCCGAACGCCATTGCAGCATGCAACACGGCGCGGCTGGCCTTGCGGGAGGCGGCCGACGAGGCATCCGCGCGCATCACGCGCTTTGGCAGACGCACCGTCACGACTGGTTTCTCCAAGGGGCGATCCGCAGCAGAAGCAGCATGCCGGGCAGCGCCAGCGCGGTACACACGATGAAGTAGTCGAACCAGCCGATCTTCGCGACCACATAGCCGCTTGCCGCTGAAGCCAGCGTGCGCGGCACCGAAGCCAGGCTCGTGAAGAGCGCGAACTGGGTGGCCGTGTAGCGCGGATCGGTGGTGCTGGCGATGTAGGCGGTGAAGGCCGCCATGGTCAGACCGGTCGAGAAGGTTTCGAAGCCGTACACGAGTGCGAGCGCGACCGAGCGCGGTTCGAGCTGCACGGCCCAGTCGACGCCCACCACGGCCAGGAGCCTGGTCGCGCCTTGGCTCACCCAGACGGCGATGTCGTAAATCGCCGTCAGACCGGGCGAGGCCGGCCCGAGATGCGCGAGCCAGGCAAAACCGAGCGTCGACACCATCTGCAGGATGCCGAAGATCCACAGGCCGCGGCCGATACCGATCTTCATCAGCCAGATTCCGCCGACAATCCCGCCCGCGAGACTCGCGCCAAACGCGGTGGTCTTCGCGATCACGCCGATCTGCGTACGTGAAAAGCCGATGTCGAGGAAAAACGACGTGGACAGCGTGGTCGCCATCGTATCGCCGAGCTTGTACAGGAAGATGAAGCCGAGCACGAACAGCGCGCCGCGCCAGCCGTCGCGTTGAATGAATTCGCTGAACGGCTGCACGATCGCTTCGCGCAGATTCTTGGGCGGCGTGCCATGCACCTCGGGTTCGCGCACCACCAGCGTCATGATCATGCCGGGCAGCATGAACGCACCGGTGACGATGAAAACGGTGGTCCACGGCAAATGATCGGACAGAATCAGCGCCAGCGAACCCGGCACCAGCGCGGCGATTTTGTAAGCGTTCACATGCACCGCATTGCCGAGACCCTGCTGCGTGTCGCTCAGCAGCTCGCGCCGGTAGGCGTCGATCGCAATGTCCTGGCTCGCGCCGAAGAGCGCGACCAACGCTGTCAAGGCCGCGACGGTCCAGATCGCGTCTTTGGGTGAGACGAAGCCGAGTGTGGCGATCGCACCGGCGACCAGAATCTGCGTGACCAGCATCCAGCCGCGCCGTCTGCCCGGCCGCCAGCCCGGAAAACGCGGCACGTAGCGGTCCATCAGCGGCGCCCAGACGAATTTCCAGGTGTACGGGAACTGAATCAGCGCAAACAGGCCGATTTCCTTCAGATTGACGCCTTCTGAGCGTAGCCACGCCTGCACCAGATAGACGAGCGTGAACAGCGGCAGTCCGGACGTAAAGCCGAGAAAGACGCAAATCAGCATGCGCGTATTCAGGAACGCGCGCCAGCCGGGATGTTCTTCGTGAGCGGTAAGTGCAGGCGCCTCGTGCGGCGGGTTCGACATGTGGATAACTTGCGTTAGCTTTTCTTGACGCGATAGACCGCAAGACTACCACGCCAGTTCACGCCCCACCGCACCGCCTGGCCGTCGTGCAGCACCACGCGGTCGAGAATTTCGATGCCCACCTCCGGCGCCAGCGCCTCGAAATCCTTGATGGTCAGCACCCGCACGTTCGGCGTGTTGTGCCACTGAAAAGGCAGCGACTTCGACACCGGCATGCGGCCCCGCAACACCGAGAGCCGGTGCGCCCAGTAGCCGAAATTCGGAAACGAGACGATGCATTCCTTGCCCACCCGCACCGTCTCGCGCAGGATCGCGGCCGTCTGATGAATGGTTTGCAGCGTCTGCGAGAGGATCGCGAAGTCGAAGCTGGCGTCCTCGAAGAGACGCAGGCCGTCTTCCAGGTTCTGCTGGATCACATTGACGCCGTTTTGCGTCGACGCCAGCACGCCGGCGTCGTTGATTTCGATGCCGTAGCCCTGCACGTCCAGTTCTTCGGTCAGCAGCGACAGCAGCGAGCCGTCGCCGCAGCCCAGGTCGAGCACGGTGGCACGGGGTTCGACCCAGCGGGCGATCGCGCGGAAGTCCGGGCGCAGCGCCAGATAATCGAGAGCTCGCTGGTTCATGCGTTCACCTCGTTCGCAATGCGTTCGTAATAGGCGCGCATCAGATTGTGATAGCGCGCGTCGTCGAGCAGGAAGGCGTCGTGGCCGTGCGGCGCGTCGATCTCCGCGTAGGTCACCGTGCGCTTGTGGTCGAGCAGTGCCTTCACCAGTTCACGCGAGCGGGCCGGCGCGAACCGCCAGTCGGTCGAGAAGCTGGCGATCAGGTATTTCGCGGTGGTGTGCGCGACGGCGGCGGTCAGATCGCCGTCGAAGGCCTTGGCCGGATCGAAATAGTCGAGCGCGCGGGTGATCAGCAGATAGGTGTTCGCGTCGAAGTAATCGGCGAATTTGTCGCCCTGGTAGCGCAGATACGACTCCACCTCGAATTCGACGTCGAAGTTGAAGTTGTACTCGTCCACCGCGCCTTCCGCGCGGCGCAGCGCCCGGCCGAATTTCTCGGCCATGTCGTCGTCCGACAGATAGGTGATGTGGCCGATCATCCGCGCGACGCGCAGGCCGCGTTTCGGCTTCACGTTGTGCGCGTAGTAGTTGCCGCCGTGGAAGTCGGGGTCGGACAGGATCGCCGAGCGCGCCACTTCGTTGAAGGCGATGTTCTGCGCGGAGAGCTTCGGCGTGGAGGCGACCACGATGCAATGGCCGACGCGCTCCGGATACATCATGCTCCACGCGAGCGCCTGCATGCCGCCGAGGCTGCCGCCCATCACCGCGGCAAAGCGCGTGATGCCGAATTCATCGGCGACGCGCGCCTGGGCATTGACCCAGTCTTCGACCGTCACGACGGGAAACGTCGCGCCGTACGGCTTGCCGGTGGCCGGATCGACGCTCATCGGGCCGGTCGAGCCGAAGCACGAGCCCAAGTTGTTCACGCCGATCACGAAGAACTGGTTGGTGTCGAGCGGCTTGCCCGGACCGACCATGTTGTCCCACCAGCCGATGTCCTTCGGATTATCGGCATACACGCCCGCCACGTGGTGCGAAGCGTTGAGCGCGTGACACACCAGCACGGCATTGCTGCGCGCGGCGTTGAGCGTGCCGTAGGTCTCGACCATCAGGTCGTAACCGGCGAGCGAACTGCCGTTCTGCAAGCGCAGCGGCTCGCTGAAATGCATTTTTTGGGGAGCGACGATACCGATCGATTCCATTCATTCCGCCATTTAACAAAAGAGGGCGGCTAGACGGCGTCGGCAAAGCACGGAGGAGGCGACTGTGTGCGGGGCTGACGACCTCTTTAGCCGCATTTGTAATGAACCCCGGGATGGTTCCCGGCAGTTCGCGCGCCCGCAATCGAGTCAGCAAATCGGCGCGTGAGATGTTCAAGGTGTTCTGGATTGCGGCCTCAAGTGCATCGAGGGGCCGCAGTCAGGCGCAAAGTATAGCGGAAATTCTCGCGTGGCAGCGTCGTCGGCGCTCGCATGAGACCGCGCACGCCCGCGCGGACTACTGAAGAATCAGCAGCAACTGGGCGTCGGCGTGTTCGGCGGGCGGGCGCGCAAAGCCGCTGCGCACGTAGCGGTGCCAGCGGCCGATGATATAGCTCAGCAACAGGCTCGCGCGGATCGCCGGATCGTAGCCGGCGGGCAGCGGGACGTCATGGTTCACGCTCCCGGCGCTCGCGTCGGCAGTTGCGCCGGCCTCCATTTGAGCGAGCCGCAGACACTGCTTCAACGACGCCTCGACCCGCTCCAGCATCTGATTGACGCGTTCGGTCAGCCGCTCATGCTCGCCGACCAGCGCCTCGCATGTCAGCACGCGCGTCATGCCGGGATTCTTTGCGGGGAAACTGAGCAGCATCAGCGCGATCGAACGCGCTTGCAGTACGCCGTTGCTTTCCTTGTCGGCGATCTGGTTGATCAGGCCGAAGATGGTTCGTTCGATGAACTCGATCAGCCCTTCGAACATTTGCGCCTTGCTGGCGAAATGCCGGTACAGCGCGGCTTCCGAGACGCCCAGGCGGGCGGCGAGCGCCGCCGTGGTGATCTTTTCGTTCTTCGGCGCCTCCAGCATCGCGGCGAGCGTCTGGAGGATGTGCACGCGGCGCTCGCCCGGCTTCAGGCGCGGCGCACGCGGGTTTGCCGCGGGTTCGGGCTCGTGTTCGGCTACGGCTTCGTCAGGCTTGTCGATCGGCTGCATGTCTGTCGTCCCTTCAGTCGCACCGAGCGGGTGCCCAGTCGTAACGATTTTAACGAACGAATGCATCGGTCGACATAGTGCGGCCGGCCGGTGCCCGGCAGACGCGTCGGCACGCCGTCCGCATGCGGCTTGCGCGGCAGATGGCCAGTGATCCACACGGTGCGGATGCCGAGCCGCCGATAGCTCTTCAGATGCGAGCGCGTATCTTCGACGAGGATCGTGTCTTTGAGCGACACGTGCGCATCGCGCATCGCTTTGCGCAGCATCGCGTGGTCGGGTTTGGCGCGCCAGCCGTGACGGTCGCGCATGTGCTCGATCGCGATCACCTGCTCGAACAGGCGCTCGATGCGCAGTTCGGCCAGCACGGCGCGCGCATAGGCTTCCGGCGCATTGGTCAGCACGATCTTGCGGCCGGGCAGCGCCGCGACGAGGCGCGCGATCCCGCGCTCATGGCGGATCATCGAACCCAGATCGGGAAACGTGTGCACGACCTTCAGGAAATCGTTCGGATCGAGCGGATGGTGCCGCGCGAGCCCAAGCAAGGTCGCGCCGTAGCGCTGCGTGTAGCCGGTGCGCAGGCGGTCGGCTTCGTCGATTTCGACTTGCAGCGCGTCGATGATGTACTGCGTCATCGCGTGGTTGATTGCCGGAAAGATCGCGTGCGACGCGTGGTGCAGCGTGTTGTCGAGATCGAACAGCCAGACCGGACGGCCGCCTGCGATGTGCGGACGACGACGCCGGGAAGTGGGAGTGCGCATGATAAGAGGAGCCGGCTAGCGGCGTGCTGCCGCGCCGTGCGACGAACGCGAGCGGTTCGCGTTGCGGGCGGCGGGAGGACAGAGGTGTTTATTTTCGCGCGATTGGGCGGCGCGTGGTGTACCGATTGACGTCGCGAGCGTGCGTGGGGACATGCATGGCGCGCATGCTGGACGCGCCGTGCATGCCGTGCTCGAGGCGGGGATCAATGCGAACGGATCATCGTGCCGAACGGTTGTTCGGTGAGAATTTCCAGCAGCACCGAATGCTCGATCCGGCCGTCGATGATATGCACCGAACGCACGCCGCTCTTCGCTGCATCCAGTGCCGACGAGATTTTCGGCAGCATGCCGCCGGAGATCGTGCCGTCGGCGAACAGGCCGTCGATTTCACGCGCCGACAGATCGGTGAGCAGATTGCCTTCCTTGTCCATCACGCCGGGGATGTTGGTCATCATCACAAGCTTTTCGGCGTTCAGCACGACTGCCAGCTTGCCTGCGACCAGATCCGCGTTGATGTTGTAGGACAAGCCGTCTTCACCGAAGCCGATCGGCGAGATCACCGGAATGAACGCGTCGTCCTGCAGCGCCTTCACGACCGCCGGATTGATCGCCTCGACTTCGCCGACCTGGCCGATATCGACATACTGGCCGGGATTATCGCGATCCGGCATCAGCATCTTGCGCGCGTGGATCAGGCCGCCGTCTTTGCCGGTCAAGCCGACCGCGTGGCCGCCGAAATGATTGATCAGCGTGACGATATCCTGCTGCACTTCGCCGCCGAGCACCCATTCGACGACTTCCATCGTCTCTTCGTCAGTGACGCGCATGCCTTGGATGAACGTGCCCTGTTTGCCGATTTTCTTCAGCGCCTGGTCGATTTGCGGACCGCCGCCGTGAACGATCACCGGATTGATACCGACCAGTTTCAGCAGAATCACGTCGCGCGCGAAGCCTTGCTTCAGGCGCTCTTCGGTCATGGCGTTGCCGCCGTATTTGATGACCACGGTCTTGCCGTGATACTGGCGAATGTAGGGTAGCGCCTCGGCCAGGATTTCAGCCTTCAGGGTGGGCGCAATCTGCGAAAGGTCGGGAAGCTCGGACATGGCGGCAGGCTCGGGCACGGAACAGTTGAAACAGGGCGAATTGTACAGGACTGGCGCGCTGCAACAGGGTTTTCGATAGTGCTGCTGGCGGCGGGCGGCGCGTGCTTTGCGCACTGCGCAATCGGCGGCTCTGGCAGGCGGGCGAAGGTGAAGCGTACAGCGATCCGAACCCGCCCGTGAATAGGCCGGACGGACGACTGACGAAGCCTCGCCAGTCGTGGCATCATTTCCTGACCGATGCCTCAGCGAGACCATCCGGCCCGTCATGAAACCGTCTGCCTCCCGTCACCAAAGCAGCGCGCGTTGCCCGCGCTGCGGCAACGCGTTCGATTGCGCTATGCACGAACAGCCGTTCGACTGCTGGTGCCGCGCCTTGCCGGCATTGCCGGCCGACAGGCTGGATCCGAGTGGCCGCTGCTTGTGCCCTGAATGTCTCGCGGCAGAGATCGCACGAGTCGCGCAAGCCGGGTCTGGCGCGGACCCGGCTTGAAACCTGTGCGCTATGGCGATTTACGCCGCGCGCAGACTGGTCGCGAGCGCGCTCAGATCGCGTGCGGCGGCTTCGAGCGCCGGGTCCCATTGGCCGAACTGTGGCTGCCGGTATAGCGTCGCGCTCGGATACCATGGGCTGTCGCGGCGGTCGAGCAGCCAGACCCAGTGTGGATTGACGTCGAGCAGCACCCAGGTGCGCTGCCCGAGGGCGCCGCTCAGATGCGCCACGGACGTACAAACCGTGATGACGAGGTCGAGCGCGCTGACAAACGCGGCGGTGTCGTCAAAGTTGGTGAACTCGGCGGTGAAGTCGGTCATTGGCAAGCCGGCTGCTTGTGCCGCCGCAACGTCCGCCGCCGCGCCCGGTTGCAGCGAATAAAAGGCGACGTCTTTCATGCCGCCGAAATACGCCGCATAGCGTTCCCAGCCCACCCGCCGAAACGGGTTGCGCTGGTGGCCGGCGCTGCCGGTCCATGCCAGTCCCACCTTGGCCCTGGTTTCGCCGGCAAGGCGCGTGCGCCATGACTTGCCGGCGGCAGCGTCGGCGTGCAAATACGGCATTGCAGCGGGGATCGTCTCTTCCCGCGTGTCGCATATGAATGGCAGGCTGAGTAGCGGAATCTCGCAGTCGAATGGCGGCAGGAATTCGACGCCGCCGCCCGCCGTGTAGCCGTCCACATGCTCGCCGAGGCTGCGTACCAGCAGCGCGCCCATCTGCGGAAACGAATTCCAGATCAGACGGCCGCCTTCGCGATGAACGCGCGCGGCCAGCAGCGGGATATAGCGGCTGAACTGCAACACGTCGCCCACGCCCTGCTCGCCCCACACCAACAGCGTTTTGCCGGCGAGCGGCTCGCCTTGCCAGGTCGGCGCCGGCATCTTCGGACGGTTGCCGCCCAGTTCCAAAGAACCTTCCCAGCGCGCTTCGTGCGCTGGCCAGCCGTGCGCGTAGTCACCGCGCATCAGTTGCAACATGCTGAGATTGGAGCGCATCGTCGCGTTGTTGGGCGCAAGTGCGCAGGCGGTTCTTCCGGCCCGCTCCGCGTCGTCCCAGCGTTGCGCTTCACGCAGCGCCAGCGCATAGTTGTTGTGCGCCAGCGGGCTGTGCGGCGCGCATTGCACGGCTCGTGCGCCGGCTTCGAGCGCGCGCGGCAGATTCATACTGACGCGGCTTGCCTGCGTAAGATTGGTCCATGTGTCGCCTTCGTCAGGCTCGTCTTGCACTGCGCTTTCCAGTAGTACGAGTTGTTCGTTCACGTCGCCGCCGGTGAGCGCCAGCGCGCCGGCGAGATTGTTGCGCAATGTTGGCAGCTTCGGATCGATTGCGAGTGCGCGACGATACGGTGCAATTGCTTCGCCATGCCGGCTTGCCATTTGCAGCACGTAGCCAAGGCGAAAGTGCGTAACAGCGCGGTTGGGATCGAGTTGGGCAATAATGGCGGCTAGCGCGATGGCGTCGTCGTGACGGTGGCGCCCGAGCAAAGCCGTGGTCATCGATTCGAGCGATGCGTCGTCGAGTGGATGCAGTTGCGCGGCAGCGTCGAGCCAGCTGGCCTGTGCTTGCGCGGTGCCGTTTCGTTGATCTGCGACAGCATGGCGCAGAAAATTCAGGAAAGCTGACGAGATGTCCCGCTCGGAATCGGAGGATGTAGACGGCATGAGTGTGTTCGGACAGCAGGAGAGCCGATGGTTGGCGATGGCGCGTGCGGTGCTATCGAAAAAATGCCTCTTTTGAATTTTGAGTGGGTAGGTTTGGCGGGTCAAGGACGGGCGTAAGCCCGGCGTAGCGAATCCTTGAGGC
>NZ_JBYSWU010000049.1:0-64712 GCF_058781505.1 Paraburkholderia sp. FW306-2-2C-D06C | reverse complement strand
TCCGAACCGCCGTGTACGGACCCGTACGCACGGTGGTGTGGGAGGGGTCGGGTCGCGAGGCCTGCCCCTATCCCGATTCCTTGCAGCACGTTGCGACTTTCGTTCGTTTAAGTCTGTCTTAATAGTTGCTTGCCATGATAAGGACACAGATTCACATTCGGAGTCTGTCAGCCCGCCGGCGTATCGGCGGAGTTTGCCACCGGACAGCAAAATTCGGGTGGCAAAGCCGAGAGTTAGCGAAGGAGGTTGAACCGATATGTCCAGCAAATCGCGAATCCGCAAGCACAGTCAGCCCGCAATGTCGCCGCTGTTGCGCGCGCTGACCTATAGCCGCACCGCACACGAGCCTGTCACCGAGGCGATGCTTTTGCAGTGCTACACCGCTCTCGATGCATTCCGGCGCGGCCACGGTTCGCGGAATCTGCACATGACGTTGAGCCGGCATTTGCTTGTGTCGCAAGAACTTTCCCATCTCGGGCTCGGGGCGGACCTGCTCGCCGACATTGAAAGCGCACACGCGGCGATGGTTGAGCTCGACGCCCGCGAGCGTCGCGATGGCGTCTGGGCACTCGAAGACAGCGAGTATTTCCACCTTTGCGCGGCGCTGGCGATTCTGGACGGGCAATTGTCCAGCGCATCGTTGAGCGACATCGCGAACGCGGAAGCGAAAATGATCGAAGGGCTAATGAGGGCGGCGCAGATACAGGCGACCGCCGAGGCGGCGGTCTAGCCGAACTGCTCTTCGCTCCGTAGAACCCGGAAACAAAAAAACGCCCTACGTGGGCGTTTTTTTTGACTCCGGAACGGAATAAGCCGCCATCACTCAGCGCGCGCTAACCTTGTACCCATCGTTCAGCGTCTTCAGGAACGCGATGATGTCGCGCATGTCCTCATCGCTCATCGCGGGCTTGTCGCCGAATTTTCGATCGAACGGCGCGTCTTTGTCATCGATGTTCGCCTGGTACTTCGCCGGCAGATCATCGTACTTCTGAATCTTTCCATCGGGGCCGCGCGGATAGAACTTCTGCGGGGCGGTATTGCGTTCGTTGTAGAACGCCATGACGTCCTCGAGCGAACGATAAACGCCGTTGTGGAAAAACACCCGGCGCGTGGCGACGTTGCGCAGAGTCGGCGTGAGGAACATCCCGCAATACTGCGTCTGGTCCTTCAGGTCGGTCCGGAAGGGTCCGCAGATACCCATGTCGAAGAAACGGTGGTCCCGGTTGGCGGCAAGGCTCGCATTGCGCGGCACGCCGAGCGCCTCGTACTGGTAGTCCGTGAACATCGGCGGCAGGCCGTCGGAACCTGGCTTCGAAAGATGGCACCCCGCACAGTTCGCCTTGTTCGGGTCGTTGAACAGACGCAGCCCGTGCAGTTCCGCCTGGCTGAGCCGCGCTTTCCCTTCCAGCCAATAGTCGTATTTGCTCGTGTAAGGATGAAACGATTGCTCTTCCACCTGGTATTGCGCAATCGCAAACATGGCCTCCGACATCGCGAGGTTCACGTTTTCGAAAACGTGCGGACCGAATAGCTGAA
The DNA here is from genome assembly GCF_058781505.1 of Paraburkholderia sp. FW306-2-2C-D06C. Classification (NCBI taxonomy): domain Bacteria; kingdom Pseudomonadati; phylum Pseudomonadota; class Betaproteobacteria; order Burkholderiales; family Burkholderiaceae; genus Paraburkholderia; species Paraburkholderia sp. FW306-2-2C-D06C. The sequence goes on along the minus strand of NZ_JBYSWU010000049.1, from coordinate 63,176 downwards.
TGAAGTCGTTCCGGTAAGGCGTGCGCTCGAGCTTCGCCAGGACGTCGGCCATGCTCGCATTCGCCATCTCGACCGGGTTCAGCATCGGACCGGATGCCTGTGCCTGGAGCGTGTCGGCGCGGCCGTCCCAGAACATGCCGCCTTGCGGGACCATCGCCGGCGCGGCAGGCGCAACCCCCGCGTTCTTCTGGGCCTTGTCCACGCCCGCCGCCTGAGTGGCGATCTGCGCGAGATCGGGGGCATTGTCCGCGTCGCCGCTATCCGGGCCGATGCTGAAATTCGGCTGCCGGTAGAGGTACATAAGCGACTGCGGCGGCCGGTAGCCTTGCTGCGTCAGATCGGGCCCGCCTAACTGAACGGCCAGATTGTTCGCCGGCCCGTACGCGTGCGCCGGGCTATGGCACGACGCGCACGACTGGCGACCGGACGCGGAGAGCGTCGGGTCGAAAAATATCTTTTTGCCGAGCTGCGCCACTGCGCTGAGCTGAGCCGGAGCAACCGGACGCTGAAGCGCAATCGGATTGGCATTCGCCCCCGTGAGGTCTTCGACGAGCGCGCCGACTGCTGTCGGAACTCGCGACGGGTATACCAGCGCCCACGCACAGAAGCCGATCAGCGCGATCGGCACGGCGGCGGCGAGCAGCACCAGAATGTGGCGCGCGCTGTACCTCGGCTGATTCCGGGTAGGAGGTGATTCGACGGGAGGAGCGGCGGAAGCGGGCATACGAGTAACGGCAAGGAAGCTAAAAACAAAAAATGTTGCCAACCCGGAAACGGTTGGCAACACGGGGGTACTGTCCAGCTTCGCGCCGCCGGCGCGAGCTGCGGAACCTAGATTGCAGGCACCGACGAGACCGGCGTGCCCAGGTTCGGGTCGACGAACAAAGTCGAGTTGTTGCCGCTGCCGCTGAAGTTGAACAGGCTCATGATGCTGCCTGCCGTCGCATCGAAGGAGCCGCCGCCGATTCGCTGGCTGCCCAGCCAGTTATCTTCGATGAAGCGCACCACGGACGCCTGGCTAATCGCCGTGTGGTCGACATAATTGACCTTCGCCCACGGCGAAATCACGAGGAACGGAATGCGCGTGCCGGGGCCGCAACGGCCGTTGACCGCGGCGCCATTCACGCCGGCCGGCGCCGTGCCCGTGCCGCACTTGCCGGCGCCGTTCAGCTGATCTGCCTGAGCATCGAACGACGAAGACGTCGGGTTCGCATAAGCATGGTCGTACCAGCCATCCGAATCGTCCCACGCGACGATCACGGCCGTGCTCTTCCAGTCAGGCTGTTGCTGGAGGAAGTTGACGATCCTGGCCGTGAACGCCTGTTCGTCGAGCGGGTCGGAGTAGCCCGCGTGGCCGTCCTGGAACGCCGGCGCCTTGATGAAGCTGACCGAAGGATAGTTGCCGGCCTTCACGGCTGCAAAGAAGTCGTCGGTGTCGTACTGGTGGTTCGCCGGGTCAGCCGTCTTGCCGTCCGACTCGAGCGTGTAGCCGATGGCCGCCGTCGCGCTCGGGCGCAAGTGCTGCGGGTTCGCCGTCGACGTGTAGTACTGGAACCAGTTGTGGTGCGGGATATAGTCGGTCGTTGCCTGTCCGACCACCGGCGACACCGTGCTGCGCTTGCAGCCGGTCGTGCCGTTGCTGTTGGTGGTCGCGAGGTTGAAGCCGCCCATGAAGCCGCCCCACGTGACGTTCTTCGCGTTGAGCAGATCGCCGATGTTCTTGCCGGACATCAGGATCTGATCGGTCGTGCTGGAGCACAGGTCGGCAGCCGGGTCGGTGTCGTTGATCAGCGTGATGCCGCCCTGGCCGTCGTTGACGTAATACGAGTGCGACGCCGTCGAAAGATTGAACGGCTGCTGGCTGGTCTTGACGAGTTGCACGCCGTTGTTCTGGCCGGAGACCACTTCCAGCGCGCCCGGAGTCGACGGGCCGTACGTATCCGTATAGGCGTTGTCGCTCATCGCAAAGTGCTGCGCCCAGTTCCACATCGCCGTCACGGTGTTGCCGTCGTAGTAGCCCATGACCTGGCCGGTCGTACCGAAGGCGCCCGCGCCACCGCTCGAACCTTTACCCGTGTATTTCGGGAACAAATCAGCCGCGCCATTGTTATACGCTTGCTGCTCTGCCGTATAAGCGTGATTCTGGTCGGCCGTCGCGGCCTGCGTGCGGTCCAGCCGGAACGGATTCGCCGCGCCCGTGCCGTTCGCGGTGTTCGTGAAGTTGGGGTTCGCGGTCAGCAGCGTGCCGCTCAGGCCGTTCACGGCCGGCGTGCCTGCGGTAGCCGTGAAAGCAGGTTCGCCCGCCGGATTTGTCGCATTCGGATAGGTGGCGAAGTAATGGTCGAACGAGACGTTCTCGTTATAGATCACGACCACGTGCTTGATGGGCGTCGAGGTGGTCAGTTGATTCTGCACTGACACGGGGGTGAGCGAATTACCGCCGTTGCCACTGCCGCACGCATAGAGCGCGACTGCCATCGCTATGCCTGATACGCCAAACAGGAAGGCTCGAGAAAACATACGTTTTAACTCCGGGTATCGTTTTGCTAGTTATTTTTCGACCGCTGTTCGTGGCGAACTCAGCGGGCGCGTGGGGACCGTTTAAAAAACCCACGCACATTGGAGCATCGGGGCGTTACCGGCAAATGGCGCTTTGCTTACCCGGCTATTACGTTGCGGGGCACAATATCAAGCTGATTGAAGGATTTCGTAAGGCAAGTCCGGTATTGACGCAGGCCTGAATAGACAGCCTCAGCAAAAAAAGCCGGCATAAAGCCGGCTTTAAAAAGTTCTAGTATTCCGAGGCAACTAGAACCTGAGAGAAGGACGCGGTCATACCTGGCTTGGCTGAAGAGATGCTGAAGCGCGGCTCCTGACCGCTACAACACCCGCTCTAATCGTTGTACTTCGTAATATCGTAGTACCCGATGCCATTCTGCCCGCCGCCCAACTGCACAAGCCGCGAGCCACCCGTCGTCAATGCCGGGAACGGGCAATTCGTGCAGCTTTGCACGCCGGCCGAATTCACCCCCGCGCTCACCGTGGCCTGATACTGGCCGAAGGTCGTATTGTTCGGCTTGCCGGCCCAGAAACCGTCGACTGCGGGCGACGTGACATCGGCCTTTCCGGGCGCTGCCTGGATCTGCACCGAGGTAACCGGATACGCGAGGTCCTGCCCGTTCACGAGACTCGACCACGCCACGCTCATCGCGTACTGCACGCCGGCCAGCGACCCGCCTGGCGTCAGGAACTGCGCGGCGAAGTCCGGCAGCAGCGTCGGCCATGCGATCGTGCTGCCCGCCGCCGCGCCCACCGGGCTGCCCGGATTGATGATCGACGACTGGCCGATCTGCGCGCCGGTCTTGTCGTAGAACGTCACCGTATAGGTCGCGTAGAGCGGCACGGTGCTCGCGTCGATCGCCTGCGCCGAGTAGTAGCCGCTCGAAGCCGGCGGCGTGAAGTTCGCGCTCGCCGACAGCGATTGCCAGGACCAGCGATACAACGCGGTGTTGCTGCTGGTCGTGGCAGGCGACACCGGCGCTGCACTCAAAGCCTGACTCGACAGGCCCAGCGTGCTGCTGCCCAACGCATTGCGCGGCATCAGCCAGATCGGCGCGTTCAGTCCGGGCCCTGTCACGGAAGCCGAGTACACCGTTGGATTCAACGCGGTCGGAATCGCGATTGCGAGACCCGACTCATAACGGTTGACGTCGTTCAGCTTCGAATCGAGGAAGGTGCGGCGCTGGATCTGCGAACTGATTGCCACGGCGAATTGCGACTGGTTGCCGATCAGATCCCAACCGAGTTGCCTACCGTTGGCGAGCGTCACCGGCGCCGGCAGTTGTTGCGCGATGCTGTACAGCAAGCCGGTGACGGTGCCGCTCGCCAGTGTGAACGGCAGCGAGACGAGCGCAAGCTGCTTGCCGTTGCGCGTGAAGAATGCAAGCGTTTTCGGCGAGCCGAACACCGCGCCGCTGAAGATCGCATCGGACACGCCATGCGCCGTGATCAGATCGGTCGAGCCGTTTTCGAGAAACGCAGCGTCGATCGCCGGCGAGCAGGATGAGCCAAATGTGCTATTCGCCGCGCAGGCGGTCAGCAGGGCCGCGAGCGGTTCCAGATAGTTCGCCGCCACGGTGGGCGCCGCCAGCGTGACGGATTGGGCCGTCTGGTTGTTCAGCGCGACCGTCTTGCCGGGCGCCGCATTCGACACCAGCGACAACCCGCCGTTGGCCGCCGGCACCAGCGACACCGTATCGATCACGGCGTCGGCGCCGGTGTGATCCGGTATGAATGCCGTGCCGATCGGATCGAAGCCGGACATCTGGATGCCGTTTTGCGCGAGGATGTTCGCCAGCATCGTATCGAGCGTGATGGTGGCGATCTGCACGGACGGCAGCGTCACTTTGGCGAGCGCCGTGGTGGACGCGAGGTCGAGCGGATTGCCCGAGGCTGTCAGCATCGCGGCAATCGCGGTGGTCAGCGTGGTGACGTTGACGACGGCGGGCGCGGTGCCGCCCGGCAGTTTGGCGAGCACGGAGACGAGCGGGGCGGAGATGCGTGCGGCGTCGGTTGCGACGATCAGGAAAGGCGCGCTCATGCCTTTCACCGAGATCGTGTACGCACCTTGAGTGTTGGTGGTCGTGGTGGCCTGGGCGCCGGTGGCGTCGGTCAGCGTGACAGTCGCACCCGCTACGGCGCTGCCGGTGGCCACCGTGCCGCTCACCGAGGTTGCCGTGACCGTCGTCGACGAACCAGACGAAGCCGAACCGGAACCGCCGCCTCCGCCACATCCGCCGAGTTGCAAAAAGGCACAGGCCACGGCGGCCGCAACGCCGGTGCGCACTATCGATCGATACATGAATTTCCCCGATGCTTTGATTATGTGATTCGTTTGGATTCGTTTGTTGCGCCGGCAGATTATGCCGATAAATACCGCTGTATTGCCGCGCCGTATCGTGACGTTTTTGTCGAATTGAAAGCCGACTTTTATCCGCGGGTTTTAATCCGCAAACGATGCTTTCACAGCAGGTTTAACGCGTTGGGAGAATACTCGAAAGCGGGCGGTTTTGTATCGCGTGACCAATAATGAAGAGCAGGCCAAGCAATCCAGATGCCGCATCGGCGTTACGAGTGTTCGTAGGGAGCCGGATTAACTGCAATTCTGGCGCTGAGACGGGTTTGCTGGACTCATCCGCGCTTGTTAGACTGGCTCTCGCAAGTTATCCGCAAGCGCGTTTTTGCCGTCATACGCCTGCCGGGCGTTCACGTCTGCGGCACGATCAATCGGAGACTCCATGTCTTATCTGCTGCTTATCGTCGAACCCCCGGAACAACGCATTGAACGTGGCGAGCGTGCCGGGCGCGAAGTCTACAACCAGATGGTGCGCTTCGCCGCCGATCTGAAAGAGCGCGGCAAACTGCTCGCGGTCGAATCGCTGACCTCCACCAACGACGCCGTGCGCGTGCAGGTACGCGAAGGCCACGCGAGGCTGCTCGACGGCCCGTTTGCCGAAGCCAAGGAAATGATTGGTGGCTTTTTCCTGCTCGATTGTGAAACCCGCGAGGAAGCGGTCGCGATCGCGCAAGCCTGCCCGGCGGCGTCGTGGTGCACGGTCGAAGTCCGTAAGCTCGGGCCTTGTTTCGTGTAAGCGGCACACGCCACATGCAATTGACCTGGGGTTTTCCCCTAGTTTAAAAAATCAGTGTCGATCCGGTCGCGTACCGCTCGTCGTGTGAGTAAGGAGCCAGCGAACAAGCCGCGGCTTTCCACTCACAACGAAAGGAGCGATTGCGATGCGATTCATGATCATGGTGAAGGCGACTGCCGCCAGTGAAGCCGGCGTCATGCCGGAAGCGTCCCTGATGGCCGCGATGGGCGCATACCACGAAGAGCTGGCAAAGGCCGGTGTGCTGCTCGACGCAACCGGCCTGCAACCGAGTTCGAAGGGCTGGCGCATCCGCTACAGCGGCGGCAAGCGCACGGTGGTCGACGGCCCGTTTGCCGAGACCAAGGAACTGGTCGCCGGCTACACGCTGATCCAGGTTCGCTCACGTGAAGAAGCGATGGAATGGGCGCGGCGCTTTCCGGCGCCATTCGGCGAGCAGGCCGACGGCGAGATCGAAGTGCGGCAACTGTTCGAACTCGAAGACTTCGAGCCCGGCCCTGAAGTGGAACGCTTTCGCGAACTGAACGCGGCCAAGCGTTGATCCCGACGCCGATCGGCGCGCCGATTCAAGCGCCGATATCCGTTCCTGCGCAAGGACCCCGCGACGCAAGGCACGTACAGCGGCTCGGCGAGCGGCAAGGGTGCGCGTTATGCGTGGCGAAGCGAAAAGGTCGGCGTGGGGCAGATGGAGATCGCCGATACCGCGGCGCCGTCGAGCGTGACGATGAACCTCGATTTCATCAAGCCGTTCGAGGCGCACAACATCGCCGAATTCACGTTGAAGCCCGATGCGGATGCGACTCAGGTCACGTGGGCGATGCACGGACCGGCGCCATTTCTGTCGAAGCTGATGCAGGTTTTCATCAGCATGGACAAAATGGTCGGCAAGGATTTCGAAGACGGCCTGAGCAATCTGAAGACGCTTGCCGAGGCGAGCTGACGGCGCTGCAAATCCGGCGCACCTTGGCGCCCGTGCAGCCCGCACACAACCCGATGAATGGACTCCATCATGCATAAGCAGATCTACGTGAACCTCGCCGTCGACAATCTCGAACGTTCGAAGGCATTTTTCAGCGCGATCGGATTTGGCTTCGAAGCGCGATTCACCAACGAACAGGCGGCGTGTCTGATCCTCGGCGAAAACATCTACGCGATGCTGCTGGTCAAGGATCTGTTCAAGTCCTTCACACGCAAGACGCTCTGCAATCCGCAAGAAAGCACCGAGGCGCTGGTGGGCCTCTCATGTGAGAGCCGCGCCGAGGTGGATGCGCTGGTCGCGAAAGCGATCGCCGCCGGCGGCGCGGCGCCGCGCGCGCCGCAGGACTACGGCTTCATGTACGGGCACGGCTTCGAGGATATCGACGGACACATCTGGGAGCTGATCTATATGGACCCGAACGCCAACGCGGCGGGTTGAGGCCGTGACGACGGCCACGCATCGTGCCATCGAGGCGGTCTGGCGGATCGAATCCGCCAAGGTCATCGCCCACGTCGCGCGGATGGTGCGCGACGTGGGGCTGGCCGAGGAGTTGGCGCAGGACGCGCTGGTGGCCGCGCTCGAACACTGGCCCGACGCGGGCGTGCCCGATAACCCCGGAGCGTGGCTGATGGCGACCGCGAAGAACCGCGCGCTCGACCGCTTGCGCCAGGAAGCGTTGCATGCTCGCAAGCGCGAGGAGCTGGGTCACGATCTCGATGCACAGGAGGCTCACCTCGTGCCGGATTTCGTCGATGCCCTCGATGCAGCACGTGCCGACGATATCGGCGACGATCTGCTGCGGCTGGTCTTCACCGCCTGTCATCCGGTGTTGTCCACCGATGCACGCGTCGCGCTGACGCTGCGCCTGCTCGGCGGCCTGACCACGGAGGAAATCGCGCGCGCGTTCCTCGTGCCCGAGCCGACCATCGCGCAGCGCATCGTGCGCGCCAAGCGCACGCTGTCCGCGGCCAAGGTGCCGTTCGAAGTGCCGCAAGCGGATGCGCGTGCGCCCCGGCTTGCGTCGGTACTCGAAGTGATCTATCTGATTTTCAATGAAGGCTATTCGGCCACCGCCGGCGACGACTGGATGCGCCCGGCGCTGTGCGAGGAAGCGCTGCGGCTTGGGCGCGTGCTGAGCGGTCTGGTGCCGGACGAAAGCGAAGTGCATGGCCTCGTCGCGTTGATGGAGATTCAGGCGTCGCGCACGCATGCGCGTACCGATGCCGAGGGCCGTCCGGTGCTGTTGCCCGACCAGGACCGCAGCCGCTGGGATCCGCTCCTGATCCGCCGCGGGCTGGCCGCGCTTGGCAGTTCGCACGCGCTCGGCGGCGCGAGCGGACCGTATGCGCTGCAAGCGGCGCTGGCCGCGTGTCATGCGCGCGCCCGGCGTGCCGAGGACACCGACTGGGAACAGATCGTCGCGCTATATGACGCGCTGGCGCAGGTGGCGCCTTCGCCGGTAGTGGAGTTGAATCGCGCGGTGGCGGTGGGCATGGCGTTCGGGCCGGCCGCGGGTCTGGACATCGTCGATGCGCTCGCCGCCGACGCGACGCTCGCGAACTACCACTGGTTGCCGAGCGTGCGCGGCGATCTGCTGGCCAAGCTCGGACGCGTGGCCGAGGCGCGCGCCGAATTCGAACGCGCCGCGGCGATGACGCGCAACGCGCGCGAGCGGGAGTTGTTGCTCGCGCGTGCGCGCGAGATGGCGCATTGAGCGGCGTGCATCACGCCGAGAGAAACGCCCAGGCGCCCATCAGCACGCCTGCCGCCGCGACGCCGAACGACAGATTGCGCAGCCATGTCTTGCGCGTGAGTAACGTGATCGCGCTCAATGCGATGGCGATCTGGATCAGCGTGGTGGACTGCGCCCAGCGATGATGACCATGCAGAAGCGCCTCGCTCTTAGCGTCGTTTTGCATGACTTCTTTTTCGAGCTCTTCAGCCTTCGCGCGGATCGGCTCTTTCTGCTGCGTGTATTTTTCGACGTCGGCGACGAACTTGGCGTGCGCTTCCGTATTGCCGGCCGACAGCGCCGCGCCGAGTTCAGCGAGATTCTGCTTCTCGCCCTTGGCCTGGTAGTAACTCCATTGATTCGACGCCTCGGTCTTCTTGATGGCGGCTTCGTTCTTGTAGTAGAGCGCCAGATTTTCGCTATTGCCGCTCTGGTACGCGCACAGCGCGCCGATTGTCGCGAGGATCGCCGTCATCACGGCCATGCGGCTCGCGAAAGGATCGGCGTCGTGGTGGCCGGCATGTTCGACCGCGTGGTCGTGCGGGCCGTGCACTTCATATTCTTCAGACATCTGATTCTCCGAGGCAAAGCTTTTGTTGTATTCCGGACGGCGCTCGCCGATGCGAACCGGGCGCCGGCATCGACGCCGGTGCGGCGAGATTTTCCGGAGGCCTCAATCTTAGCGTGAGGCGCTCAGGGATGGAAAAGGTATTGCCGTTGCGGTAGCGCAAGGTGGACGCGGACGCACACAGCCGCGCCCGCCAGCCGTTCCGGTTACTGCATCGTGATGACGACACGGCCGCGCGTGCCCGCGGCCACCGCTTCGTACGCTTCGCGCGCCTGCTTCAGCGTGAACTGCTGAGCAATAGCCGGCGCTTGCAGCTTGCCGCTCTCGAAGCCTTCCACCAACACGGTCATCAACGGTGCCGATTCGGCAACGCCCAGTTTCGCGCTGTCCACGCCGAGCAGTTGCGTTTCGTTGTGGTAGAAATCGATCAGGTCGAACTCGACGCGGCGCTTGCCGGTTCCGCTGATTTCCAGCACGCGGCCACGGCCTTTGACGAGACTCAGTGCGGTCTCGAACGCCACACCGCCGACCGTGTCGTACGCCACGTCCGCGCCGCCGGTCAGCGCCTTGACGCGCTCGGTCGCGTGTTCGTCGAAGGGAACGTACTCGTCGATCAGCCAGCCCGCCGGCGAATCGGCTGCAAGTGGCTGACGGTCGACGGCAATCACGCGCGCGCCGCGCGCTTTCGCGATCTGCACCACCGCGCCGCCGACCCCGCCGCCCGCGCCGATCACCGCGATGGTTTCGCCGGCTTGCAAGCGCGCGTATTCAACCGTGCCGAACCAGGCGACCACGAAATTCACGCCGATTGCCGAAGCCTGCGCGTGGCTGAGCGTCGTGGGTTTGCGCGACAGCGCGCCGAGCGGAATCTTGATGAACTCGGCGTGCGTGCCGTCGCGCGTGAAGCCGATATCGCCGCCGGTGCCCCACACCGCTCGTCGATGCGCCGCTGATCGAGCAGGTGCTGGTGTGGTCGCCGGCGAACCGAAATCCGTTCCTGGCGCGGTTTCTTGAGTTGGTTTGAGGCCGCGACACGCTGCGCGCCTATACGCACTTGCCTTCGATGGCGTGGAGAAGAGGGCTGTCAGGCGCAATACGAATAAAAAACTGCGGAGGTTGGAATCCTGCCGACACCTCTCTTAATTCCGTGAGCGAAACGGTGCCAGCGAGTCGCTGCGGCTCATGCAACCCTAGGGCGAAGCCTTTAGATACGCCATCGAAATAGTCGAAAAATTCCCGCCGCGTGATGCCGCATACATTCGCAAACCGTCGCCACAAGGTGGCGGGTGCGAGCGAATGCGCAGCGCTCACCTTGGCATAACCGACGACGCGGCCAACGGGTAACTTCACATAAATCCAGACGACTGTACCCGCCTTCACGTTCATTGCTCGCCGCCGAAGCTCCACATGCTTTGTACCCGAAAATATGTTTTCGGCGTGTCGCTCTTCAAGTGAGATGAGTACGTGTTCCGGATGTTCCATGGGCAAACCCTTCCGCGAGGATTCCTTGAAGCTGTGAGTTATCGATTGCATGCGTAGTAATCAGGTCTTGCGGACTTCCACAGCCCAGTTTCTGAAGTGTGGCAAGTGGAACCGGACGTTCAAGGCAAATAATGTTGTCAAATACCGTTACGGTTTTTGTCTTGGAACGACCGATCGCTTCGAGTCCCGAGAAGTCAAGAACTGACGGATCGAGGTCTGACTTCTCCATTGCCTGTTGGGATTTCAAGTAGGCATACTGCACGCGCGCGATGGCAACAATGGCGCCGAGACCTCGGTTCTTGGCTGACTCGTAGAACAAGATCAGGTTACCACGCTTAAAGTGCCTGAGCGTTCCGGCGCCGCTCAAATAGTGCCGCTGTTTGTACAGTTTGGCTCTGGCATGCGGAAGCAGGCTTTTCTGAGGCGAGTGCGCTAACAGACGCTCAGCAAAGTCGCGCCGCACGGGCGAAATGACCGCCGTTCTTCCGGGCAGACAAAAGAGCGCTGGCGAGAGCAGCGTTTCTAACGTCATCAAGGAGACATGTCCGACGTTTCCATCGGGTCGGATGAGGCGAATTTGCTGATCGACATTTCTGTAGACCGGCGGGGCATCTGGGAGGCGCACGCGGCCGGCTCGGAAAAGGCTGTCTACACGGTCCACCCAATTTGATGTGGTGACGATGTTTCCCAAGGCAAGCTTGGTCAGGGACGTTTGACCCGTCAGGCCGCCAAAGCCTAGCGCTGAAGCTACCTCGCGTATCTGGGATTGCTGCGGAGGAAATGTGAGTCGGATCTGCGAAGTGCCAGCCGTCGCGGCTTGCTCAATTAGATACCCGAGCAGGAGGCGGGCTGCATGTATCGCGCCAGCTTGGGTTTCGTCGACAGCCGCGCGCGCGGTGAAATCGCTGCCCGTCATTGTTTTGGGCCACATCAGATATCCCACCAGAACACCTTCCGACCAGACGCCATATCGATTGCAGACTCGCTCGTTCGAATCGATCGCGGCCCATGCGGCAACGATCGCTGATGCAGGGATTTTGAGTCGGAATAGGAGCCGATGAACTTCGGGTTCTTCAACTCCGGTGACGGGCGCTATCGAGAGCGAGTCGTTTGCACCAGTCTCAAATACTTCCTCTCTTGCCTCACCGGCATTCAGATCTTTAAAAGCGTCAGGTGCAAAAACCTGGATGCCGTACTTCTCGTTTAGCTTGGCGGACGCGTTGAGTATCGAAGTATCGTTTGTGACCAGGCCAGCAAGCCGGTTCTGAATGGCAGTAGCCAAATGTCGCAGGTCCGAAACATCGTTGCTGCTGAGCGCATCGGATCGATGCCGTTCCGGGAACACAATGGATGCAAGCTCCGGCGAGAGTGCGTTCCATTCCTCCGCACTCGGGGCAGGGAAGGAGGGGAAAATACGGGCGTATGCCTGCATCGGATCCGTTACGCCAACACTCGCCGTCCGGGTGAGTTCAGCGGTGATCTCCGTGCTTAACGCAAGTTGGCAGGAACCAGTCCTTTCAATTCGAAATAGGTCGAGGATTTCCTCGTTTCTGCGTCTGCGTGGGCCAAGGTCGAACAGTACGTTCAGATCGAGCAGGAAAAGCGGAGTCTCCGCCGTATATGTCGAATCCAGGCCGAGAGGGTCGGCAGCGCTGAGCCCGCTCGGGGCGAACAATTGCGGTGTATTGAGCTCATGGCTGCGAACAAGGATCGTTCGGTTTCTTGTCTCCCCTCCTCTGCTGATGCACTGTACATAGAAGCCCTGCCTTTCCCAGAACTTGTTGGCTTTGTCGAGATCTTCTGCCACTCGCGCGTACATGGAAATGAAAGCATGGTCTGTCAGGTGTTTCTTGAGATGGTCCAACAGGTGAGTTGCTATTCCACGCTTTCTGAATCTCGGTGCAACGAACATCTGCAGCACGCGTCCCTTCGGATGCTTTGCTTCAAATAGCAAGTGACCCGCATATGACATGCCTTTTGCATGACGTTCCACCGCTACGAAGAGTTGTTCCTTGCGAGCGAAGTCCTTAAAGACGCGTAACGGAAAGAATCCAAGGGCGTTTTTATCGCTGTCCGCCGCCTCGATGACGGAAGAAACAAACGGGGCGACGTCGGTGTAGCGATCCAAAATATCGATAGTGTGTTTTTCGACGATCATCTTAGTTATCGGCCTCCCAGCATGTCACCGCGAGCATGCGTTTCCCCAGCGCCAGGACAGCGTATGAGGTGCAGGTTGCGGAATGGTTAGATTGGATTGTTCCTGAAAGAGGTTCTTAAACCTCCGCCAGAATAGATCGTAAAGATATCATTATTTAGGGGGCCGCAATAACGAGATAAAGACGGGAATGCTGGAAGATGACGAACTTTGCGTCATCGTTTGAGTGTTGCTATATCTGGTTTTTGGCGTGCTAAAAGACAACCATGTCATTGCAAAAAATCTGCGATCATCCCACGCACCCCTTCTACGCTTCAGCGCCGCAAAGCATCCCTCCCCAACCACTCGCTCCTTCAATGTCCACCCACCCCACGCTCCTCACCACCGACCGTCTGATCATGCGTCCGCACACGCGCGACGATTTCCTCGAGAGCTATGCGATGTGGTCCGATCCCGAGGTGATCCGCTACATCGGCGGCCAGCCTTTCACGCGTGAGGAAGTCTGGGCGCGCCTGCTGCGTTACGCCGGGCATTGGGCGATGCTGGGTTACGGATACTGGGTGGTTCGGGACAAGGAGCGCGGCCGCTTCCTCGGCGAAGTCGGCTTTGCCGACTATCACCGGGAGATCGAACCTTCGCTGATGGGCACGCCGGAGATCGGCTGGGCCCTGGATCCGGCCGTGCATGGCCGCGGCTACGCGACCGAAGCCGTGCGCGCCGCGCTGAGTTGGGCCGACCTGCAGTGGCCGGACGCCGAAACCGCCTGCATCATCGCGCCGGAAAATCTGCCGTCGCTGCGCGTCGCTCACAAATGCGGCTATCGCGAGCGGCTTCGCACGACGTACAAAGGCAAGCCGACCATCGTCTTGCGGCGCACGGCAGGCGCAGCCTGAATCGTCGCGCGCCGGGCTGTTCGTATGCCGCGGCCAACTGTCGGCTTATTGACCATCCTCACTCGCCGCCGCCCGCTGTTGCGCGATCAGATCCGCCAGCCGTTCAATCTGCTGACCCCGCGCGTCGAAGTTGCCGGCATCGAGCCAACGTGCATAGCACGCACGCAGCGCGGGCCATTCACCGTCGAGTATCGAGAACCACGCGGTATCGCGATTGCGTTGGCGATACACGATCGCCTGGCGGAAGATGCCTTCGAACGTGAATCCATAGCGCAGCGCCGCCGTGCGTGACGGACCGTTCAGCGAGTCGCATTTCCATTCGAAGCGGCGATAGCCGATGTCGCCGAATACGTGGTTCATCAGCAGGAACATCGCTTCGGTGGCGATGCGGGTGCGCTTCAGGCGCGGCGAATACGTGACGTGCCCGACTTCGATCACGCCGTTCGCGGGGTCGATACGCATCAGCGCCAGGGTGCCGACGGCCTTGCCGGTCGCCAGATCGATCACCGCATAGTGCAGCGGATCGGCCGACGCCGCCGCGCGCGTCAGATGCTCGCGATACGCGGCGAGGCTCTCGAACGGCCCGACCGACAGATAGGTCCAGTCGCGGCCATCGGTGGCCAAACTGTATGCGTCGTAGAGGTCTTCGGCGTGACGTTCGACGTCCACCGCTTCAATCCGGCAATAGCGGCCCACCAGCGGCTCGCGGCCGGGCGCCCGCGCACCGTTCCAGCCCGGCACCGGGGCGCCGATCGGCTGGTCGAACGCGTTACGTCTGGGTTCCATGTCTGCTCTCCTTGTTCACCCGGTCGATTGTCTGGGAGAACAATACGGCAAACGTGGTATGTTAAAAAGATCCAGCCCCGCCATATTTAATAGGTCCAGCATCAATGATCGAGATCATTGGTCCGCTCATTCATTCCGGCGCTGCGCCAGCCACCTCGCCGTCCGCCGCGAGTGGTGCGGGTACCGGCACTGCCGCCGCCGGCGAAAAACCGGCGCCGCTGCAAAAGCAGCTGATCGAGCGCTTGCAGCAGGCGATTCTGACCGGGCGTCTGCCGGCGGGCTCGCTGCTGCCGTCGTCGCGTTTGCTGGCGGCGGAGATGGGGGTGTCGCGCAATACGGTCGTGATTGCCTACGAGCATCTCGCCGCAGTCGGTTATGTCGTCGCCGACAAGAAGGGCACGCGCGTGAGCCCGCTCTCCAGCCCAGCCGCGCGCGGCGAACATCAGGCGCAGCCCACCGCGCCCGAGGCTGTCTACGCCGCGCGCGTCGGACAATTCGCCGCCACACGCACGCATGCCGACAACACCTTGCCGCTGACGCCAGGCACGCCCGCGCTGGATCGCTTTCCGCTCGGCGCGTGGCGGCGCGCGCTCGAACGGTCGATGGAACGCGCATTGCCGCTTGCGCTCGGTTACGGCGCGCCGGCCGGCGAGTCGGCGCTGCGCAACGCGATCGCTACACATCTGCGCGTGTCTCGCGGCGTGCGCTGCGACGGCTCGCAGGTGGTGATCACCGAAGGCGCGCAGGAAGCGCTGAACCTGTGCGTGCGGCTTTTCACCGATCCGGGCGACATCGCCTGGGTCGAGGATCCCGGCTATCGCGGCGCGAAGGCGGCGTTCAATCTCGGCGATCTGACCACGCTGCCGATGCCGGTCGATCTCGAAGGCATTGCGGTGCCGGCGGACGCGTGGCGCGCGCATCCGCCGAAGCTGATCTACACGTCGCCCGCGCATCAGTATCCGACCGGTTCGGTGCTGTCGGTGGCGCGGCGGCTGGAGCTGATCGCGCAGGCGCGCCGCAGCGGTGCGTGGCTGATCGAAGACGACTATGACGGCGAATTCCGCCACACCGGCGAACCGATCGCCAGCATGCAGGGGCTGGTGCCGGACGCGCCGGTGTTGTACGTGGGCTCGTTCAGCAAAACGATGTTTCCGGCGTTGCGCATCGGCTTCGTGGTGCTGCCGGGCGCGATCGCCGAGCACGCGGCGGTCGCGTTGCAGGAGATGCTGCGCGGCGGGCATCGTCTGGAGCAGCTGGCGTTGGCGCATTTCATCGACAGCGGGGAGTTCGGACGGCATCTGGGCCGCATGCGGCGTCTCTATCGGGAACGGCAGCAGGCGCTGCGCGATGCGCTGAGCGCGCATTTCGAGCCGTCGCAGATTCTGGGCGGCAATTGCGGCATGCATCTGACGCTGCGTCTGCCGCCTTGTATCCCGGATCGACTGCTCGCTGAATGCGCGCTTGCCGAGCGGCTCAATCCTCGGGCGCTGTCCGGTTTCGCGTTGCAGCCTCGCGACGAGACGAATGGCCTCGTGATCGGCTACGGCAGTACGCCAGCCGAACAACTGGCGCCCGCCATCGGCGTATTGGCCGGCCTGACGGGCGAAATCGCGGGGACACGCGTCGCGTAAGTTTTTACGTTTGTCCGCGCAGCCGATGTCGCGCTATCGTGTCGTTTATGCGCGGCGATTTGCCAGGTGCGCGAGGTTGGCGAATCGCCCGCAGGTCATGCTCAGCGCGCGTCGCGCTGCAACATCGCGGAAAGGATGCGCGCGTATGCCGGGCCGCTGCCGGGCGCGGGCATGAAGCATGCCTTTGTGGTTATCTATGACGATTTTTCCGACCGGAGAAGACATGAAGGAAATCGAACCGACCGCGTGGTTTGAGCTTGCCGTCCATACGCCCGTTCGTGAAGGCTGGTACGAGGTGCAGTTGACGAGCGGGGACACGGCATTTGCGAAATTTGGCGATGGCGTATGGACCGAAAAACCGTTGCTGGTGTTCACGCACTGGCGCGGCCTGTCCGCCGATCCGGCGAGCGTTCCCGCAGGCGAGTCGGAATCGATCGGCGCGGAGGCCACCGCGGCGCAAGGCGTGCGTGCCGCCTGGAACGCGTTCTTCCCGGGGCTCGGCGAGGAACAGCACAAACCGTTGGACGCGCTGCCCAACGGCAAAGCGCCGCATTGATGCAAACGCGGGCGGCGGCCTGGCAGCTGCCGCCTTGAATCCGCCGGGGTTTTTAGCCCCGCTTCAACGCTTCGGCAGCCAGTTTGCCGATGTCCCTATCGATGGCAAGTCGAGCGACTGCCGCCCGGCGGCGCGGGCCGCCGCGTCGAACACGGCGATATTGCTGTCAGCGGTATGCAAGCAGACGATGCGCACGGTCACTCCAACGCGTTTAATGGTGTTGCATTCTCGCCTGGAAACGGCTCAGGCATGTCGAGTCTGACGGGCCCGTCGTGGTCCGTGCGCGGGGCCCGTTCGAGCGCCGTCCGTGATGGCGGTGTCAACAACGCCGCATGTACCCCGCTACAATCGACGTCGTTCATTGACGCGGAAAGGACGTATGAAAGGCACTCGAGAAGCCGTGGCATTGCCGCGGGCGACGCAGTTACTGAATCATGGACCGGTCACGATCATCACCAGCGCGCACGACGGGCGTTCGAACGTGATGGCCGCATCGTGGGCGATGCCGCTCGATTTCAATCCGCCGAAGGTCGTGGTGGTAGTCGACAGCCGCACGCTGACGCGGCAACTGATCGAAGCGAGCGGCGTGTTCGGGCTGCAACTGCCGAGCCGCGGTTTTGCCGCGCAGACGCTGGCGGTGGGTTCGAACGCGGGCGCCGAACTCGACAAGTTCGCCGCCTTCGACCTCGAAACGTTTCCCGCGCAAAACATCGACGTGCCGATGCTGGCCGGCTGCATTACGTGGATGGAATGCAAGGTGATTCCAGACGACAGCCAGCGGCACGATCTGATCATTGGCGAAGTCGTGGCGGCGTACGCGGATAGCCGCGTGTATTCGAATAACCGCTGGCACTTCGGCGACGATCCGGATCTGCGAACGTGTCACTACGTGGCGGGCGGGACGTTTTTTGCCACCGGCGACGCGTTCGAAGTCGCGCCAGTGGCGAGCGGCGCGATGGAATAGTTGGCGGGGTGGAGCGTGTCTGTATCTTGCCGGCCGCTGCTCCCTCCATTACTTTTGCCGCAGAAATTGACCCGCCTTCTGTTCCAGCAGCGCGACGAGTTCAGGCTGCATGAATGCGTAGTCGTCGGGGATGTCGAGGCAGACTACTTTCTTGCCGTTCAGACACGCGCGAAATTTCTCCGACAGCTTCGCGCGATGAGCCTTCTCCATCACGAAGACGATGTCGGCCCAGCGAATCTGCTCCGGCGAAAGCGGCACCGCGGCATCCGCGCCAAGACCGGCCGAATCGGTTTCGACGTTCGGCCAACTGGCGAACACCTGCTCGGCCGTGGGGCTGCGCAGGCGATTCTTGCTGCAGATAAACAAGGCTCGTATCACTGGGCACCTGGCTGCGTTTCTGATCGAGTCGAATCGTGAGTCACGCTGGCCGAACCCTCACGCCTTGCCATCAGCAAAAGCCGTGAGCGCGTCGCCCGCCAGCCGGTAGCGGACCCACTCGCTTTGCGCGCTCGCGCCGATCGATTCGTAGAAACCGATGGCCGGCTCGTTCCAGTCGAGCACGCTCCATTCGAAGCGGCCGCAGCCCATGTCGCATGCAATGCGCGCGAGGTGGCGCAGCATCTGTTTGCCCGCGCCGCTGCCGCGCGATTTCGGCGATACGTACAGGTCTTCCAGATAAAGCCCTTGTTTGCCGAGCCACGTCGAATAAGAAAAGAAGTAGACGCAAAAGCCGACGGGTTCGCCGTTCATCTCACAGATCAAAGCCTTCGCGGTGGCTTCCACCGAGAACAGACTTGCTTCGATATCTTTGACGGTGGCGACAACCTCGTGCTCCGCTTTCTCGTACACCGCGAGTTCGGTGACGAAGCGCAGAATCAGAGCTGCGTCGGATGTGTGGGCGGGCCGGATGTGGATAGTCAAGGTAAGGTGCTCGGTCGATGTGGAATGTCGATTGAAGTTTCGCTCGTAGGCATCGGCTTCGAAGCGCCGGCTTCGGATCAATCCTGCATCGTATCGTTTATCCTGTCGTCCCGGCCAGCAAACGGGTCGTTAAACGACCCCGGCGCACTGAACCACCGTTCGGAGCGCGAAAGCAGTCATTCACATCGTGTCTCGTGGGGTTCTCTCGTGGCCGGTAAAATTCCGAGCCGTGAGTGCAAGCACTTACCAAAGTGGCGGTGGTCTTCGGTCGGCTTGGCTCGAAACGGTGAGTATTTATAGAGGTGTTCCAGAGGCGCGGCGCCCTCCACAAGCTGACTGAAAGACATCGAAATTTCCCTGGGCACGTTGGACACCTTGGACACGACCTTATACAGCAAGGGTTCCGGCCGTCAAAGGTGCGTCAACGTCATCGGCCGCCGGCCCTTCACCCCGGACACTGCGGGGTCCGATTCAAATGCAGTGAAGCCCCAACACTACGCTTCAGTAGACATCATGTTCTGCGCCGCAATCAACTTCGGCGGCGGATGGCAACCGCAGATGCAGAGATCATCGCTCAGGGCTGCATGTCTTCCATCCGGTGCGGTCATCATCTGGCGAGGCCCGTCGCACTGGATTTTGCCTGTCGTGTTGCAGGCAGGGCAGGTCACGCTATCGCCTTCGTGTGCAACATCCTTCCCGCTCAGTTGAATCGTGGTCGCCGTAGCCTGGACCGTGCCGTTAGCTGTCGTCTTGTCGCCGTTCAAAATCAGATATCGTTTCATAATGTCCCTGACGCGCTTGGGGAATCGCTATATCGATACAGTCTTGCTTTATCGACTAGTCGACCCCGTCCACGGCTTTAATGTCGCAACAGATTCACTGCGTTGCCTCTATAAACTGACCGTCTTGGTATTTATAGAAGCGTGAAACGTCGCTCTTGCCGCCGTAGACATCCCAACGCACCTGGATACCTACCGGAGCGTCTTTCCACGTAATTGCCAAGTATCCCGATTTCTGATTGGAATCGCTCGCTAAATCGAGATCTTTTAAACAACTCTGAACCGGCAGGGAAAAGCGTGGCACAGCGGCACTGCCGTGTAATTCGAGTGCATAAAGCGTCCCCTCTTCACCCGCACCGCAGTACCCCGTCGGGTTGGAGCTCGACGATTGGTTCACGACGACCAGAACGTATTCGTTCCCGTCGATCAAACGCGAGTGGTCAGCCGGAAAGGCAATGCTCGACGAGGTCTTGAGGGCACGTTTAAGTGCAGGGGGTACCTGTATGACCGAGACCTTGTGTTTGACGGCGTCGACCGCGAAAAGGTGACTGTCTTTCTGCTGCACTAGGCGTCCGCCTGCCAGGTCGACCTGTATGGGCGACGGTACTTCCGCAAGCGCAATTGCGCTGCTGGCACTCAACGCCGCAACCAAAGCCATTTTTTTAATTACCAACGATGTGATCCGCATAGCACATTCCTGAGTAAATCCAGACATGATCTTTATCACGACCAGCTTTCATCTTCTTGTAGGTTTCTTTGTCGCGCTCGTGCAATTGATCCGCAGTCTGTCCGGCATTTTTCGAGTTTGACATGTCCCATCCAACGTTTGAGGTCGCAGGATCGCACATAACACTGCCGCTGCGTTCCCACGTCTGCGTTTGAGGGTTCCACTCGTAGTATTTGCTGCCGTTCCACAACCCAAAAGTTTCGGTTGTTAGTTGCTCCGAGGTATACGGGTGCGCCTTGAGAAGCTTTTTTGCTGTTGACTGTTTGTCTTGGAACAACGTCACGCCAACCTTAACGTTCTCCTTCCAGTTCCACACCTGCTCATAGTTGGGCGCGGGATTCGTCATCTGCGTCAGGCCGTAGCCAGAATCGCCGGCTACCACGGGCTCATTGTCAGCGTTTATGAAGTTCTTGAAGTGGCTTTCCTGATCAATCACCTTGTCAAAGCCAATGGTGTCGGGCAACGTCGAAACAAAGGCGACCACGTCTTCTTTGGCCGGATTTTTTCCCAAGACGAACACTGTGCGCCGAAACTCAGTGCCGCCCGCACTCACTTCGACGGACAGTTTGCCGCCGATGATCTTATTTTCAAGGTTTGCTTCCCACGACTTGTCATTGCTCGTGAACGCGCCGGTATCAGAAAACGTCTTCAACTTCTTTCCGCGCTTCGCACTTTCGTGCAGCCCGCTAACTTGCGCATCCCATACGATGGTCCATTTCCATTGATAGGGGGGCGGGGCGTCCGTCTTGATTTCGAAGACGATTGACGGGAATTTTGGTGTCTCGTCGATATAAAATTTTTCGCCTGTCGCCGGCCGCACCCATTCACCGGTGTCGCTCTGGATCACGACCTTGACAAGTGATTGGTCGTTTGCCGTCGTTGTCGACGCGTGCTTGACGTGTCGAACATGGTGCTTATGCTTCTTCGGTTGGGTCATTTTCGTCCACCTGCTTATAGATGGTCAGAGAGAGCCTTTCCGGTTGATCCGTGTATACGTGCTGAGTCAGTCCTTCACCGTCGCTGTAACCGGACCACTTCTTACCCGACTCACTCTCAATCTCGTAACGCGTGTGGGTCAGGGGAGTGGTCTCGTCATCGTCGAGTAGGCGGAATTGTTCATGGTAGCGTGACACCGCGCCAGAATTCGGTAATCCCGGCAGCACGTAACCTTGTGCGGCCGGGCCAGCGAACGAATGCTGGCTACCCTTGATATCGATCGTGCCAGGCGCATGAATCTCAATGTTGCCGTCCTTGATGCGGATATATGCACCGCCGGATGTCAAAAGGATTTCCTGCTTCGCCGCCGCTTCAATCTTTTCTGTTGCAGACAGCAACTTCACGGTTTTCTGTGCCGTGAGTTCGATGTTGTCCGAATGGGCCTGAATTTCCACCTTACCCTTGGCTGCAAACAGCTTCGCCCCGGCGTTCTGCACAAACAGGCTGAGCTTTTCGGCAACGCTTGCGATCAGCGACTTGCCGGTTGCAATATGCATGCTTTGTCCACTTACGAGATTGGTCTGAGCATCGCTGGCGATGTGAACGGATTTCTGGGTGGACAGGGCGATGCCGGACGGGCTGCCAAACAGCATGACCGGTTCCTTGAATGCGTTCGCACTTCCTGTTCCACCGCCTGCTGTGTTTCCGCCTGATGACGAGCCCGACACGCTGTTCTGTGTCGCGTCGGTGAATGCCTTCAGCGAGTCGTGTCCATCCTTGAGACTTCCGGCCTGATGCGTCGTGCTGGCATCCGACATCGCTTCCAGCACGCTTTCGGAGCTCACCAGTTGCTGATTCGCCTCGCGCACGTCAAGCTGCTGACCCGTCGCCGGTTTAGCATGAGTGGAAACATAAAGCCCTTGCCCCGCACGGATCGCACCATAGGCATCGGATTTCAGGTCAAAGCCGCTCCCCAAATATGATCCGCGTGTGTTACCGCTCTGGTCAATCAGGTAACCTAAATGCAATTGTGCATTGGTGCTTGTGGAAAAAAGGTGAACGCGGTTCTGGCCGGTCGAGTCATCCATCACCATCTGGTTGTAGCCGCTGCCCTGATATTCCTTGGACTTGTAGCCGGACAGCAAGCCGTTGGAATGCCAGTGCGGTTGCGTTGAACCGTTATAGACCCGACCCGTGACTAGTGGCCTATCGCAATCGCCGTCCACCCAGTCGATCAGGACCTCTTCGCCAACCCTCGGCACATGCACGCCGCCGTATCCACCACCCGTATCAGACACGGCGACGCGCACCCAGCACGACGCTTTTTCATCGCCGGTATTGAGCCGGTCCCAATGGAAACGCACCTTGATACGGTTCAGCGAATCTGTGTAGACCTCTTCGTTTGCAGGGCCAACGACAATCGCTGACTGAAAATGCATATCCGGCTTGTGATGCTCAAACGGGCTGCGATATGGAACGACCTTGCGTTGCGCTTCAATTTCGACAAGGAAAAAGCCTTCACTGCCATCGGCGTGTGTGACCTTCAGTCCTTCTTCAGCGGCGTAGTTCGTTCTGATGGTCGCAAGGTCACCCTTCAGGCTATGGGGAAAATCCGCGACCTGGCTGGATACGGGTAGATTGTTTTCAACAAACCATACGGTCTCGATAATCGCAAATTGCCGGTTCTGGGCACTATCCGTGGCGTGCTCAGGATGATCGTCTAGTTGAAACCAGTGGCCGGCATTCGCACCTCGCACACCACCTGAGCCGAAGAACCGCTTGGCCCGCGATTCCCACTCTTCCATGCGGATTTTCGACAGCTGATCGCCCCGGTCCTGCTTGCCATAGGTATAGGCGCCGGCGTATTCATACACTTCAGCTTGCTGGGGCAGGTTCCCCTGCGTGGGCAGCGTCGGGACGTTTGTGCCCTTCGGATTGGCTGGCGAAGCGGGTGCCTTGTAGTCGAAGGTGCGGGTGGTCAGCGTCGTGCTTTGCAGAGTTCGCGTGCCCGACCACTGCACCAGGGCATCGGCTTCGCTGTTTGTGCCCGCGCGGTAAAACTCAACGGTCTGCGGCGAAAGTGGCTTGAACGTGTCGAGACTATCCGTGACGATGAGCGTATGGGATTTCCCGTCGCTCGCCTGCTCGAAATAGCCAAACAGTCCCTCGCTTTCCATCAGTCGGTGGACGAAATTCCAGTCGTCCTCGTATTGCACGCAGAACGAACGCGAGGGCAACGGCTTGCTCAGGGCGAAGCGAAATGCACCTTGAGCCTGCGGGTGCATGTTGAATACATCAGTGAGGATTTCGTCGGCCGGCTTGTCCTGCCAGATTCGCGCATCCTTGCGAAAACGCAGGAAGTGCATCCACGAGCCAAACGCGATCTGGTAGCTCGTGAGTCCGCTATCCGATCCAAGGCGGCGGGCAGTGTGCACGTATCCGTGATGGGGCTGATAGGACCGGTTGGTCTGCTGGATCCACAATGTGACGGGCTGGGCAATCAGCGTCTTGAGCTCAACCGTGCCGGATGTGGAAACGACATCAGCGGTGAACTCGTAATGGCGGCCGATTCGTGAGTGACCAACGACCCGCTGAGGCACCAGGACATTATTTCCCAGTGAAGTATCCAGCTTCAGCAGGCGCTCACTCTGGACGAGTCCGCCAGTTATTGCCCTGATTATGTCCTGCGCACCCATACCGCCTCTTCTTGTTGGCTGACCGAGCGACCGCGCTCTGCGCGATTTTACGAAACTTCAGATGAATCGGCCAGCCGTTCAATGTCAGTAAGTGTGAAGCGGCGTGAATTTTCTGAACCCGAATATGCGAGCGGCATATCTGTAAATGATATTCAGCAATCTAACGCGTGAGGTTGTCCAATGAAGCGTGTGTCGATTCTGGCCGTGACGTGCCTATGGTTGAGCGGTATGGCTCGTGCGGAGAATATAGATTGCAGGAACGCATCCTATCAACTCTCACTAAATCGTTGCGCCGTCTGATGCAAGCGCAAACCAAACTGCTCGACGAGCAATTGCACTGCCAGGAAGGGGGTATCGGCTGCGGTCGACAGTAATGCTGAAAGCACGCCGCAAGTGACAAGCAAGATTGACGCGTCATTGCAAAATCGTTTACTGTCCATCCATGGACCTCCACTCGATTCCCTTTGCTGCCGTCACCACCACGACGACCACCTTCACAGGCGGGTCGTCTGGAGGTTGCACGCGCTAGAAGCACGAAGCAGTGGCAAACCACCAAAGGCCCCGCCGGAAGCGGACGGGGCCTTTGACGTTTCTGGACCTCCGTTTGCGGCATCAATCTGCGGCATCCATCCGCGGTATCAATCAAACGGAGCGTGACTGTGAACGACATCGATCATCGTGTACTGGGCAACAAACTCGACCTCTTCCATCAACAGGAAGAAGGCGCCGGCATGGTGTTCTGGCATCCGCGCGGCTGGGAGCTTTACCGCGTGCTGGAAGACTACATTCGCGCCCGCATGCGTCGTGCGGGCTTTCGTGAGATCCGCACGCCGCAATTGCTCGCGCGCTCGTTGTGGGAGCGGAGCGGCCATTGGGAGAAGTTCGGCGCGGCGATGTACTCTCAGGCCGACGCGGAAGAAGGACGCGCGCTATGCCTGAAACCGATGAGTTGTCCGTGCCATGTGCAGGTGTTCAATCAGCGCGTGCGTTCGTATCGCGAGTTGCCGGTTCGCTATAGCGAGTTCGGCGCTTGTCATCGCGACGAGCCTTCGGGCTCGCTCGAAGGTCTGAAACGCACGCGTGCCTTCGTACAGGACGACGCGCATGTGTTCTGCACGGAGACGCATATCGAAGCCGAAGTCGGCCGCTTCTGCGAGCTGTTGCGCACGGTCTATGCGGACCTCGGCTTTCCGGCCTTCAAGGTAGCGCTTGCCACGCGGCCTGCGCTGCGCGCGGGCTGCGATCAAACGTGGGATCGCGCGGAGGCCGCATTGGCCGACGCCGCGCGCGCGGCGGATCTCGAATTCGAGGTGCTCGAAGGGGAGGGCGCTTTTTACGGGCCGAAACTCGAGTTTCATCTAACGGACAGCCGCGCGCGCAGCTGGCAATGCGGCACGATTCAACTCGATTTCGTGCTGCCGGATCGGCTCGATGCGGAGTTCGTCAATGAACGCAACGCACGCGAGCGTCCCGTGATGATTCATCACGCGGTGCTGGGCAGCATGGAGCGCTTCATTGCAATGCTGCTGGAACATCACGGAGGATGGCTGCCTGTGTGGCTCGCGCCGGAGCAAGTTGTGGTCGCGACGATAAGCGATGCGAATACGGCCTACGCGCAACAGCTCATGCAAGCGCTCGATGCCGCCGGTATCAGAGCGCTGCTCGACAGCCGGCCCGAGCGGCTGGAAAAGAAGATCGTCGATGCCCGCGAAAAGCAGGTGCCGATTCTGGTCGCAGTGGGTTCGCGCGATGAGCGCGACCGGACGATCAGCATTCGCATGCGCGATGGACAGCAGTCGACGCTTGCGATGGCGGAGGGTGTCGAGCGTTTGCGGTTGGCTGCACTGCCGCCCGCGCGCGATTGAATCCATGACGGGTGATCTTCCGCTACCGTACGTCGCTAAACAACCGTCCCCAACTTGCCAACGGCGCCGTATCCACCCCCGCCATCCGCAGCGCTTTCCATACGACAGTGGCCACCGTGTCATAAGCGGGGGTATCGGTGGCCATTTCAAACGCGTGCGCCAGATGGAAGTATCAAGCGGTTGGTGTGGGCGCCCGAAAGTCGGCCGAAGGCGACGTTCGCGGCGGTAAGGCGATGTCGGTGAATGTCCGGTGACGGGCATGTTCGGTGTCGGACCGTACCCGGCCAGGAACGGCCTCTCACGGCCGGTTTGCGAAGGTCCGCTACCGAGGACCGTCGTCGGCGTATGGCGAATGCATGTACATCGATCAAAGCTGACAAATGACGTGATGCATTATCGCTCCGTCCGCAGGATCTCAGATGATGCCGTCACGATATGGTCGACGATTGCCTGAATCGCTTGCCGTAGTGTTTCCCCGCTAACGGGATCGTTCGCTATGGCAACCGGATCGGTCTGCTTGCCCAGCAATTGAAGAGTGACGCAAGCATCCTGGATGAGCGTCGCAGACATCGTTTCCAAGACCAGCTTCAAGGCGGCTTGGGCAGCAGATGCTCGAGGCGAGGTGTTGAAAAGGGCGACTGGCTTTCCGGGAAAATCCAGGCTTCCTACCAGCCAATCCAACATGTTCTTGAAGGACCCGGGGATTCCGCGAGCGTACTCCGGGCAAGAAATCAGGAGGCCGTCTGCCTGACCCACTCGAGTGCGTAAGTCAACGATGCTCTCGGGAAGGTCGACCTCGAGATCCGGATTGAAGTGGGGCAGCTCGCCAATCTCATCGTAATGTTCGACCACAACGCCTGGCGGCAGCAACAGGGCAGCCGCGAAGAGTGTGTGCGTATTTGACGACGCGGTGCGCAGGCTGCCAGACAGCGAAAGAAGACGAAGCATCTTGATTGAACCGTGACCGATC
The DNA here is from genome assembly GCF_058781505.1 of Paraburkholderia sp. FW306-2-2C-D06C. Classification (NCBI taxonomy): domain Bacteria; kingdom Pseudomonadati; phylum Pseudomonadota; class Betaproteobacteria; order Burkholderiales; family Burkholderiaceae; genus Paraburkholderia; species Paraburkholderia sp. FW306-2-2C-D06C. Next base: position 36,867 of record NZ_JBYSWU010000049.1, on the reverse strand, counting down.
GGCTGCGTAGTATCCCATGCCTGGCAGTTATCCGTCCCTCCGCCATCTGCGCCGCAACCGGCATCCGCGAGCGTCCAGTCCACGGATCCTAAGCCAACATTCGCTGTAACGATACGACAGGCAGCAACGGATCGACTTGTGCCTGACACAGGCCGACCTGCGGCGGACCGTCTTATTCATTCAGCATCGAGCAACCCTAAACGAGATATGCCAGTCGCATGAGACAGGGACCGGCCAACAGGAGACGGTCGAGCTTCGCTCAAGACTGCAATTCACGTCCGCATGCAAAGTCGCGATGGGCTTGTAAAGGCGCAATGAGTTGCCTATGTTCATATGTGGGCGCATTTCAAGAAATCTGGCTGGCCGACCATTCACGTGAATGATCGCTACATTCAGGAGAGCATCAGTCATGGTCGGAAAAAAACGAATTCGTGCTGCGCTCCTCGCCGCAGCGATCGCCACGATTGCGCCGGCCTGTCAGGCGCAAAACACCACCGACTGGCTGGCGAACACCTATGGCACCCTCGCCACTCACGTGGGTAACGCCGCGCGTTCCATGTGGGTCGCGCCCGAAGGCGTCATCTATACGGCCTCCATGTGGGACGAGTACGAGGGCGGCGTCGCAATCTACCAGAACGGCCGCAGCGCCGGCTCCATCGGCATTCACGGCGAGTTTCAGGGCAGCGCCATTACAGGTAATGCCAAGTCGATTTTCGCGGCGCTGCAGTACAACACGTCGTATGGAAGCGGCGCGGTGGGACGTTACAACCGCACCACCGGGACTCGCGATCTTTTCATTCAGGTCAGCGCGTTGAACAACCAGCCTCGGGTCGACGTCATCACCGGACTCGCCACGGCGGGCTCGCTCCTCTATGCGAGCGACTTCTATGGCAATCGCGTCCGGATCTTCACCACCGACGGTGTCTGGCAGCGGGACATCAACGTCTCGGGTCCGGGCGCGCTCGCCCTGGATGGCGCAGGCAACGTCTGGGTCGCACAGAAGAGTGCGGGCACGATCGTCGAGTTCAGTCCAACCGGCGCCTTGCTGAACACCATCCGGATGCCCGGCGAGTCGCAGCCGTCGGCGCTCTATTTCGATGCGTCATCGGGGCAGCTCATGGTCGGGGACGAGGGCCCCGACATGAACATCAAGCGCTACAAGCTCTCGGGCACGCCGACGCTGGCCGGTACATTCGGCATTCAGGGCGGTTATCTCGACACCACGACGGGAATCAAAGGCCAGGTCGGCGCGAAGCGCTTCACCCGCGTCGCTGGCATCGGCAAGGACACCGCCGGCAACCTCTATGTGCTCAACAACCCGTGGGGCGGCGGCTGGGACCTCGCTCGCAACGGCGGCACCGACATTCATGCGTATAACAGTGCCGGCAACCTGCAATGGAAGCTTCAGTCTCTCAACTTCGAGGGGGTCGCCGCTCCGGACCCGGGTACCGACGGCGCCTACTTCTATGGAGGCACCAACATTTACACCGGCACCGCTGGGGGAACCTTCGTAGCGAACACTGTCGATCCGATCGACTATCCATCCGATCCACGCATCAACATCAACGATCGCTCACGGGATGAGCACTTCGGTCAACTTGCCACCGTCGGCGCCAACCGCATCCTCGTGGCGTCCGGCCAGAATCCCGATATCTTCTACTTCTTCCACTTCAATGCTGCGAATGGCCACATCGCCATACCGGACGCCACGCTTCCCGGTACGGCGTTCAATACGACCGCATCGGTCAGGGAGGGATTCTGCATCGACAGCAAGGGGGGCGTGTGGGCCGGCCTGGACAAGACCGGTTACATCTACCACTACCCGCTGACCGGCTTCGACGCCAGCGGCAAGCCAACATGGGGACCCGGTATCCCCATCCGCATTCCCGCGAGCATCCAGCCGCTGACGCGCATCGTCTATCTCGCGGACAGCGACACCATGATTCTCGGACAGGGCATCGTCGGGAGTACGGACTGGACGTCGATAGGCACGCGGATCGAGGTGTATCACGGCTGGAGCGCGGGCAACACCACGGCACCCAATCCGGTGATCAACCTCACCCACGCCGGCGCCAAGTCGATTGACGCGGCCGGCAGCTATCTCTTCGTCGGCTACTGGTTCAGCAGCAGCGGGCAGGCCTGGCCGAACATCGACGCCTTCAATCTCGCTACAGGCAACCTCGACGCCACGCTGGTCAACACCAGTAACGGTACCGTGGACGCCAGCAGCGCCATTGATTCGATGTACGGCATCAGGGCATACCTTCGATCAACGGGCGAGTACGTGGTCACGAAGAACAACGTCAAGGGCTCCAGCATCACCGTTTATCGCTGGACGCCCTGATCGTGCGTTTCGTCCATGAGAGAGGCTTGGCCTTTTCATTAACCGACCGTCGACGGGAGGCCTGAGTCCATCCTGGACCGGATGAACTTTTGCGACTACCATAGCCAACGCTCACCGGAGTTGGGTGAGGACGAAGCCGCTTTTAGGGGAAAGGCGATGCCACGGTAGTTCTGCGCAGTGGCATGGAGGTGCCTTGCAGCCGGGCGCATCGGGAGTCGCTGATGCAACGCCTCCGGCAATAGCGCAGATCGCCCGATCCGCCCCGCGGCAGGCCCAACTCGTCCCAGTTCGATTGCGGCTCAAAGGGCGTCAAACTACGCTGGCTGGCATCACCATATGGATGGTCCGGCCATGGCTGTGTTGCTCACAATACTCAAATTCGCTGTCGTCCTGGTCCTCGTGTCCTCATTGGCCGAGGCTCTGGTGCTTTCTGTCCGACGCGGCTGGCGCGGCTACGACTGGAGGGCGGCCAGAGTGTCGGCGGTCGATTTCCTCGTTCGTGAGTATCCGTTGCGCTGGTTGCTGCCGCTTGCGTTCTGGAGCGATGCAATGAACTGGTTCTGGCGCCACAGGCTCTGGACTTTGCCGATGAATCATTGGAGCGGTTGGCTGGCGTGCTTCGTTGGTCAGGAGTTCTGCTATTACTGGTACCACCGTGCGGCGCATCGGACGCGTTGGTTCTGGTGCAACCACGCCGTCCACCATTCGCCGAATCAACTCAACCTTTCTGCCGCGTACCGTTTCGGTTGGACTGGCCGTCTTACCGGTTCAACTATGTTCTTCGTGCTCGCGCCGCTATTCGGCATGCCGCCGCAGATAGTGCTGACGTTGCTCTCGATCAACCTGCTCTATCAGTTCTGGCTGCACGCAGCCTGGATTCCACGCCTCGGACCGCTGGAATGGATTCTTAACACGCCTTCCGCACACCGCGTGCACCACGCCTCTAACATCGAATACCTTGATGGAAACTATGGCGGCGTGCTTATCGTGTTCGATCGGCTATTTGATACCTACATCGCAGAAAGGCACGACGTGCCATGTCGCTTCGGTCTGGTCCGGCCGATGATGACCTATAACGTGCTGACCATCGAGTTCGAACACTGGCGCGCGTTGTGGCGCGATCTCTTATCCGCGCGGTCCATACGCGAGGTATATGGCTATGTAGTGAAGCCACCCGGCTGGCGGCCAGATAGCAAAGGGGAAACTACGGAAGATCTAAGGCGTCGTGCAGATCCACAGTCCGTCGGCGCGGAATAGCAATAGAGTCGCCTGTCGACCTGGGAACGGACGGTCACGCACTTTAACCGAGTGGCGCAAACGGGTCGTTAGTCGATGCGGGAACAGCGCGACGGCCGTCATCTCGAGCGCGGACATGCCAATTCCGGCGCCCGTCCACAAGTAGGCTCACGACAACGCGACGACGGCGACGATGCCGAGCGCGGTGATGACGCGCTCACGTCCGAGGAAATTTTCGACGCTGCTCATGCGGCAGCGCGATGCCGGATCGGTCCTTTGTTATTCAAGTGCAGTCGCGCGAACTGCGCGTAAGTCCCCTTGAGATCCAGTGCGATGTTTCCGTGTGAGCGGCTGGTGCCGGAGCCGATCTCGGCAAGCTCGTATTCGAAGCCGTGCGGCAAGTCGATTCGAACGCGATGCTCGTCGCCCGTCACCGGATTGCGGATCGGTTCGCCGACGACGTCGAATACGCCCTCGACATGAATCCGGCCGCGTCTGGCATCGACATCGACATCGAAGTCGATCTTCGTAAAAATCGGCTCGAATGCCTGCTCGAGCGTCGATGCGAATACGGAGAACATCGTGGCGAACGGCTCGGTGTCCTGCCCCGTCATGATTTTCAGAATGGCTTCGCGTTGCTCCGGGCTGGCCCGTTCGTCGACGATCGGCTGGCACTTGCCCTTGCCTTCGTGGATCGGTCCCGGCCACTGAAACACGACCGCGATGTTGAGGTCGTCGAGTCGCACGTCGCCGTAGTAACCGTTGCTGATCGAGATGGCGCCCATCGCTTCACAGAAGCCGTTGTTCGGCAGTGCGTTGAATTGGCACGGGCAACCGTATGAGCAATTGCAGTTGACAAGTTCGGTGCCTTGGATTTCCCAGGGAGTCATGGTTGTTCTCCTTGTGCTCCGCGACGAGTAGCGTGGTTCGAATCTAGTGTATGCGAGGGGGCAAGTCAAAGTTTGGGTCGAGTGGGCGCGCGCGTTATTGTGATGGGCGTCGCCGACCAGGCGCGTCCCGGAGGACTGGGCGGCGACCTCCATTCGCCGCCGGTGGCGCTCACGGCAATCCTGAGATCTGGCGGGTGAATTCGGCTGTCACCCATGGCTCGATCGACGTGGCTGGAAAAAGGACGCTCCCGAATGCGGACTCCTGCGCGTGTACCTGGTCGGCAGTGCATCCGCTGAATGGATCGCCCGCGGCCACCCTGGACGAGCGGGCCGAGCACTTGCGCCTGGGCGCCTGGGCCGATTGCGCACGTGAGCGCGATGACGCCGCCGCCTGCGATGCCCTGGGAAACAAAACGGGATAGGCGTCTGAAAATGGATTTCATTCTGTGCCTCGCGAAAAAGGGTAAAACGCCTTTGCACTGCCGGCTGTACATCACCGGCACCATGACTCTCGCACTGTGATGATCCATGTGCGAAAACGACTTGCCCCACCGCAAAACCAACGCTTGCTGCCGCCCGCCGAGAGATGCACCTACAGAAACACACTAGGTCGCGGCAGCCGCATTTGTGTGAAAAATTCGTTACGGATGCCAGTGCATCACGCGGCGTCCCCCCTCTATTGACGTGGCATGGGGCATGCATAAGAGCGGTCAGAGCATGTATGCGCTTGCAGAAGCACGGCGCCCCAGAATTGCGGCCTGAGCGGCGGCGGCGTCTTCGGAATCGTGACGCTACGTCCTTGCGCCCCAAATTAGGTAGGCTAATCTGTAGCAAGGCAGGCTGCATCTACGCACTCATCTTCGATAATTTTTCGCAGCTCTGGCGCAGCTTCAATCCCCCGCAGGAATCGTGAATTCGGGACGATCATCGTCAATGCTTAACGAAGGCTCTCAACGCAAGAACGATATGCAGGCTGGCGATAAGCCCGCCACGTGAGTGCAACTGCCCGGCCGACGAGCGGGGGAGGAGCTATGCAAGGAATCAATGACAAGGTATGTGCTGCAATTCTTGCCGTGGTAATTGCACTGCTTACAGCGTGCGGCGGGCATGGAGGCGGCTCGAGTAACGGCAGTGGCGCGGCTACCCCGGCGGGCGGCATTCATCTGCAAGTTGTCTCGTTCGGCGACAGCCTGTCGGACGTCGGGACCTATGCGCCGATCGCGAGCGTGGTGGGCGGCGGGCGTTTCACGACCAACCCAGGGCAAGTGTGGACTCAAGATGTCGCGCAATACTACGGCGATACGCTAAGCGCGGCATTTACGATCGACATCACCCGTAAATTGAGTGCGCAAAGCGGACTCGGCTACGCGGAGGGCGGCGCCACGGTGGCGACGCCCGCAAACCTGTACGATTTTCTTGCCGACGTGATCGGCAACATCGAAATGCCCGTCAATCAGCAGGTTTCGAGCTATCTGGCCGTGCACGGGAACTTCAGCTCCAATCAACTGGTGCTGGTCTGGGTTGGCTCGAACGACGTGCTTCGCGCCGGGGCGCTGCCGGCCGCGGCGCAGACCGTGCAGACGGCGGCAACCACCCTGGTTCAAGTGGTCGGACAGATCGTCCAGAACGGCGCCACTCACGTCGTGGTGATCAATGTTCCGAATGTCGGACTATCGCCCAAAGGCATCGCCTCGCCCGACGGCGGGGCAAACCTGACCCAGTTATCGCAAATTTTCAACGATAGCTTGAACGCTGCCTTGCAGGCCAATGGCCTGCAAGGCAAGGTCATCCAGATCGATTCTTATACATGGGTGAATCAGATCATCGCGAACTTTCAGGCCAATGGCTTCGCCGTGTCAAACACCAGCGTCGCCTGCGACCCTGCGAAAACGCCCCATGCGACGGCATTGCTATGCTCGCCGAGTACCTACGTGACGGCCAATGCCGATCAAACGTACATGTTCGCCGACGACCTTCATCCGACGACGCGTACGCATACGCTGTTCGCCCAATTCGTGGAGCAGCAGATCGCCAGGAGCGGTCTTGGTCACTGAGCCTGGTAAAGCGATGACTCGCCAACAGAGTCATCGCGTTCTCTCCCGTTCGGTCCAACATCGTTGTGTTATCGCGTCGAGCAGCGGGTGATCAGGCTTAAGCCTGCGCTGCTTGCACGACTACGCCGTACCATCCCAGGCCTCGATAGCTTTCGTAGCCTGGGGTGGCGGCGAACGATATGGTGCGGCCGTCCGTCAGCCGCCCGCTTTTGACGACCGCCGACGCGTGCGGCGCCGTGATGGCACTGACGGCCTGCAAAGATGCAAATCAAGCCTTCAACGGCAACCAGATTTCGAGTCCGCCCATGCCGCTGACCGGATCGAACTGCTCGCTGTAGCGCTCGAAGTTCGGCGCGTCGGCGGGCACATGTCCCGACGCCGGCAGCCACTGATTCCAGATCGTGTTCCAGGTGCGCCGGATCGTCGAGATATGCTCGCGATGGCTGAACACCGCGTAACGCTGCGCGGGAACGCGTACGCGGCTCAACTCGGCCGGCAGTGTGGAGAAGTCGCTGACTTCGACGCCGCACAGATAATCGAAATTGCCCGAGTCGTCGGCGTTGTAGCTTACGCCGTAGGCGACGCCGCCTACTTGCGCCGGCACCTTGCCGTAGTAGTCGCCAAAACGCTGCCATTGCGATGGAATGGCTGTGCTGGTGTCGCAGGTGTAGCGTTCGTTCAGGCCGGCGACGAGAAACGGTTTGCCGTCTTCGAAACGCGGTGGTTCCAGATGGGTGAGAAGGGTTTGGTCCATTTTGATCGGCTCCACGATGGCCAGGTTGTCGAGATGACCGCGCGCGCAGCGCTTCGGGCGTCAGCCCGAACTGCTCGCGAAACGCGCGCGTGAATGCCTCGTGAGAACCGTATCCGGCGTCGAGCGCCACCGCCAGAATGTCCGATGCGCCGTCGGCGAGGCGCCGTGCAGCCTCGCTCAAGCGACGCTGCCTTCGTATTTTGTATGCACCCCGAGCTGATCAGTAGTTTTGCGTGGCCGCTTTATTCTCCTTGGGCCGCGAATGTGCCTGTGCCGACTCGTCCTGGCCATGGGCGTCTGCGCCTGCCTGTTGGCCGGCGCGCAACAGCACACCACCCAGGACGCCAGCCGCCGCCGCGAAGATCGCGCCGAACAGGAACGCGACGTGATAGCCGCTGTTGAGCGCCGTCGCCGCGTTTTCGGAAGCCTGCGCGGCGCCGCTGCGTGCGGCAGCGAGGCTCGCGAGCACCGCAAGACCGAGTGCGCCGCCCATCATGAACGATGTATTGACGATCCCGGACGCAAGGCCCGAATCGCTCGGATCGACGTCGCTCATTGCAGCCAGCAGCACGGGATTGAACGCAATGCCCGCGCCGAAGCCGAGCAGGATCATGCCGGGCAGCACGTCGAGCACGAAGCTGCCGTTGACCGGCGCGCGCGCGAACAGCGCCAGTCCCATCGCCGCGACCAGCAGCCCGGCGGCGAGCGGCACACGCAGACCGAAGCGCATCACCACGCGCGCTGACAGGCCCAGCGAGAAGAACCCCATGATCAGATTGGCGGGCAGAAACGCGAGCCCGACCTGTAATGGCCGGTAGCCCAGCACGCGCTGCAGATAGAGCGCGGAGATGAAGAACCACGCGAACATCGCCGCCGCCCACAGCACGCCGACCACATTCGCGGTCGCGACATTGCGCAAGCGGAACAGACCGAGCGCATCAATGGATGCTGCACACGCGCTTCGATCACGAGAAACACGGCGAGCAGCACCACTGCCGCGAACAGCAGGCCGAGCGTCTGCGTGGAAGTCCAGCCTGCTTCATTGCCGTTCACGACCGCGTACACGGCCAGCATCAGCGAAACGGTGACCGTCGCCGCGCCGGCGATGTCGAGCCGTTCGCCGTGCGCGTGGCCGCGCGCCGACGGCAACAGCGCGACGCATAGCGCGTAAACGGCGATGCCGATAGGCAGATTGACGAGAAAGATCCAGTGCCAGCTCAGCAGGTTAGTGAGCAGACCGCCGAGCAATACGCCGATGCTGCCGCCGCCCGCGCAGACGAAACCGTAGATGCCCATCGCTTTCGCGCGTTCGCCCGGCTCGGTGAACAGATTCATGATGAGCGACAGTGAAACGGCGGAGACGATCGCGCCGCCCAAACCTTGAACGGCGCGCGCGCACACCAGCACCGCTTGCGAGTTCGCCATGCCGCACGCGAGCGATGCCAGCGTGAACAGCGTGATGCCGCCGAGGAACAGCTTGCGGTGCCCGTACAGATCGCCGAGCCGGCCGCCCAGCAGCAGACAGCCGCCGAAGGTCAGCATGTAAGCGTTGACCACCCAAACCAGCGCGGTCTCGCTGAAGCCGAGATCCGCCGCGATCGACGGCAGCGCCACGTTTACGATCGTCGTGTCGAGCACGATCATGAGCACGCCCATGCACAGAACGATCAGCGCCAGCCAGCGTTTGCTGCCGTGGATGGAATGGGTCATGCAGGCGACTCCTTTGCCATGCTCAACCGGACGCCGGACGCGCCGCTGCGTCGCGAGACGTCGGCAACTCGTTGATCGAAATAGAGATTTTCGACTCTAGCACCCGCTAGTTCCGGGCTACAACTACGAATTCCTGGTCGCCCGGCATCGGCTTTGCGGCGCAGCTACGCTCAGCTCAGAAGCTCGTATTTGCCGCTCATCGCCGAGCCTTCGGCATAGTGCATCCAGTCATAGAGAGGGGCTACGTCATCGTACGCAACGCAAAGCGTTTGAGCTTGCCGGTTTCGGTGCGCGGCAACGCGTCGGTGAAAGCGATGACGCGCGGATATTTATACGGCGCCACGTTATTTTTCACGAAGTCCTGCAGCTGCGCGACCAGTTTGTCGTCCGGCGTGTAGCCGGGATTCAGCACCACGAACGCCTTGACGATCTGCCCGCGTGTTTCGTCAGGAACGCCGACCACGCCGCATTCGGCCACTGCTTCATGCTGCAATAGCACGCTTTCCACCTCCGGCCCGGAGATGTTGTAGCCGGCGGAGACGATCATGTCGTCGGCGCGCGCCTGGTAGAACACGTAGCCGTCTTCGTCCAGATAAACAGAATCGCCGGGCAGGTTCCAGCCGTCGCGGACGAACCTGGCTTGCCGCTCGTCGGCCAGATAGCGGCAGCCGGTCGGCCCGCGCACCGCGAGTTTGCCGATCGTGCCGGGTGGGACCGGCTGCATCGCGTCGTCCACCGCTTGTACGAGGTAGCCCGGCACCGCGCGGCCGATTGCATGCGGACGAATCTCGTCGCCCTGCGACGAAATGAAAATATGGATCAGCTCGGTGCCGCCGATTCCGTCGATCATGTCGATGCCGGTTGCGTCGTGCCAGAGAAGCCGCGTCGAATCCGGCAACGCTTCTCCCGCCGACACCGTCTTTTGCAGGCTCGAGACGTCGTGGTGCGCGACGAGCGGCGCCATCTGTCGGTAGAACGTCGGCGCGGTGAACATGATGGTCGCGTGAAAGCGCTCGACGGTCTGCAACAAGGTCTCGGGCGTGAGCCGCTCGATCAGCACCGTCGACGCGCCGGCGCGCAGCGGAAAGCACAGCAGCCCGCCGAGTCCGAAGGTGAAGGCGAGCGGCGGCGTGCCGCAAAAGATGTCCTTCGATGACGGTTTCAACACGTGACGCGGGAACAGATCGCACATCGCCAGGACGTCGCGATGAAAGTGCATGCAGCCTTTCGGCGCGCCGGTGGTGCCGCTGGTGAAGGCGATCAGACAGACGTCGTCGGCGGCCGTGTTGCACGCTGTGAACTGATCCGGCTTGTTGGCCGCGAGCGTGTCCAGCGAACCGGCGGAGTCGTCGTGGAACAGGCGTGTTTGTTTGAGGCCCGCGCAATAGAACTCGTCCTGAGGGTTGGTGCAGCGCGCGAGTTCTTCCGTTAGACGCGCGTCGCATAGCGCGGCGCCGACTTGCGCCTTGTCGATGATCTGCTTCAGTTCTTTCGCGCGCAGCAACGGCATGGTCGGCACCACGACGAGGCCGGCCTTCAGCGCGGCGAGCGCGGTCACCGCCATGTGCAGCGTGTTCGGCCCGCGCAGCAGCACGCGGTTGCCCGGTTGCAAACCCATTTCGTCGACCAGCACATGCGCGCTGCGATTCACCAGTGCGAGCAATTCGCCGTAAGTGGTGGCGCGAGGCTGGCCGTCCACCTCGGACCAGATTGCCGGATGATCGCGATGACCGGCTTCGATGGTCCGGTCCAGCAATTCCGTCGCGCAGTTGAAGCGCGCCGGGTAGGCAACGTCCGGATTGTCGAGCAGGAATACGGGCCATTGATCCTGCGGCGGAAGATTGTCGCGCGCGAAGGTATCGACGTGTGCTGACGGTTCCATCATGGTCTCCCGGGTGTTGAGCCGGCTTGATGCGCTTCGGTTGGCTTGGGCGGCGGGCTAAGTGCGCTTAGTGGGGAATCACTGCGGTAGCTTCGATTTCGACCTTGGCTTCGTCTTCGATCAACGCGACGACCTGCACCGCGCTCATCGCGATGTCGTAGTCGCCGATCAGCTCGCGAAATGCGCGGCCGATATCTTTCAGCGATGCCAGATACTCGCGTTTGTCGGTGACATACCAGGTGAGGCGCACCAGATCGCGCGGCTCGCCACCTGCTTCACGCAGCACCGCCACGACGTTTTTGAGCGCCTGAATGGCCTGGGCGGCGAAGTCGGTGGTCTGAAAGCGCGCCTGCTCGTCCCAGCCGATCTGGCCGGCAATGAACACTTGCGTGCCGCTTGCCGCGACGCCGTTCGCATAACCGCGCGGCTTGACCCAACCGGCGGGGAGAAGAGCTTTTTTCATGAGCGTTGCGCCTCGATGGGTTCGGGCTGTGGGGCGAACGTCGCGAGCGCGCTCGCGATGTCGGCGGGAATGTCGATCGATGTACCGTGTTCCAGCGAAGTCGTCACGAGCACCTGTTTCGCGCGGAAGCGGGTTTCGTCGGCGCAATAGCCGACGATGTCGATGCTGATGGAGCGGCGTCCAATAGCGGCGACGGCGAGTGAAAGCGTGATCGTTTCGCCCATCTGGCTCGGCCGCGAAAACTCGCAATCGAGCTTGACGATCGGCAGGCCGACGCGGCGTTGCGCGATCATGTGTGCGTAGTCGATATGCAGGCCTTCGTTGAACCAGTCTTCGACCAGGGCGTTGGTCATCACCAGATATTGCGGAAAGAACACGATGCCCGCCGGATCGCAGTGCGAGAAGCGGATGCGAACGGGTCTTTCGAATCGCGCGCTCATTTCGTGTTGTCCTTGTTGTTCGGGTTGTCCCTTGCCGCAGCAGCGGCGTGTGCTTTAAGCAGATCGCGGCCGACAATCAACTGCTGTACCTCAGTCGCGCCTTCATAGATCCGCAACGCCCGAATCTCGCGATACAGCATCTCGACGGCGGTGCCGCTCTGCACGCCCATGCCGCCGAACAGTTGCACGGCGGCGTCGATCACCTGCTGCGCGCCTTCAGTTGCGTGCCACTTCGCCATCGCGGCTTCGCGCGTGACGTTCTCGCCCTGATCGCGCAACCATGCCGCGCGATAGACCAGCAAGGCGCTGCTGTCGATCGTCAACGCCATCTGCGCGAGCTTGGCCTGCGTCAGCTGAAAATCGCCGAGCGTCTGACCGAACATCTTGCGCGAAGACGCACGCTCGAGACCTTCGGCCATCGCATGACGTGCGAAACCCAAAGACGCCGCCGCTACCGACGTGCGGAAAATATCGAGCGTACGCATCGCGAGTTTGAAACCTTCGCCGGGCGCGCCAAGCATCTGGCTGCGCGGCACGCGTGCGCCGGCAAAGTGCAGACGGGCGAGCGGATGCGGCGCGATCACGTCGATGCGTTCGGCGATCTCCAGCCCCGGCGTGTCGGCGTCGACGATGAACGCGGTGATGCCGCGAGCGCCCGGCGCTTCGCCGGTTCTGGCGAACACTACGTAGAAGTCGGCGATGCCGCCGTTCGAGATCCACGTCTTGTCGCCGTCGAGCACGTAGGCGTCACCGTCTTCGTGTGCGGACAGCGCCATCGCGGCGACGTCCGATCCCGCTTCCGGCTCCGACAAAGCGAACGCGGCAATCGCCGTGCCGTTCGCCACGCGCGGCAAGTAGCGCGTCTTTTGCTCATGCGTGCCGGCGAGCGAGATCGCCCCTGAACCGAGCCCTTGCATCGCCAGAGCGAAATCCGCGAGACCGGAATGCTTCGCCAGCGTTTCGCGCAGCAGGCAAACGGCGCGGGTGTCGATGGTGTCGCCATGCCCGCCATAAGCCGTGCCGCCGACGCCGTATTTCAGCCAGCCCGCCGCGCCGAGTTCGCGGACGAGGTGGCGGCAGGTGGCATCGACGTCATCGTGTTCCACGTGCGTGAGATGCGTGCGGGACCATGCTTCGATACCCGCGGCCAGTTCGCGATGACGCGGCTCGAAAAACGGCCACGCCAGCGCACTGTGCAGATCTACGTTGGCGCTCAACTCAATCTCCTTCGAAGACCGGACGCGACTTCGCGGCAAACGCGCGGTATGCACGCTCGAAATCGCGCGTGCTCATGCAGATTGCCTGCGCTTGCGCTTCGGATTCGATCGCTTCGTCGATGCTCATGCTCCATTCCTGATGCAGCATCTTCTTCGTGATGCCGTGTGCGAAAGTCGGGCCGGCAACCAGATCCGAAGCGAGCTTCTGTGCTTCTTCAACGAGCGCCGCCGGTTCGCACAGGCGGTTATAAAAACCCCAGGCATGGCCTTCGTCGCCGCTAGCCGAACGGCCGGTGAAAAGCAATTCGGCGGCGCGTCCCTGGCCGATGATGCGCGGCAGGATCGCGCACGCGCCCATGTCGCAACCCGCGAGGCCCACGCGCGAGAACAGAAAAGCGAGCTTGCTGCGCGCTGTGCCGAGCCGCATGTCGGACGCCATTGCGAGAATCGCGCCCGCGCCGGCACAGACGCCGTCGACCGCGGCAATCACAGGCTGCGGACAATGCCGCATCGCCTTGACGAGATCGCCGGTCATGCGCGTGAAGAGCAGCAGTTCCGGCATCGGCAGATCGATCAGTGGCGCGATGATGTCGTGCACGTCGCCGCCTGAGCAGAAGTTTTCGCCCGCGCCGTGAATCACCACGGCTTTTACGTCGGTCGCATACGCAAGTTGCCGGAACAGGTCGCGCAACTCCGCATACGATTCGAAGGTGAGCGGATTCTTGCGCTCGGGCCGGTTCAGCGTGATCGTCGCGACCGTACCGGCCACCGACCAGCCGAAGTGCTGCGCCTCGTAACCGGCGAGCTTCAGGCGGTTGCCGGCCAGTAGCGCGTCGGCGTTGGATCGTGTCATGGATGTCTCCTGTGTCGACCAGAGTTGACGCTTTAGCGTCTTACTCTGGTCCCATGCAAGATGGTTGCTCGGTTCGGTGCGGGTCAGTCTTTCAGACTGTCGAGCAGATGTTTCTTGAGCTTGCCGAGGCGCTGATGGGTACGCGATTTTTCATCGAGGCTCAGACCGCCGAACAATTCGACGACCCATTGCTCGTGCGCCACCGCCATCTTGTCGAACGCCTTGCGGCCGGCGGGCGTCAGGCAGACGCTGATCGAACGGCGATCGTTCGGATCGGTATCCCGCGAAACAAGCCCTTCTTTCTCGAGCTGATCGGTGATGCCGGTGACGTTGCCGCCCGTCACCATCAAACGGCGCGACAACTCGGTCATCTTCAGGCCTTCCGGATGACGTTCGAGTTGCGCCATCAGGTCGAAACGCGGCAACGTGGTGTCGAATTCGTTGCGCAGACGCTTGCGCAGTTCGGCTTGCACGAGGTTGGTCGTGGTCAGCATGCGCAGCCACAAACGCAAACCCATGTGACTATCGGCACCCGTGCTCATTTCCAGATCCACGACGTTCTCCGCAGGTTTGGCGATGCCCTTGCGCGGCGGTTTAGTCTCAGCCGCCGCGAGTTTTTTGATGTTCGATGACTTGGTCACATTACTTCTCCACCGGAGATGGAAATGGATTGGCCCGTGATCGCGTCCGAGCCGGGTTGGCAGAGCCAGAGCACGGCGTTGGCCACCTGTTCGGGACTGACGAAGCGACGCTGCGGATTCGAGCGCAACAACGTGTCGCGTGCCTGCTGTTCGGTGCGCGAGGTCTTGCTGGTGATCTGTTCGAGCGATGCATGCAGCAGTTCGGTCTCCGTGTAGCCGGGACACACCGCGTTGACCGTGACGCCTTGGGTCGCGACTTCCAGTGCGAGCGAACGCGTCAGGCCGATCACGCCGTGTTTCGCGGCGCAGTAAGCGGCGACGTACGCGTAGCCGATCTGTCCCGCTGTGCTCGCGACATTGACGATGCGGCCGTGGCCGCGTTCGAGCATGCCCGGCAAGGCAGCGCGCGTGCCGAGGAATACGCCCGTGAGGTTGACGTCGAGCATGCGCTGCCAGAGCGCCATGTCGGTGTGCGCAAACGGAGCGGCTTGCGCCTGGCCTGCGTTGTTGACGAGGATGTCGATTGCTCCGGCCTCAGCGAATGCCTTTTCGACCGAGTCTTCGCGGGTGACATCCACACTGATGCACGCGAGCTCACCCAGTGCCGCGAATTTTTCCCGCTGCGTATCGAGACGTTGCGGGTTGCGGCCCATCAAGGTGACTCGCGCGCCGCCTCGCAGCAGCGCTTCGGCTACGGCCGCACCGATGCCGCTGCCGCCGCCGGTGACGACGGCGTGCTGTCCTGCCAGCGTCGAGGTGTTCGTATTCACGTGGTTCCTTCAGCGCGTTGCGCGCGTTGTTGTGGCGACAGGCCCGCATTGGCGGCAGCCTGCGCACGTTCACGTTCGAGATTGCGTTCGAGTTGCGACTTTGCCGCCATATAAGGGTTGGGCCACGTCACATCGAAATAGCCGATTTTTGCGGCTTCGTTCAACGTCCACGACGGATTCGCCAGATGCGGACGCGCGATCGCGCAGAGATCGGCACGGCCCGCCGCGATGATGCTGTTCACGTGATCGGCTTCGGAGATCGCACCGACCGCGATCGTCGCGATGCCGGCTTCGTTGCGCACGCGATCCGCGAAGGGCGTCTGGAACATGCGGCCGAACACAGGCTTTTCTTCCTTGCTGACCTGACCCGACGAGACGTCGATCATGTCCGCGCCCGCTGCCTTGAACGCGCGTGCGATTTCAACCGCGTCGTCGGGCGTCGTGCCGCCGTCGACCCAATCGTGTGCGGATATGCGCACCGAAATGGGCTTGTCTTGCGGCCAGACCGCGCGGATCGATTTGAAGACCTGCAGCGGGTAGCGCAGACGGTTTTCCAGCGAACCGCCGTATTCGTCGGTGCGATGGTTGGTCAACGGCGACAGGAAGCTCGACAGAAAATAGCCGTGTGCGCAGTGCAGTTCGAGCCAATCGAAACCGGCTTTATTGGCCATTTGCGTGGCGCGGACGAATTGCGCTTCGATCTCGCGCAGATCGTCTTGGGTCGCTTCGCGCGAGTGTTGGCTGACGCCGCGCAGATATTGCTGTGGCGATGCGGAGATGAGCGGCCAGTTGCCTTCGGCGAGCGGCTGATCGATGCCTTCCCACGAGACGCGGGTCGAACCTTTCGCGCCGGAATGGCCGAGCTGGATACCGATCTTTGCATCCGATTGACGATGCACGAGATCGACGATGCGTTTCCATGCGGTGAGATGTTCCGGCGCATACATGCCCGGACAAGCGGGCGTGATGCGCGCCTCCGGCGACACGCAGGTCATTTCCGTCATCACCAGCGCGGCGCCGCCCATCGCGCGAGCGCCGAGATGCATCAGGTGATAGTCGCCGGCGATGCCGTTTTCAGCGGAGTATTGCGCCATCGGCGAGACGACCACGCGGTTCTTCAATGTGACGCCGCGTAGCTTGAACGGCGTGAACATCGGCGGGACGGAATGCTTTTCCGGTGCGCGTTCTACGCCCGAGCGCCGCGCGAGCCAGTCTTCGAAGTCGGAGAGGTAACGCGCGTCGCGCTCGCGCAGATTCTCGTGCGAAATACGCTGCGAGCGGGTGAGCAACGAATACGCGAACTGTTCAGGCTCGAATGACGTATAGCGGTCGACATGCTCGAACCATTCCGTCGAATTGCGCGCGGCGTTCTGAATACGCAGTACGTCGATGCTGCGCACGTCCGTGTAGTGCTTCAGCGCGGCGGGCAAATCGCCGGGGTGGGCGCCGATGCTGTTGGCGAGCTCGATCGAATCTTCAAGCGCGAGCTTGGTGCCGGAGCCGATCGAGAAATGCGCGGTGTGGGCCGCGTCGCCCATCAACACGATCGGTGTCTGGGTGCCGTCGGCGTTATTGCGCCAATGCACCCATTCCTCGTTGACGACGCGCGGGAAGCGGATCCATTGCGACGAACCACGCAGATGCGCTGCGTTCGATAGCAGCGCGTTGCCGTCCAGATACTTCGCGAAGAGTTTTTCGCAGAAGGCGATGCTGTCTTCCTTGCTCATCTCGTCGAGACCGGCGGCGCGCCACACGCGCTCCGGCGTTTCGACGATGAAAGTCGAGGTCTGATCGTCGAAGCGATAGGCATGCGCCTGGAACCAGCCGAATTCGGTTTCCTCGAAGGCGAAGGTGAAGGCGTCGAAGAGTTTTTTGGTGCCGAGCCAGACGAAGCGGCAGTCGCGCACGTCGACGTTCGGCTTATACGTGGCCGCGTGCTTCTGGCGGATTGCGCTGTTGGCGCCGTCGCAAGCGACGATCAGGTCGGCTTGGTAGGCGGTGTCGTCTGTCACCTGGGTTTCGAAGACCAGCTTGACGCCGAGTTCTTCGCAGCGTGCTTGCAGGATATTCAGCAGACGTTTGCGGCCGATGCCGCAAAAGCCGTGACCCGACGAGCGAATCTGCTTGCCGCGGAAATGGATCTCGATGTCGTCCCAGTGATTGAAGGCGTCGAGGATCGCGTCGGCGCTTGGCGCGTCCGCGGCGCGCAGGTTGCCGAGGGTTTGGTCGGAGAAGACGACGCCCCAGCCGAACGTGTCATACGGGCGATTGCGCTCGACGACCGTGACGTCATACGCCGGGTTCCGGCCCTTCATCAACAAGCCGAAGTACAACCCAGCCGGGCCGCCGCCGATACAGACGATGCGCATGCTTGCTCCCCAATGTGGATTCCGCTATGGGGGTAATTTAGGCTTCGATAGTTTAGGTGTCAAGTAAATATTCGGGCGATCCGGTTGTATGGCACCTGGTGTGATCAGAAAGAATCAAGTCCGTCACGAGAGAATAAAGTGTGTCACGCCTGGTTGCGCTGTGTGGACCGGAAGCAAGTCCACACAACTTGGGGGCTTTTTCGACAAGAAACTGATGGATGCGGTCGCCGCGGTAACAGATTTCAGGAGGCAACGGGGCTTCCGTATGTGAGCACCGTTGCGCGGACGATGCATGCATGTGGTCATGATGGACATACTGCGATCCTGTTGGCGGCGCCCACGCGTATCACCGGTTATAGCTATAAGAATAAGTGATTCACGACGTGTTTTTTTTCTCCCTAAGATCGCTCCACCTACCGGTAGCGAAACGCATCCTTCCGCTTGCATGGCGTTGCGCCGCCCGGAACCGCAGTTTCCCTTGTCGAGCACTGGTCAATATGTCTTCCTCCGAACTCACGAAAGCAGCGCTGGCGCAAGCGCATCCCGTCGCTCCGAAGCGTTCGAGCTACCGGGCGATTGTCGCAACCTCGCTCGGCAACGCGCTCGAGGTCTACGACTTCACGGTCTACAGCTTCTTCTCGGCCATCATCGGCAAGCTGTTCTTTCCCGCCGCATCGCCCACCGCATCGCTACTGCTTTCGCTCGCCACCTTCGGTGCGGGCTTTGCCATCCGTCCGTTCGGCGCGGTGCTGATCGGCCTGCACGCGGATCGCCGCGGACGCAAGGCGGCACTGACGCTCACGATCGGTCTGATGGCGGCCGGCACTGCGTTGATCGGCCTCATACCGACCTACGCGCAGATCGGCATCGCCGCTCCCATCCTGCTGGTCGTAGGGCGTCTGTTGCAGGGACTGTCGGCGGGCGGCGAGATCGGCGTCGCGTCGACTTTCCTGCTTGAATCAGCCTCGCTGCGCCGGCGCTGTTTCTACGTGAGCTGGCAGGGCGCAAGCCAGGGCGCGTCGGCGTTGCTCGGCGCCGCGACTGGCGCGGTCCTCGCCGCGACGCTCTCCACTTCGGAGCTCGAAAGCTACGGATGGCGCATCCCGTTTCTGGTTGGCCTGCTAATCGGGCCGGTCGGCTGGGTGATCCGGCAGCAGCTCGACGAAACGCTGGTGTTCGCCGATGAGCCGCCGCGTGCCGGGCGGCTCATCGCCGAACACGGTCGCACAGTCGCGCTTGGTGCACTGATGATGATGGGCTCGACCGCATCGATGTACATCATGATCTTCTACATGCCCACGTACATGACGACGGTCCTGCACATGCCCCGTACCCTGGCGTTTGCGTCGGTGTGCGCGTCGAGCGCGACGATCCTCGTCACTGGTCCTTGCTTCGGCTGGCTGGGTGACCGTATGAAGAGCCGCAAGACGCTGCCCGTCATCAGCGTGCTGATCTGCATGGGGCTGATCTTTCCCACCTTCCTGGTCCTGACGCAGACGCACAATGTCGCGCTGATTCTTGCGCTGAGTGTCGCAATCGCCATCTGCATGTCGATGGGCTATGGCGCGGGCGGCGCGCTGATGCTCGAAGGGCTGCCGCAGGCATTTCGCGCCACCGGCATGTCGGTTATATACAGCCTCGGCGTCACGATCTTCGGCGGCTCCGCGCAATTCTTCGTCACCTGGCTGATTGCACAAACCGGCAGTCCGCTCGCGCCCGCCTGGTACGTATTCGTGTCGTTGGCGGTCAGCCTCGTCGCCGTGATGTTCTATCCGCGCTGCCGCGAAGCCTGACGGCGGCACGCCGCATCGCGCCGGCGCAACCTCGCGCCGTCCGCATCCCCTCCCTCCTGGAAACGCTACATGACGAAACTGAACGAACTCAGTGCTACCGCATTGCTCGCCCGCTATCGCGACCGGACGCTCTCGCCCGTCGAAGCTACGCAGTCCGTGCTGGATTGCATCGAGACCTGGGAGCCGCATATTCACGCAACCTACGCGCTCGATCGTGAACAGGCGCTCGTGATGGCTCGCGCATCCGAGCGACGCTGGGCGGACGGTGCGCCGCTCGGACCGCTCGACGGTGTGCCGGTGACGATCAAAGAAAACATCGCGACGCGCGGCGTGCCGATTCCGCTCGGCAGCGCCGCTTCCGAGTTGCGGCCAGCGACGGCCGACGCCCCGCCCGCCGCGCGATTGCGCGAAGCGGGCGCGGTGTTTGTCACCAAGACCACGATGCCCGACTACGGCATGCTCGCGGCGGCCCTGTCGAGTTTCCATCCGCTCACGCGCAATCCGTGGGACCTGACGAAGAACACGGGCGGGTCGAGTTCCGGCGCAGGGGCAGCGGCGGCGGCAGGGTACGGCCCGCTGCACGTCGGTTCCGATATCGGCGGCTCGATCCGCATTCCATCAAGCTTCTGCGGCATATTTGGCCTCAAGCCGAGCCTTGGCCGCGTGCCTATCGACCCGCCGTTCCAAGGTCGCGTGGCAGGCCCAATGACGCGCACCGTCGAGGACGCCGCGCTCATGATGAGCGTGCTGTCGCAGCCCGACATGCGCGACTACATGAACCTGCCGCCCGCTTCGCTCGACTGGAACACACTCGACAGCCGGTCGTTGCGCGGCGTGCGGATAGGGCTCTGGCTCGACCCTGGCTGCGGCCACTCTGTCGACGGGGAAGTGGAGCGAGCAATCCGCGACGCGGCGAGCGCCTTCGAGCACGCCGGCGCGTACGTCGAACCGCTACCGAACTGGCTCAGGCCCGACATGTACGAAGCGGTGGTCACGTCCTTCTCGATGCGCATGCACATGATGCTGAAGGAATTGCCAGAGGCCCATCGCGAGCGGGTACTGCCGATTCTGCGGGAAGCTGCGCAGGACAGCCGCGACATCAGCGGCGCGGCCCTTTACCAGGCAATGCTGCGCATCATTGAGATGCGCGCGGCGACTGTAGCTGTCACGCACGCGTTCGACTACGTGCTGTCGCCCGTGGCCGCACATCCGCCGTTTGCCGCCGAAGAGCCGTGCTTCTCTCCGTCGCAGCGGAAGATTTTCGTCGACACGTTGTTCACGTTGCCGTACAACGTGTCCGAGCAGCCGGCCGCGTCGATCAACTGCGGCTACACTGCATCAGGATTGCCGATCGGCCTGCAGATCGCCGGCCGCCGCTTCGACGATCTCGGCGTCCTGCGAATGGCGCGGCACTGGGAGTCCATGCGTCCCGCACAGCACGCCTGGCCGGTTGTGCCGAACGTCCGCTGACGGACAAGGACAGGCCCGCCGTCGCAGGCCAGCCTGTCCTGCACCAGGTCGAACAACCGCGCTCAATAGTTCAGCGTGCTCACACGGATGCGGTTCTCCACGGACCGCACGCCGTCCACCTTACGCGCAGCCTCCTCGGCGAGCCCAATCTGGCTCGGATCCGGCACGGAACCCGACAGCGTCACCGCGCCATCCACGGCCGTCACGACGAGGCGCGTGGAGTTCAAACTGCGAATCCGGCCCAGCACCTGCTGGACACGCTTCACGAGTTTCCGGTTCGCCGCGCGCCGCGCCTTTGCGGGCATCGAACCAGCGAAGAGCGGCGCGGCGGTCTGCCCCATGTCGCCGGGAACCGCCGACCCGCCCCCTTGGGCTGCGGCGTGGGTCATGACGAGCGCGCACACGGCGGCCGTCAGCACATTGAGACATTTGACTTGATGCATCGCGTTGTTTCTCCGGTCTATGTTTCAGGTCGCGCGGGCGCGCCGGCTCTGTAGCGCCGCGGCCCGGCGTTGGATGTTGGGCCCGCAGCCCGTTCAGAACTGCGTCAGCACGCCGATCGAGACGCCCGTGGACCCACTTGCGCCGGGCCGCAAATTGAATGCCGCTATGTTCGCCGGGTCAAATTTATAGGCACCCGAGAAGCCGTTGTGGTCGACCTCGGCATAGAGTTCGGTGCGCTTCGACAAGAAGTATTCGGCGATCAGATATGACGTGATCTTGTGGCCGCCCGCGTCCGATACGTTGCCCAGATTGGCCGCGATATCGTCGTAGAACGCGGCGGTCAACTGCAACGCCGGCGTTGCCTGGTAAACAATGCCACCCGCCGGGATCTTGTCGCGCCGCTGCGGTGCGAATGCCGACGCGCCCGTGACGGCGAGCGTCATATAGTTGAGGTACAGCCGGGCGGCGCCCAGTTGCCAGGTGCCGCCCGCTTCGACCGCCTGCGCCCATTGTGAAGCATTGCTGTTGTAGGAGTGCTGATAGCTGATGCCGGCCGACAGCGTCTGGTACTGATACAACGTCGAGAAGGACCAGCTCGATCCGGCTCGTATATCGCTCGCAACGCCGCCCAGCGAATAGCTGGAACTGAACGTCAGCCCGCCAAACTTCGCGCGGTATTTCACGGTGTTGCTGAAGCGTGAGTCGTAATTGAACGGATTCGTCGCATAGAACGCGGCGGGCACAGTCGGTGCGCTGCCGCGCCCGAGGCTCGGATCGAGCACCAGCGCGAGATCCTCGAATGCGCTGAACTGGCGGCCGAAGGTCAAGCGGCCGAAGCCGCCCACCAGGCCGACGTAGGCGGCCTGGGAAAACAGGGTGTTTGTCAGGTACTGTGAACCCGTGCCGGAGTAGAACCCGCTCTCGAGGTCGAAAATCGCCTGCACACCGCCGCCCAGATCTTCCTTCCCGCGGATCCCGAAGCTGTTCGCCGTTACGCTGTTGTTGTCGAAGCCGAACTGCGAGCCGCCCTTGACACCGTCCTGCCACCGGAGCCCGCCGCCGATCACTCCCGTCAGCGTCACGCTCGACTGCGCGTGCGCCGCGCCCGCGGTCATCAGAATCATCGCTGCCACTACTTTTTTCATTCACTTCTCCCCAAAGCGTTTGTCGCACATGTGCTCCGATTTCTGGAGCCTGATCCTGACCGGCCCCTCGCTCTCGCTTACCTGGTCGGGTTCGCGCCCGGTCAGTTAATTAGGATTACGTCATTAAAATGGCATGGCGGAGATACGTTCACGCTGTTCGTTAGTCTGCTGGGGGTTCTCCAGCCGCACGCCAACCGGACCGCGGTCGGCGCGCTTTCGGGGGCGGCGCACCGCTCGCCCCGCGTCGATGCGCGGGCGTGCGGTCGCGCCGGAGGTTATGCGCAGAGATAGCGCTCGACGAGATGCGCCCAGTAGCTGGCGCCGATTGGCAGCGCGTCGTCGTTGAAGTCGTAGCGCGGGTTGTGCAGCAGGCAGTCGCCGCGGCTCGCCACCCCACTGCCGAGGCCGACGTAGCAGCCGGGCACGCGCTCGAGCATCCACGAGAAATCCTCGCTGGCCATTTCGCCCGGCGGTAGCGGCAGCACGTTTTCGGCGCCGACGACGTCGGCGGCCGCAGCGTGCGCCCAGGCGGTTTCCGCTGGCGTGTTCGTCAGCACGCAGGAGATGTGCTGGTAATCGATGTTTGGCTCGACGCAGAAGCTACGTGCCTGGAACTCAACGATCTCGCGTACGCGCGCCTCAATCTGCTGCTGGATCTCTGGCCGCGTGGTACGCACTGAGACCAGTACCCGCGCCGTCGAAGGCACGACGTTATGCGCTGCGCCGGCCTGAATCGCGCCCACCGTGAGGACAGCCGTGTCTGCGGCGGGCACATTGCGCGCCACGATCGTCTGCAGCGCCATCACGAGGCTGGCGGCCGCCACCACCGGATCGCGGCTTTCGTGTGGACGCGCCGCATGCCCGCCTATGCCTTTCAGCGTGATCGTCACGGCGTCGGACGACGCCGCCATCGGCCCGCTTTGCACCACGAACGCGCCGACTGGCAATCCCGGTGCGTTGTGCAGGGCATAGACGCCATCGCAGGGGAAGCGCTCGAACAGGCCGTCTTCCATCATGCGCAGCGCGCCACCTTGCCCCTCTTCCGCGGGTTGGAAAATCAGATTCAGGGTGCCGTCGAAGCGCCGGGTGCGCGCAAGATGATGCGCGGCAGCGAGGAGGATCGCGGTATGGCCGTCATGCCCGCATGCGTGCATCTTGCCAGGAACGCGACTCGCATACGGCAGCCCCGTGTTCTCGACGATCGGCAGCGCGTCCATGTCTGCACGGATGCCGATCGAGCGCACGCCTCGGCCGACCTTCAACTGGCCGACCACGCCGGTGCCTCCGACACCTTCCGTGACGTCATAACCCCATGTGCGCAACTGCCGTGCGACGAGCCGGCTCGTCTCGATCTCCTCGAAGCCCAGTTCCGGGTGCGCGTGAATGCGGCGCCTCAATTCGACGAATTCGCTAATGTGTTCCTGAATTTCCCGCGGAATCCTTATTGCCTGCTGCACCGTGTTCTCCAGCAAAAGTCAGCGACCGCGATCCCAGAAAACACTGCCCGTCAGGCTTCCAGTGCGATTCGACGAGATGCAGTCTATGGGCCGAATCGGGGACAAAATAGTGATAAAGTTTTATCCCAATAACCGCTGGTCATATTCGTTTACCCTGGAGTCGTTACCTTGTCGATGAAGCTGCATCAGCTCCGCGCCCTCGTCGCCGTCGCCGATCACGGCAGCATTAACGGCGCCGCGAAGGTGCTGTTCGTCAGCCAGCCGGCGATCACCAAGGCAATCCGTGAACTCGAAGCGGACATCGGCGTCGCGCTGCTCGGGCGCACCAACAACGGTGTGACGCTGACGTCGGGTGGCCGCTCGCTGTTGGGCCGCGCACGGCTCATCGTGTCCGAACTGGCACGCGCCGAAGAGCAGATGGCGCAGGCGCGAGGTGCGCTGGAAGGCAGGATCGTCATTGGCCTGATGCCGCTCGCCGCGCTGACCGTCCTGCCGCACGCGTATGCGCAGTTCCGCCGCGAAGCCCCGGAGGTACGGGTCGAGTTTCTCGAGCAGCCGACCGCCAGGCTGCTCGACAACCTGCGCAAGGGCACGCTGGATTTCGCGCTGGCGTCGCCGAGCGAGCCGTTCCTCGATGCATCGATTCACTGCGTCGATCTGCTATCGTTTCCAGCCGCGTTCGCGGTCCGGCGCGACGGTGAACTCGCGAAGGCGACGAAAATGGCGGACCTCGCTGATGCGGAATGGCTGCACGCCGACACGACCGACATCTATCCAGCCTACATCGCGGACCTGTTCCGCCAGCATGGCCTGCCCGCCCCCCGAATGACGCGCTGCACGTCGCAGGCGCTGCTATACAACCTCGCGGTCACCTTCGACGCAGTGGTCAGCGCGTGGTCGTCGCATGCGCTCGGTGCGATTAATATCGCCGGGCAATTCGTCACGCTCGACTTCGTCCGCTCGCATCCGCCGCTGCAATTGCAGCTTCTGCAGCGCGAAGGCGCAATCCTGACGCGCGCGTCCGAGCAGTTCATCCGCTGCGTCATGGACGTCGTGAAACGCGCGCAAAGCTCCCAGGAAATGCTGCTCGGGCCGGTCAGAGCGTGATTGCGGCGCGCCGGAGGGAGGGCGGCGTGCATTCCGTCTCGGCTATCTTCGGACATTCAACTGGTTGCGGGTTTCCGCCGGCGGCCGAATTCGTCTGCGGGCTGCTTGCCTGTTTCGGAACCAGGCCGATCCGGGCCGCCATCTGCCGGCCATTCTCGAACTGCCGGGCGTCGACGATGGTGGCAACTGCTGCGGACGCGGTGAGCGGTCCGACGCCGACGATGGCCATCAGTTGCTGCGCCTGACTGTCCTGTTTGGCGTGTGAGGCGATCTGTTCGTCCGATGAGGTGATCTGCCGGTCGAGCGCCTGCCAGTGTTCCCAGCCCTGCAGTAGCGCAGTGCGTGCAAGACCACTGAGTTCGTTGGAGGCGTCCTCGAGCGCTTCAACGAACCTGGTGCGGAAGACTTCGATACCTTGGGGGATGAACACACCAAACTCGCCTATCAGACTGCGTAGCCGGCTGGTGAGTGCGGTACGTTCTTCGACGAATCCGGCGCGCATGCGGTGGATCACCATTACGCTCTGCTGCGCGGGCGTCTTGATGGGCACGAAGCGCATATAAGGGCGGCTTGCCGCTTCGCAGATGGCTTCGGCATCAAGGGCGTCAAAGAAGCCAGCCATGCTCAATCAAGTGATTCGCCTGATCGCTTCACTGGGTGGTTTCCTGGGCCGCAAGAGCGACGGCGAACCCGGCGCCAAAACCATCTGGATCGGCTTGCAGCGAACCATGGATGCCGCGTTCATGATCCAGGCTCTCCGGGCGGAGGGCGCATGACTTCCATATAACCGGATGGGTTAAGGCCCGCTGTTGTTGGATGATGGTCGTCAGAATGGATCGTTCAGGGCTGGGCCTCCAACGTATGCGATCCATGGGGGATCGCATACGAGATTGATATGCGTTATGCCGTTATGTCGCGCTCAGGCGTTCCCGCATTTCACGGCAGCAGTGCTTCGTAATTGCCGACGGTTTTCGCGTAGGGATGTGCTTTGAACAGATACCGGTAGGTCTCGATCCGGTTTGCAACGTACGTTCGAGGGTGACGTGAGGGGGCGACGTCGGCGCGGACTGCTTTAGCGCGGATAGAAGCGCCTCACCAGGCGTCCCAGCGTGGTAGCCTGGATCAACAGACTGAACACGACAATCAGATAGGTTACGCCAATGAGCATTTCCCGGCCGTGAAATTCCGGCAGCGAAAGCGCGAGTGCAATCGAGATGCCGCCGCGCAGGCCGCCCCACGTCATGATGGTCGCTGAATGCGGGTTCAACCGGCGGAAATTCTGCAGGGCCAGCAGCGGTACGGCGACGCTGATTCCCCGGGCGATCAGGATGACGGGGATCGCGGCCAACCCGAGCCAGACAATGTGCCGATGCAGCGAGAGCGCGATGATCTCCAACCCGATCAGGCCGAACAGCATGAGATTGAGAAGCTCATCCAGTAGGCCCCAGAAACTGAACAGGTGCTCGCGGGTTTTCTCCGACATTGAGGTCAGCGCGCCATGGTTCCCGATCACCAGGCCCATTATGACCACGGCCAGCGGTGCCGACACATGCAGAAGTTCCGCCAGACTGTATCCGCCCGTGGCGAGCGCGAGCGTGATCAGGATCTCGACGGGATAACTGTCGATCCCGCGCAGCAGCAGTGATGCACCAAAGCCCAGGCCAGCGCCGAGAATGAGCGCGCCCGCGACTTCGCGAAACAGATCGAACGCAACGGACGCGGCCGAAAATTCGCTCTCGCCGGTAGCAAGGCCGACGAGTGTCACGAATGCAACAACGGCGGTGCCGTCGTTGAAAAGCGCCTCGCCGGTGATCTTGGTCTCGAGGTTCTCCGGCGCGCCTGCGCTCTTGAGCACGCTGAGCACAGCAATCGGGTCGGTGGGTGAAATCAGGGCGCCAAACGCAAGACACCACAGGAGACTGATCGGATGCCCGAACCACTGCGCGACATAGAAAAAACCCAGCCCGACAGCTGCAATGGAGATCAGCACGCCTATCGTGGCCAGCATCAACACCGCGCGCCTCTGCGTGCGCATACGCGACAGATCGACGTGCAGTGCGCCCGCGAACAGTAGCAGGCTCAGCAGGCCGTGAAACACGATATCGGCAAAATCAATCTGGGTCACGATCTTGCGCGCATGAACGACCATCGCAGGATAGTAGAAGCCTGCTGTCGACACGAGCAGGCAGGTGACCGGCCCGACGGCGGTAATTCCCAGCGTATCAGGCAGTTTGATGAAACGATAGTTGACGACGCCGAAGATGGCCACGACCGCGAACAGAACGCCGGTCACCTGAAATACAGTCATGTAATGGTTCCGTAGTTGAAAAAGCAGAAAAAGGTAGCAGCCTACGGCCCTGATACTCGCGTTGGCTGATGATAGCAGCCGGTGTCACGGATCGCGCATAGGAGCCAGCGCAGGATCGGCGCATAGGCGCGAGCGCAGGATCGGCGTAATGGAGCCAGTCCATGATCGCCGTAATGGCGCCACAGGATGATCGGTGTATAGGCGCCACCTGCACCGTGTAGCAGAACGCGGTTCGAACTTTCCCAACTGGGTACGCTTCGCTCTTTTTTGAGCGGAGCGCCCATGGCCAACCGGAGGTTCGAATTGTTTGAGTACCGCCAAGTCCTTGTTCGCATGCGGCAAGGCGACGATTCTGGACTTCTTGCCGGCCGATGCCGCGCAGGTCGACTTCGGCGCCGGCCTCGCGCTCGTGCATGAATCCGGTCACACGCTCAGGACGTGGTTCTTCGTGATGACGCTACGCTGGTCGCGTCATCAGTACGTCGAACTCGTGTTTGATCAGAGCGTCGAGACGTGGTTGGCTTACCACCAGCGCGCCTTCGAGGAATTCGAACGTGCGCACATGCGAGCGATCCAGTCGGACAACTGCTGCGTCCAGGTCGCTTCGGCGTACGTGTTATTCGCCGCGCCGAGCACGGCGAATAACAGTTCGGCATCGCGGATTTCGCCGGTCTTCGCGTCGGTGACGGCGAACCGGTCGCCGGAGTAGAGGGTTGGCCGGGATTCGTGAATAGCCAAAGCTTCAGGTATTAACGAATTCCGGCCGCCCCTGAGCTACGCAAACATCATAACGGCGCAGAGGCTACTTGCGCGTTTTCTCCGACATCGACACCAGCGCGCCGCAATTGCCAAGGTAAAGTAAAAGAACCGAGGCCGAGCACCGCAAAAGAGGTCAATACGCTGATCGTCGCGCGCATCCACACGGCGTGCCGCTTTGTGCACATGCGCGAGAGACCGACGTGCGGTGCCCCCGGCGAACAGCAGGAGACTCAGCGGGCCATGTCGCTTGCCAGTGCGCAAATCTGGACGCCTGACGGTCGTGCCAGATCTTCGAGCACGGAGAAGTGCGTGCAGTTGTCAACCTCGATGTGCCAGACCGTTTCGCCGGCTTTCCGGGCCGCAGTCGCATATTCACTCGCATGCCGCACGAGTTCAGGCAGTTCGGCTGCACCCACGGTGACGGTCATCGGGGCGCCTTTACCAATGTGTCGCAACGGACTGTACACGTCGATCTCGTGCGGCGTGAGATTCAGCTTTTCGTTCAGCCACGAAAGGCTGATCGGCTCCAGATCGACCAATGGACTGATCGGCATTGCGTGCGCGAGCAGAGGGTGCGAACGATGCACGGCACTCAGATGTCCGCCAGCCGAATGCCCGCTCAGGCAGACAGGCCCGCGGCTGATTCCCAACCCGTCGAGATCGGCCGCCAGATGGTCGAGTAGGCTGCCGATTTCGTCGACAATCTGTGTCATCGACGCCTGCGGCGCGAGAGTGTATTCAGCCAGCACGACGTTGAATCCATGTGCGAGCGGTCCCTCGGCCACGAACGCGAAATCCTCCTTGCTGCAGTTCTGCCAGTAGCCGCCATGGATGAAGATCCAGGTTGGCGCATTGGTCTTCTGACTGGGGAGCCAGTCGAAACGCTGACGTGGGTTTCGGCCGTACCGGATGTCCCGCCGACATGTGGCCGTCTGATAGAACTGTGCGCTGCGCGCCTGGAAATCGGCATAGACAGCGGCGAAATCGGGGATCGCTTGCGTGTTGTTGTATGCCATATCCAGAGTGGCACGGTCCATTCCGCGATAAACCATCGTCATCTTTCCTGTTCCTATAAAGGGGGGTTTAAGATCTAACCGTAAATTTTTTCGGTCTCTTTGAACCAGCAACTTAGGTGCAATTTGCGCGCGGCAAATGCCTGATTCATTTGCCGCGCGTTAGATTTCGTCACCATGCAGGTACATAGCGTAAAGAACATCTCGGCTTCGGGCCGCGCGTCGGGCGCCATCGACGCGGACTGGATGGATCGACGGCCATCGCGTCATTGATAATCGAGCAGGATCGAGACCGCGGCTTGCACAGAGCCGCCCCCGACTCTCGAATCGGTTTGCGCATAGGCGGCGAAGAGCGGAACCGTGGCTGAACCTCCAGTGCTCGAGTTGTAGGTCGTCACAGCCTGCGATTTCTGAAACGGCAACGGCTGCCCGCTCGTCGCGTCGTAGAGCTGGATGCCGACGCCGGTGGCGCTCGAGCCCGGGCGCAACTTTATCGTCCCCGGCACTGCGTCGACGGCGCCGTCGAGCGGCATGACCTGATAGCCGACCCGGGCGAACCCGGCCGGACAATTGTTCAGTTGCAGCTGGACGATCCTCCCTCCGGCAATCGAACCGACGCCTTTGAAATCATTGGCGGTAACGGTCGGCATCGTGACGGTCTGATCGGGAGTCGAGCAGGTGCCGTTGATGAATTGGGTCGTCGCGGTCAGGTAGATGACGGATCCCTTGTTGGGATCCAGGATGCCGGCCTTGGTGCTAATGGAATAGTAGAAGTTGAGCCAGCCCGGCTTCAGCGAGCCGTTCTGCGGCGTCCGAGCGTCCCGGAACAGCTGGACTTCCACGGATTGCCGGATCGTCGTCCTGGTGTCGGATGTCGCCGGCGTGCCGTCAAAGAGCACGCGCGTGGACAAGCCGGAGACGGTCGTTTCAATATCCGGGCCGATCGCGCTTTGCAACGCTCCTCGCGGGTTGAGTACGACGTCGGTCACCTCACAGGCGCTTTTTCCGCAAATCTGTTGAGGCGTGAAATAGTCGCGCGCCACGACGGTGCCCGGCAGAGCGCTCGATGGCACCGCGATCGAGCCTTGTCCAAACGCGTACAGGTGCGCCGCGCGGGCAGTGGCTGGGACGAGCGCGAAGGCGAAAAACAGCAACGCTGCTGACACGACGCGGCGGCACAGACCAGGTTTGGCGTCGCAATGGCGCACGAGCAGATTCTCCGGAAAGTAATTAAATGGCATTCTCCAATGCCGCGCGACGATCTGCCTGGGCAGCCGGCGCCGGATCGGTTCAAAAGTTTGAATTTTCCCGGAGAGATCGAGCCACGAACATCAGACAAGTTCTAAATTCAGATTTCGCGCCGTACCTTTCAGACCGAATTTCGATGAATACAGGTTGCCCTGCTGAAGATAAACGTTGCAATGTCCTTTCTGGTTGTTGACCTACGCGATCGCATCGTCGACCACGCCGTACAGCGTCACGCTGCTTTGTGCACAGGCAGGAATCGCCACCGCGCTGGTGGCGGCAAGCAACGTCTTCAGGAGCACGTCGCGGGTAGTATTTTGTTGTTTCATCTGTTGTGTCTGATGCTTGCGCTGATTGCGTGACGCGCTCAGCGCATTCTGGCGACTTTGTCGGCGGTAGTCGTGGCGGCGGGATTGCCGAACTGGGTCGAGACGAAGTTCACCAGCGTGGCGACCTCGGCATCGGTCAGCTGATCCGCGAAGGCGGGCATCGCGACGTGGCCCAGATTGGTCTGCCGGCTCACGCCGTGCAGGACGACCATGGTCAGGTTGTCGGGCGTCGAAGCGCCAACCGCGGTGTTATGCAGCAACGCCGGATACGCGCCCGCCGCCTCGCCGCCCACACCGGTGCCTTGCCAGCCATGGCAGCTCGCGCAATTGCCGTTGTACAACGTGCGACCGTCTGCAACGCCGCCGCCGCCCAGCACTGTCAGAGCCTGATTGCGTATTTGCGTGACAGTCTGGATCGGTGAGCCATACGCGAAGCGCGGCTGGGTTTCGGCGTTGTTCTGTGCCGGCACGCTGCGCAGATAAGCCGCCATCGCCTTAAGATCGCCGGGTGTGAGAAAGCGCGTGCTGTTCTCGACGACTTCTGCCATCGGGCCGGCCGCATTCGCCTTGCCCGGCGCCACACCGTCGCGCAGATAGGCGATCAGTTCGGCGTCGGTCCAGCCACCGATCCCGGCGGTTTTAGCCGGTGTGATGTTGTACGCGGTCCAGTTGCCGAGCTGCGCGCCCGCCAGCGACTTGCTCGACAGGCCTTGCATGAAGTTGCGCGGCGTATGGCATTCCTGGCAGTGTTCGAGTGCGCCGACCAGGTACGCGCCGCGGTTCCACTCCGCGCTTTTCGTCGTGTCGGGATGAAAGCGGCCCGAGCTGAAGTTGAACAGATTCCAGAACACCATCGCCCAACGCTGGTTGAACGGGAACGACAGGGTGTTCTCCGGCGCGGGTTTCGCGATCGGCGCGATCGTGCGCAGATAGGCTCGGATCGCGAGGATGTCCGCGTCGGTCATCTGCGTGTACGACGTATACGGCATGGCCGGATACAGACGCTTGCCGTCCTTCGACTTGCCTTCACGCACGGCGCTGATAAAGTCCGCGTCGCTCAAGGCGCCGATGCCGTGCCTATTGTCCGACGTGATGTTGGTCGAATAGATCGTGCCGAACGGCAGGTTGAACGGTACGCCGCCGGCGAACGGTTGCGACTTGTTCGACGTGTGGCAGGCGATGCAGTCTGCCGCGCGCGCAAGATATTCGCCGTGTTTGATGAGAGCGGTGTCGTCCGCATGTGCGAGGCCGGACAGCGCGAGATTTGCAAGCGCGGCGGCCTGCAGCCACTTCAGGAGCGCAGCAAAGCGGCGCTGAGGTTGTGTGTTTTTCATTGCCCGCGCCTCACGCATGCTTCATTTCATCGATCAACTTATCGGCCAACCGCATGGACAGCGCACACAGCGTCAACGTGCAGTTGACCGTGCCGGCGCTTGCCATCGTGCCGCTCGACGCAATGAAGAGATTGCGGTGATCGTGCGAACGCAGATCCTTGTCGACCACGGAGTCGCGCGGGTCGTCGCCCATGATCAGCGTGCCCATGATGTGGTTGTTGTTGAAGTACTTATCGTCGAAACGCACTTCGGTACCGCCGAACAGGTTCGCGATGTTCGCGTAGTGCCCGCGCGCGACTTTCGCCGCCTTGTTGATGTAGTCGTCGATGCGGTAGTGCACCTCTGGGCGTGCAATGCCCATCTTGTCCTTGAACTCGGTGCTCGCGGTGATGCGGTTCTCCGGGTCCGGCAGGATGTCGAAGAAGCTGTTCACGACAACCCAGCGCGAGCAGTATTCGCGGATCTTCTCGTCGAGCTCGGCGCCGTAGATGCCCTTGCCGAGCAGGTAATCCGTTACCGCGCGCATCGGCGAATAGTTGCCCACGTTGATTTTCATCGCGGAGTATTCGGAGCGCGTCGGGCCGTCGCGCAGGTTGTTGATGCAGCTTAGGCGCATCGGTCCGCGGCCTGGCCACATTGGCTCGGCGGAGACGAACGTGACGGTCGTGCCGGGGTGGTCCATCAGGTTGCGACCCACCTGGTCCGAGCTGTTGCCGATGCCGTTGGCGAACTTGTCGCTCTTCGAGATCAGCATCAGCTTCGGCGTTTCGATCGCGTTTGACGCGAGCACGAAAATCTTGCCCGTCACGCGGTGCGACGTGCCGTTCGGATCTTTGTAATGCACCGCCACGATCTGAGCGTTTTCATCGTGCTCGATCCGGTAGACCACGGCATTCGGCAGCAAGCGTGCCTTGGCCGCTTCGGCCTTGCGAATTGCTGTTTCACCGGTGTATTGCGCTTCGATCGGACAGATCGGCATGCAGTTGCTGTTGCCGCAGCATGCGGGACGGCCATCGAACGGCGCGGTGTTGCGCGCAGCCGGTTCGGTTACGTGTTTGTAGCCGGCCGCTTCGACGACCTCCTTGAAGCGCTGGTCGAAATCGGATAACGGCAACGCGGGGTGTGGGTAGGGCTTCGAGCGCGGCGAACCCAGCCCTTCATCAGGACCGCCTACGCCCATCTCGACTTCGGCTTCGTAGTAGTACGGTTCGAGGTCGTCATAGCTGATCGGCCAGTCACGGCCCACGCCATACATCGATTTGAGCTTCATGTCGTTGGGCAGCAGACGCCACGATTGCGCGGACCAGTGCCAGGTCGTGCCGCCCACCATGCGCAGATAGCCGGCCTTGTACGGCTCGGGGCCGCGCTGCACGAGGTAGTCGTTGTTCGGCGAATACTGCGGATGGGGAGCGTGTTCGGTCGGCGGATACGGCGACTGGAAATCGGACTTGAACGGGCTGTTGCGATAGTTCTCGACGATGCGCCAGCGCTCGATGCGCGGGCCGGCCTCGAGCATCAGGACGTCGATGCCGGCTTTCGCGAGCTTCTGCGCGATCTGTCCGGCGGCAATCCCGGCGCCGACGATCACGACGTCGGCAGAGTTATTCAATGGCATGGCTGTTCAGACTGGATCAGGAATGGGAGAGGCGGGGCGGCTGCGCCCAGTAGCCGGGTACGCCGCGCGCGTAGCTTGGCATCACGATGACGTCGGCGATTGGGGGGTACATCAGGGCCTGTTCATAGGCGACCGTGCGCGCTTTCGTGCCGGTGCCGACCACGCCGAGATACCACGCGGGCATCACCCGCTTCGGCACGCTGGCGAGCGCGGGCTGGCTGCTGTCGAGCACCTGCTGCAGGCCGTTGGCGGGCGTCTTCGAACTGGCGACAAAGTCGTTGAGCCGCGCAACCTGCTGGGCAAACTTCGGATCGCCGTCGACGAGGCCCGCGAAGATTGCGTGACCAATTTCGACATCGAGCGAAGTCTTGCCGGTCAAGTACTGAGACAGACGCATGAATGCCGCGAAATCCGCCTCGTTGGCGCTCGCGCTTTGCGCATAAGCACCGGCCAGTCCTGGCACACTGCCGTGACGGACTAGGCCGACCAGGCCGGCCGCGGCAACGGCTGCGGACCCGAAAATGAACCATCGCCGCGATGGAGCGAACAATGGCGGAAGATTGCCGGAAGGCGAATTCTTTTGCATTCAGGTTTATCGAGAAGAGGGGGAAAAACTTATCCGCGACCGCGCAGCGGTGGCCAACGCAGAACCGCAAGAACTGAATGAACCGAGGGTGGAAAATGAGTCACGCGTAGGCATCCTTAGCATGGCGTATCGGTTCTTGCCAGCTGCAGAAGTGATGGTGCGTCCTCCCGCCGGGAGGGTGACTTCACCAAGGGGGCGAACTTCGGTCCGCCGCTTTGCTTAGTCGTGGCCTGCCATTTCAGCCTGAGCTCAAGGAGCTCATATTCTGATGAAACGCGTGCCTTCGGTCGTACAGGTTACTGGAATGCCTACTCCGAAGTCATGCACCTGAGCCCTGTCACTGCGCGCAGTCTGCATCCGCGATGTCATTGCCTCGTACACCGCTATGCCCTCCACGCCGAAGAGCCCCCGTAGTGCCTCTCGTAGAACACCCGAGTCATACTAGGCTTTAAAGTGACGGTGGCATGTGCGGTAGTCAGGGTAATGCTTTGGCAGCGTTGCCCAGGCGCGGCCGGATGTCAGAACCCACAACACGGCATTTAGCACTGTTCGTGGGCTATGCGAAGGCCGTCCGCGCGGATCTTTCCGCGCTCTGAAGTTTCGGAAGAGCGTTTCCACAGCTTGCCATTGAGCATCCGATACATCTTGATGTTTCCGCACGGGAACCTCCATCCTGAAGAAGCTGGGAACGATACCCGCCGGCAACTCATCTGGAAATCAGACACGTCTCATTTTTATTGCGGTGCGATCAATACTCGTGGCTAATTCGTCGGCCCTGAACAATTCGTTTCTCGTTGCGCCGGCGTCACGCCGTCACGTCGGCTTCTGTTTCGGTGCAGCGCGTCCTGCCGGCGTCTTTTTCGGTTCATTGATGCGCCGGTTGGTGGTCTGAAGTTCGGCTTCGGCCCGTGCGGCCCGTTGCTGCGCATCCTGCAATAGCGATCGAGTGCGTGTCAGCTCATCAGTTATCGCCAGATGCTGTTTCGCGGCGCTCTGCGCATGCTGCTGCGACAGTCTGAGTTCGGTACGCAGAGAGGCAAGCTCCTCGGCGTGGTGTACGGCGGCGTCTTTCAGTTGACCCTGGACTGCCTGGAGTTGCGCGCGCAGTTCTTCAACCTGCTTCTCGCTCTTTTGGCGGGTGCTGCGCTCCAGGTCGATTTCACGCAGGGCGCGCTTTTCGTGCGCGACGGCCCGCTCTTCGGAAGCAGTGGCGCTCGAGCTCAACCGCAAAGCCTGCCTTGCCCTGAACGAGCTGCTCACCCGTTTCTTGGAGCTTGTCCAGGCCCACCCGGCGTTGGACAGCGCTGTTCGACAGGTATGAGATCTGTTTTCGGACTCGTCCTATCTATCAAAGGCTTTTAATTCGGACGCGTCTCGTATCTCAAAAAACTTTCAAATCGTAAACTTGTTCCATGGATTCTTTATCTTTGGAGCAGACATGAACAAGGCTTATCGAGTTATTTGGAACGCGGCGACGAACACATGGACCGCAGTCGCTGAGTATGCGAAATCGCGCGGAAAGTCGAAGAGTGCTCGCGCACTGGCCGCAGTCGTCGCGATCGGTATGTCTTCGATGTTCGTGCCAGCGCTGGCTCAGGACGTAGCCGGCGAGGCGCCACTCACTCTTACCGAATCCGTCGCCTCGGACGACACGTCCCTGACGGCGGCGCTTGTTGCCGAGGAACGGCAGCGGCAGAACACGGCGTCGGATATGCAGGCGGCTCAGATGTTGCTGGCAGCGAACGGCATGGCGGCGAGCGGCTTGTCGGCCGACGCCCTGTACGCGCAGGACGATAACGTGGCCAACGTTTCGACGCCAGTCCAGAGTTCGCCTGTGGAGACCCGCGCGGCAGGAATCAGCACATTCGCCGCCCTGGACGACACAAGGATAAAAGTGAACAGTGGGTCGAGCAGCACCGCGTCTGCAGCCGCAGCAGGAGATATCGCGATTGGCGCGGGAGCAACAACGGTGGGCGTGTTGGGTGCGGACTATTCCTCTATTTCCATTGGCGCAGCTACAAGTACGAAGGGAGCCGCTTCGATTTCGATCGGTGAAGCCGCGAAGGTTGACGGCGCCCGGTCCATTTCGATCGGCAACTCGTCGTCGGTTTCGGTTTCGTCGGGCGTGGCGTTGGGCGCTGACGCCCAGGTTACGGCTGCGGGCAGCGTTGCACTGGGCCAGGGGGCGGTGGCCAACCGTGCCAATTCGCTGTCCGTCGGAGGAGGGGCAATCGGTACCCGCCAGATCGTCAACGTGGCGAGCGGCACGGAGACGAGCGACGCTGTAACCGTGGGCCAGCTTTCACCTGTGGTCGCGGCGCTGGGCGGCGGTGCAACGATCGAATCGGCTACGGGAGCGGTGACGGGGCCCAAATACACGGTCCAGGGCACGGCAGTAGCGACGGTCGGCGATGGCCTCGCGGCGCTGGATAAGGCGGCCACGCAGAACAAGATTGATCTCGCGAATAACGCGACGGCGATCACCGGTCTGGATACGCGCATCGGTACTGCGGAAACGGAGATCAAGACCAACGCCACCGCGATCAGCGGCTTGGACACCCGCATGGGTACGGCTGAAACGGGCATCACGGACAACACGACGGCGATCAGTGGTCTGGATACGCGCGTCAGTACTGCGG